>NZ_JBHVJX010000004.1:0-341044 GCF_042798755.1 Streptomyces sp. NPDC057743
CGGAGGGGTGGGGGTGCCAGACGTAAAGCGAAGCAGTCTGGCACCCCCACCCCGCAGGACCGTCACCGCACCCAACAGCCCCGCGCAGCGGACAAGACAAGTCGGCCCGCCCCGCGCAGCGGCACCGCCCCGCGCAGCGGCACGGCCAGCGCCGCCAGGCGCAAACAACAGCAACCCGCACGGCGGGAAAGCCAACAACGTGGGGACTAACTAAGCCCGGCGCCCCGGGCCCGCTCCACCGCCGGGCCGATGGCCTCCGCGAGGGCTGCCACGTCTGCGGCGGTGGAGGTGTGGCCCAGGGAGAAGCGCAGGGTGCCGCGGGCGAGGTCCTGGGACATCCCGGTGGCCAGCAGGACGTGGCTGGGTTGGGCGACGCCTGCGGTGCAGGCCGACCCGGTGGAGCAGGCGATGCCCTGGGCGTCCAGGAGGAGCAGCAGGGAGTCGCCCTCGCAGCCGGGGAAGGTGAAGTGGGCGTTGGCCGGGAGGCGGCCAGCGGGGTCCGGGTCGCCGCCCAGGATGGCGTCGGGCGCGGCCGCCCGGACCGCCGTGACCAAGTCGTCGCGGAGCGCGCCGATCTCGCGGGCGAACTCCTCTTGGTGTGCCACCGCGTGCCGGCCGGCCGCGGCGAACGCGGCGATGGCGGGGGTGTCGAGGGTGCCGGAGCGGACGTGCCGCTCCTGGCCGCCGCCGTGCAGCACCGGCACGGGGGCGTGCTCCCGGCGCAGCAGCAGCGCGCCGATCCCGTACGGGCCGCCGATCTTGTGGCCGGAGACGGTCATCGCGGCGAGCCCGGAGCCGGCGAAGTCGACCTCCAACTGGCCGACCGCCTGCACCGCGTCGGAGTGCAGCGGGATCTCGAACTCCCGCGCCACCTCGGCCAGTTCGCGGACCGGCTGGACGGTGCCGATCTCGTTGTTGGCCCACATGACGGTGGCCAGCGCGACGTCGTCGGGGTTGCGGGCGATGGCCTCCCGCAGCGCCTCGGCGGACACCCGGCCGTGCTGGTCGACCGGCAGCCAGTCGACGGTGGCGCCCTCGTGCTCGCCGAGCCACTCGACGGCGTCCAGGACGGCGTGGTGCTCGACGGGGCTGGCCAGGACCCGGGTGCGGGCCGGGTCGGCCGCCCGGCGGGACCAGTACAGGCCCTTGACCGCGAGGTTGTCGGCCTCGGTGCCGCCCGCCGTGAAGACGACTTCGCTGGGGCGCGCACCCAAGGAGGCGGCGAGCGATTCCCGCGCCTCCTCGACGGTGCGCCGGGCCCGTCGGCCGGCGGCGTGCAGGGAGGACGCGTTGCCGGTGACGGTGAGCTGGGCGGTCATCGCCTGCACCGCCTCCGGGAGCATCGGAGTGGTGGCGGCGTGGTCGAGGTAAACCATGGTGCGCCGATTCTACGAGCCGCCCCGGGGCGCGTATCCCGCGCGGGGGCGCATCACCTGGGGCGCATGCTCTGGCTCAGGGCGCACGCCCCGGTCGGGACCGTCGCGCCCCGTCTCACTTCGCCAGGATCGTGCGGGCCAGCTGGCGGGACTGGGCCACCAGGCGGTCCGCGGAGTCCCAGACCTCGGCGTCCTCCTCCAGGAAGCCGCCGGCCAGGTTGCGGGTGGTGATGGCGACCCGGAGCGGGCCGGGGGCCGGGCGGTGCCGGACGTGGCAGGTCAGCTCGACGGTGGGGACCCAGCCGCGCAGGCCCAACTCGAAGGCGGTGGGCGGCAGTGCGTCGACGGTCAACAGGAGGGAGAGCGGGTCCGGGTCGCGGCCGTCGGCCAGGCCGAACCAGCCGCGCATCTCGCCCCTGCCGGACGGCTCGCCCACCGCCCAGCCGACGGTGGCCGGGTCGAGTCGGAGGTCCAGCCGGCCGGCGATCGCGGTACTGCCGGGGATGGCCGGCCGCCCGTCGGGGGCGCTGTCGGTGCCCAGGCAGTGCTCGTAGGGCGGGATGGCCGGGGGCTTGGCGGTGGTGCGGACGTCGTCGGGGAGGGCGGCGAGGTCGCCGTAGGTGGCCAGCACCCGGATGCGTTCGACCTCGGTGCCGTCGTCGGCGTACTGGACGAGGGTGGCGGTGCCGGTCGAGAGGGTGCGGCCGGTGCGGACCACCTCGGTGCGGACGGTGGCCGGTCCTGGCACCGACGCCGTCAGGTAGTGGGCGGTGACGGTGAGCGGGTCGGGGTGCGGGAGGGCGTCGCCCAGGGCGCGGCCGAGCAGGGCGAGGAGGTAGCCGCCGTTGACCGCGTTGATGATCGTCCAGCCCGCGGAGAGGTCGGCCGCGTAGACGCCCGGGGCGCGTCGGGTGACCGCGGTGTCGCGGTCGAACTCGCTGTTTCCTACGGTCACCGTTGCCATGGCGGCACGCTACACGGATCGATTACCGACCGGTAGTGTCAATTTCAAGGACCGGGACGGGAGTCGGACGGGGCCCGCGAGCGGAGTGATCCACTGTGCTGCTGCCATCATGACCGCATGCTTCATGTGCTCTACCTGGTCGGGATCGCGGCCTTCGCCGCGAGCGGCGTGCTGGCGGCCTACCGCGCCAACATGGATCCGTTCGGCGGCCTGGTCCTCGCGTTCGCCGCCTCCATCTCCGGCGGCACGCTCCGCGACGTGATCCTGGACCGGCGGCCGCTGTACTGGACGCACGACTGGGTACTGCTGACGGTGATCATCTGCGTCGGCGTGGGCACCATGGCGTATCTGCGGTTCTGGTCCCTGCCGCGCAAGTCGCTGCTGGTGGTGGACGCGATCGGGCTGTCCGTGGTCACCGTCATCGGCGCCCGCGCGGCGATCTCGGCCGGCGTCACCCCGCTCGCGGTGATCATCCTCGCGGTGCTCACCGGCGTGACCGGCGAGGTGATCCGCGACGTGCTGTGCGGGGAGTTCCCGCCGCTGCTGCTGCGCGAGGACGTCTACGCCATCGCGGCGCTGGCCGGCGCCTGTTGCTACCTCCTGATGTACCGACTCGGGACCGGGGCCTCGGTCGCCGCGATGGTCTCGGCGGGGCTGGTCTTCGCCCTGCGGATGGGCGCGGTCTACTTCGGACTGCACCTGCCCCGGCCGCAGCAACTGCGCGGCCGGGGCGCGGAACAGGACGCCGGCTAGCCGGTCACTCCCCCGGCAGCGCCGGGCGGCTCGGGGTGTCCAACCAGGTGTGGAAGAAGGCGCCGAGCCGCTGCCCGGAGACCTTCTCGGCCAGCGCGACGAAGTCGGCGGTGGTCGCGTTGCCGTAGCGGTGCCGGGCCGTCCAGGTCGGCAGCAGCCGGAAGAACGCCCGGTCGCCGATGCATTCGCGCAGCGCCTGGAGGGTCATCGCGCCCCGCTGGTAGACCGCCTCGGAGAACATGGTGTCCCGCTTCGGGTCGGCGACCGTGATCTTCCAGAACGGGTCGCTCGCCGGCACCGACCGGTACGCCTTGCGGAACGCGTCGTGGGCGGTGGTGGTACCGCGGTGCTCGGCCCACAGCCACTGCGCATAACTGGCGAAGCCCTCGTTGAGCCAGATGTCCTTCCACTGCTTGACCGAGACCGAGTCGCCGAACCACTGGTGCGCCAACTCATGAACGATGGTGGTCTCGTTGCGCACCGCGGAGTAGGCCGGCTTGGACTGCACCTCCAGGGAGAAGCCCGCCTCCGGCATGTCGTCCACGATCGCCCCGGTCTCCTCGAACGGGTACCGCCCGAAGAGCTTCGACCAGTAGTCGGTGGCCTCCGCGGTGACCGCGTAGACATCGACCTTGCCGGTGGGCAGGGTCGGGTCGGTGGCCACGTAGATCGGGGTGCCGCCGGGGGTGGTGCCGGTGCGCACATCGAACTTCCCGATGGTGGCGGTCGCCAGGTACGGCGCCATCGGCCGGCTCTCCCGCCAGTGGTACCAGGCGCGACCGCCGCGCTCGCCGGAGCCGACCAGGCGCCCGTTGGAGACCCCGGTCAGCCCCTTGGGGGCGTCGATGTGGATGTCGTAGGTGGCCTTCTCGGACGGGTGGTCGCTGGACGGGAACCACGTCGAGGCCGCGTTGGGCTCGCAGGCGACGAACACCCCGTCCTTGGTCTTCATCCAGCCGTACTTGGAGCCGAAGACGATCGGGCCGCTGAGCGGCTCGGGGACGCCGTGGTAGACGACGGTCACCGCGAACCGCCCGCCGCGCGGCAGCGCGCGGCCTGGCCGGACGACGAGTTCGTCGCCGGTTCTGGAGAAGCGGGCCGGCCGGCCGTCGACCCGGACCTGGTCGACGGTCAGCTTCTGGAGGTCCAGGTCGAACGTCGAGAGGTCCTGGGTGGCCCGGGCGGTCAGGGTGGTGCGACCGTCGAGCCGCCCGGAGTCGGGGTGGTAGCTGACGCCCAGGTCGTAATGGAGCGGGGTGTAGCCCCCGTTGCCGAGGTTCGGGAAGTACGGGTCACCGATGCCGGGGGCGCCCGGGGTCGGGTGCGGTGCCGCGCCGGCCGCTCCCGGGGCGGCGGCGAGCGAGGCGGCCGCGGCCACGGCGGTGGCCAGGGCCAGCAGTCGGGAGGTGCGACGCGCAGAACGGGAGAGTGCCATGAGCCGTCCCTTCGAAACACGCGGATGCAACATGAACAACCGCGCCGACTCTGCACTCTCCCGCCCCCCGCCACCCATGACTTTGCCAAGTCGTCAGGCGTTACTGACCACTTGACTCCTTATCCGGCGAACTCCCCTCGTCGGACGCGGTGTTGTCGTCGACGTCCGCTGCTTCCTCCGGATGGTGGCAGGCCACCTGGTGCCCGGTGCCCAGGAGCACCAGCGGCGGCTCGGTGGTGGCGCACACGTCCGTCGCCTTCCAGCAGCGGGTGCGGAACCGGCAGCCGGACGGCGGGTCGATCGGCGAGGGCACGTCGCCCTTGAGCAGGATCCTCTCGCGCTGGGTGCGCCGCTTGGGGTCGGGCACCGGCACGGCCGACAGCAGCGCCTTGGTGTACGGGTGCCGCGGCGAGGCGTACAGCGCGTCCCGGTCGGCCAGTTCGACGATCTTGCCGAGGTACATCACCGCGATCCGGTCCGAGACGTGCCGGATCACCGAGAGGTCGTGGGCGATGATGACGTAGGTCAGGCCCAGCTCCTCCTGGAGGTCGTCCATGAGGTTGACGACCTGCGCCTGGATGGAGACGTCGAGGGCGGAGACCGGCTCGTCCGCGACCACCAGCTTGGGTTTGAGGGCCAACGCCCGGGCGATCCCGATGCGTTGCCGCTGCCCGCCGGAGAACTCGTGCGGATAGCGGTTGTAGTGCTCCGGGCTCAGCCCCACCAGCTCCAGCAGCCGCTGCACCTCCTTCTTCACCCCGCCCTCGGGCGTGACGCCCTGGAGCCGGAAGGGGGTGGAGACGATCCCGCCGATGGTGTGCCGCGGGTTCAGCGAGCCGTACGGGTCCTGGAAGATCATCTGGATGTCGCGGCGCAGCGGTCGCAGCCGGCCCGGCGACAGATGGGCGATGTCCCGGCCCTCGAACTCGACCGAGCCGCCGGTCGGTTCGTCGAGCCGGGTGATCAGCCGGCCCATCGTCGACTTACCGCAGCCGGACTCGCCGACGACGCCCAGCGTCTCCCCGGGGAAGACGTCGAAGTCGATCCCGTCGACCGCCTGCACGGCGCCGACCTTCCGCTTGAGGATGCCCTTGGCGATCGGGAAGTGCCGGACCAGGCCGCGGACCTTGAGCAGCGGCGCGCGCTGCGCCTGCGCCCCGGCGGGTCCGGTCGCCCCGGTGCTCTGGATCGTCTCGGTGCTTTCGGTCGCCTCGGTGCTCTGGGTCGTCTCGGTCACAGCTTCGGCGCAATCTCTTCGGTCCAGATGCGGTCCCGGTCCGGTTGCGGGAGGTGACAGGCGGAGAAGTGCCCGCCGTCGACCTGTTGGAGTTCGGGGCGCACCGTGCGGGTGAGGTTGTCCTTGGGGAGGTCCGCGTACGGGCAGCGGGGGTTGAAGGCGCAGCCGGACGGCACGTTGATCAGGCTGGGCGGGGAGCCCTTGACCGGGATCAGCCGGTCGGACTGGTCGCGGTCGATCCGCGGCATGGAGCCGAGCAGGCCCCAGGTGTAGGGGTGCTGCGGGGCGGCGAACACCCGGTCCGACGGGCCCCGTTCGACGCACCGGCCGCCGTACATCACCAGCAGGTCGTCGGCGAGCTCGGCGACCACGCCGAGGTCGTGGGTGATGATGATGACCGCCGAGCCGAACTCCTTCTGCAGATCGCGGATCAGGTCCAGGATCTGCGCCTGGACGGTGACGTCCAGGGCGGTGGTGGGCTCGTCGGCGATCAGCAGCTCGGGGTTGTTGACCAGCGCCATGGCGATCATGGCGCGCTGGCGCATGCCGCCGGAGAACTGGTGCGGGTGGTCGTCGACCCGCTTGTCCGGCTGCGGGATGCCGACCCGGTCGAGCATCTCCACGGCCCGCCTGCGCGCGGTCTTCTTGTCGACGTCGTGGTGGACGCGGTACGCCTCCACGATCTGGCTGCCGACGGAGTAGAAGGGGTGCAGCGCGGAGAGCGGGTCCTGGAAGATCATCGCCATCTGGCGGCCGCGCAGCCGGCGGACCTCGTCGGGGTCGGCGGCGACCAACTCCCGGCCGTCCAGCCAGATTTCGCCGGACATCCGCACCTTGCCGCGCTGCTGCCGGGAGGCCCGGTGCAGGCCCATGATGGCCAACGAGGTCACCGACTTGCCGGAGCCGGACTCGCCGACGATGCCGAGCGTCTTGCCCTTCTGAAGGCTGAAGGTCAACCCGTCGACGGACTTCACCAGGCCGTCGTCGGTGGGGAAGTGCACCTGGAGGTCGCGCACTTCGAGGAAGGCGCGGCCGGTGGCGGGGGCGGCCTCCGGCTGCCCGGGGGCGGTGGTCTGGTCCTCGGAAGAGTCGGTCACGTGAGCCTCACCCGCGGGTCGATGGCGGCGTACAGAACGTCCACCACCAGGTTGCACAGGACGATGAAGAACGCGGCGAGCAGGGTGACGCCGAGAATGTTCGGCAGGTCGTTGGCGTTGATGGAGTCGACCGCGAAGGCGCCGACTCCCTTGAGCGAGAAGACCTGTTCGGTGATGAGCGCACCGCCGAGCAGCAGGCCCAGGTCCATGCCGAAGACGGTGACGATCGGGGTCAGCGCGGCCCGCAGGCCGTGCCGGATCACCACCCGGCGCTCCCGCAGGCCCTTGGCGCGGGCGGTGCGGATGAAGTCCTCGCTCAGGGTCTCCAGCATGCCGGCCCGGGTGAGCCGGGCGTAGAGCGCCGAGTAGAGGAACGCCAGGGTGACCCAGGGCAGGAACATGGTCCGGGCCCAGCCCACCGGGTCCGTCAACAGCGGTATGTAGTCGCTGCGTTCGAAGAGCGGCCACTGGTAGGTGAACAGCGCCAGGGCCAGCGCGCCGGTGAAGAACATCGGGAGCGAGACGCCGGCCAGCGCCACGCCCATCGCCGCCCGGTCGAAGAACGAGCCGGGGCGCAGCGCGGAGAGCACGCCGGTGGCGACGCCGGAGACCACCCACAGCACGGCGGCGCCGGCGGCCAGCGACAGCGTCACCGGGAGCCGGGACTGGATCTCCGGCCAGACCTCGATGTGGGTCTTGAAGGAGTAACCGAAGCACGGCACATGGCACGTGGCCGCCTCCGGGCCGAACTTGTAGTCGACGCCGACGAAGATGCCCTTGAGGAATTCCCAGTACTGCTCGTACACGGGCTTGTCCAGGCCGAGGTTCTTCTTGACCGCGGCGATGTCCGCGGGCGTGGGGGCCTTTCCGATGTACTGCTGGGCAAGCTGGTCGGTGGTCTGCCCGGCCAGTTTCGGCAGCAGGAAGAAGATGCCGAAGGTGACCGCGCTGACGATCAGCAACAGGATCACCGCGCTGATCAACCTGCGGATGAGGTACGAGAACACGGGGATGCGGCGCCGGTGCCGCGGGCCGACAGCGGGTGGCCCGCGGACACCAATGCCTTCACCTGCCTTCCAGGGCTGCTACTTCTTGACGCCGATGTTGAGGTAGTCGTACTCACCGCTGAAGGCCGAGGTGGACACCAAGTTGGTGGCCTTCGGCGAGCGGTACATCAGGACCTTGAAGTAGGTCAGCGGGACGATCGCCGCCTGCTCCATCGCCTTGCGGTCGATGTCCGCGTACGCCTTCTCGCGAGTGGCCTGGTCGGTGTTGGCGATGGCCGTGTCGAGCAGGTTGTTGATCTCCGGGTCGTCCAACTGGGAGAGGTTGGAGTTGCCGGACTGGCTGATCGCCTTGCCGCTGAGGATCTGCTGGAGGTAGCCGTAGCCGGTCGGGAAGTCGGCGCCCCACTGCATCATCATCAGGCCGACGTTGTTGGCCTTGTCGAAGGCCGGCACGCCGGCGTAGTCCGAGAAGTACTTGCTGGTCGGGTACTGCTGGAGCTTGGCGTTGATGCCGATCTTCTTCAGCGAGCCGATGACGGAGGTGGCCGCGTCGATCTCGTCCTGGCGGTCGTTGCGGGCCAGGATGGTGGTGGAGACGTTGCCGGCGCCGCACTGCTTCCAGTGCGCCTTGGCCTGGGTCAGGTCCAGGTTGTCGCCCGTGTACTTCTGCGGGTACAGGTCGTACTTCTGGTAGCCGGCGATGTCGGTGGGCAGGACCGTGGAGGCGATGTCACCGCGGATCGGGCCGCCGAGCGCGGTCTGCACGGCCTTCTTGTCGATGGCGTACTCGACGGCCTTGCGGCACTCCAGCTTGTCGAACGGCGCGACCTTGGTGTTGATGGCGGTGTAGACCAGGCGCTGGCCGAGCGCGTTGTCGGTGTTGGCCTTCTGTCTGGGGTCGGTCAGCAACTGGGCCTGGGTCTGGCCGTCGACGCCGCGGCCGGCCATGTCGACCAGGGTGTTGCCGGACTGGAGGTCCTTGTCGATGGTCGACTGGGCGACCTTCAGGTTGAGCACGATCTTGTCCGGGAGCTGCTTGCGCAGCGGGTCGGTCGCGGCCGACCACTGCGGGTTGCGGACCAGGGTGAGCTGCTTGCCCTCCTGGTAGCTCGCGAACTTGTAGGAGCCGCTGGAGACCACGGACTTGGTGTAGTCCGCGCCCTTGTCCTTGGCCTGCGGGACGGGCGCGGTCTGCGGGGCGCTGACCAGGTAGTCGAACTCGGCGAACGGCTTCTTCAGGTGGAAGACGATGGTCTGCGCGTCGGGCGTCTCGATGGACTTGAGCCCTTCCTTGCCCTTGTCCTTGTAGGGGCCCTTGTAGCCGCCGTCGTTGTCCACCAGGAACTGCTGGAAGTAGTTCGGGCCCAGCGAGAGGATGTCCCGGGCGAAGTTGCTGCGCTCCACCGCGTACTTGACGTCCTGCGAGGTGACGGGGGTGCCGTCCTCGTACTTGACGCCCGTGCGGAGCTTGTACGTCCAGGTCTTGCCGCCTTCGCTGGACTTGCCCATCGACTCGGCGAGGTCCGGGACCAGTTGCTCGCCCTTGGTGCCGGGGCCCGGCTTGAAGGTGGTCAGCGGACGGGCGTACAGCCGGCTGAAGTTGTAGACGAAGGCGTAGTAGGTGTTGCCCGGGTCGAAGGACTCGGGGGCGTCACTCATCGCGTAGGTGACGGTGCCCCCCTTCGCGTCCGAGGCGTTGACGACTCCCTTGGTGGCGGCGTTGGCCCCGGCGGAACTGTCCGAGGAGCCCTTTCCGCTACAGCCGGCCAGCAGGAGGCCCGCGCTGGTGACGACCGCGATGGTCGCGGCCGGAAGTGACCTTCGCATGTGCTCGGTGTCCCCTTCGTTCGTCGAGAAACGTCGGATCGAAACGGCTTCGAAAACGGTGCAGAGGTGGGGGGTTTGAGGCCCGGCGCCGGTCAGCGGCTGCGCGGGTCCAGCGCGTCCCGCAAACCGTCACCGAGCAGGTTGAACGCGAGCACGGTGACGAAGATCGCGAGGCCGGGAACGATCATGTACTGGGGGTCGACCTCGTAGTACTTGACCGCCTGGGTGAGGGTGCCGCCCCACGACGACTGGGGCGGCTGGATGCCCACGCCCAGGAAGCTCAGCGCCGCCTCGAAGAGGATGTTGGAGGGGATCAGCAGCGTCGAGTAGACGATGACCGGCCCCACGAGGTTGGGCAGCAGCTCCCGGAAGAGGATGAACGGGCCGCGGGCGCCCAGCCCGCGGGCGGCGGAAACGAACTCCCGCTCCCGCAGCGACAGGGTCTGGGCCCGCACGATCCGCCCCATGTAGGGCCAGTTGAAGAAACCGATCACGAAGATCAGCACCGAGATGTGCAGCGGCAGCCCGGAGAGCCCGAACGCACCGCCCTGGAGCGACGCGGAGATCGCGATGGCGAACAGCAGCAGGGGGAAGGCGAGGAAGACGTCCATCAGGCGGCTGATGAAGGCGTCCACCCGGCCGCGGTAGAAGCCGGCGACCACACCGAGGACGGTGCCGATGGCCACCGACAGCAGCGTCGCGCCGAACGCCACCAGCAGCGACACCCAGGAGCCCTCCAGGATGCGGGCGAGCAGGTCCCGGCCGAACTTGGGGTCCACGCCCAGCAGATGGGCAGGGCCCATCCCGCCGAAGTCGCCCTTGGGCAGCGTGGTGTTGGGGTCGATCAGGTCCTGGTGGGGCTGGTTGGGGTCCAGACCGAACAGGTGCTGGAGCGGGCGGGAGAGGGCGGCGACCAGGATGAGCAGGATGACGACGATGCCGCCGGCCATGGCGACCTTGTCGCGGCGGAAGCGCAGCCAGGCGATCTGGCCGAGCGAGCGCCCCTCGATGCGCTTGCTCTCGACGCCTTCCAGCACCGCTTCCGGCTGCGCCTGCGCAGCCGCGCCGGTGGTCTCGATCGGTGCGGTCACGGTGCTTGAACCCCTCCCGGCCGACGGTGGCGGCCTGTGCCCGCCGCGGTAGCGGCCTGGTGGTGACCCCACTGGTGCTCACCTGCCGCCACCTCGCCCTGTATGCAGGCAAGTTGGCGTCGCTGACGGATCGTCGACAGGCGCAGGGACGCCGGTGGGGATGGCGCTCGTACACAGGACCGAGGTCCTTGGAGCGGGAGTCTTCATCCGAGTTGCGATCACTCACCAGCCCTGGCCGGGAAAGGATGCGCAACTGTGATGTGACCCGCGGCCTTCCGTTATGCGAACAACGGCGTGGTTTAAGCGGTGCACCGGATGGCCGAAAGAGGCGTCAACCACCGCTTAAATAAAGCCAATTCAGGCCGAATAGACAGTCAGGCGCGGGCCGGCCGCGGGCGCCGGTCGGGCACTGGTCGGGCGCCGGTCGGGCTCAGTAGGCGCGGGGGTAGCCGTAGCCGTAGGTGGGTCCGGGGGCCGGCTGGGCGTAGCCGTCGCGGTCGAAGAACGGGCGGGCGCAGGCCCGCATCCACATGCCGACCGGGTCGTACTCGTCGTTCATGGCGACGGTGGACACCGGCAGGCCGTCCGGCACCGCGCCCATCGACTGCTGGATCAGCATCCGGGCGGCGTCCACCGACGGCTGCCCGGTGTCGTACAGGTCCAGGCCGATCGCCAAGTACGGGGCGCCCAGGGCGGGTTGCACCCAGGCCCGGCGCAACGACCGCACGGGGGGCGTGCGGTGGGCATGCTGCGCGAGCAGGGCGTAGAACTGCGGGATGTCGATGACCGGTTCGCTGATCCGCAGCGGACCGGCGGGCAGCCGGTCCAGGCCGCCGGCGATCCGACGCAGGTCGAGCCAGGGGACGCCGACGCCGCCGCCGGGGGCGTGCGGGTTGAGCCACAGGCCCCAGCGGTCGGGGAAGAGGGAGGCGGCGATCTCGGGTCCGGTGACGACCTCGTGGTCGCGGGTCCAGCCGGAGGCGGCGAGCTCGGCGGCGGAGGTGACACAGGGGGCGTAGCCCAGCCCGTCGACCTCCATGTTCCCGTACTGGGCGTCGGGTTGGCCGGCCCGGCCGTGCCACAGGAGCATCCAGACCTGCCCGTGCGCGAGGGCGCCCAGCATCGCCTCGTAGGCGTCGTAGCGCCCGGGCGAGACCTGTCGCAGCATCTGCTCGACCTGGTCGGCCGCCGCCGCTCCCTGTTGCGCACCCGCGCTCACGTGGTCCGTCCCTCCTCCCGGCCGGGCGCCCGCCCGCCCGTCGTCCACCAGCTTACGAGTGGTCCCGGGTGTAGAAGGGCCGCACGCGCTCCAGCATCCAGTCGGCGACCGGGTCGCCCTGGGCGACGTCGAGCAGGATGAGCTGGACCGGCCAGGGCACCGGCACCTGACCCAGAGCCCGCCCGAGGGCGGTCGACGCCTCGTCGCGGGCGGTGCCGTCGTGCAGGCGCTCGGCGGGGACGTCGAGTTGCACGCCGACGAAGAGGGCCGGCGTGTCGCCCTCGACGGCGGCCAGCGTGCGGCGGGCGGCCAGCACGGTGCCGGCGGCGGAGAACTCCAGGCCGGCGGCGGCCAGGAAGTCCACCGGCTCGTCCTGCCAGTCCGGTTCGAAGAGCCGGACCCGGGCGCCGGCGGTCCGCGGGCCGTCCAGGTCGGTGCATCCGGTGCGGCACAGTTCGGCGACCGCGGGCGGGGGCAGCGGGACGCCGACGGTGCCGTCCGGGTTGACCGCGAGGCCGACCAGCGGCGGCAGGCCGCGGGCGAACTCCCGGGCGGGCGCGACGGTGTAGGACAGGTGCGTGCCGACGACCCGCCGGAACTCCTGCTCGGAGCTGAAGACCGGGACGTAGGCGGCGCCGCCGATCTCGACGGTCGGCACGTCGAGGCCGGGCGCTCCCAGGCCCGCGCCGTCCGGGCCGCCGCCCTCGGGCAGCGGCACCCACACCCGGCTGCGGCCCAGCACCTCGACGATCCGGCCGCCGGCCTCGGGGTGTCCGACCGAGGCGGCCAGCACCTCCTCCAACTCGTTGGCCGGCCAGGCCGCGTGCGGTATCCCCTCGTCCGGGAAGTTCCCCGGCACCGGACCACCGTGCTGGGGTTCATTGTCCGGATAGTTCATCTCACCCACCCATTACTGGCCGCGCTGCCCGGCCGACTTCGCAGGGGCGGTCCGCGGGCCCGCCCGGTGGATCAGACCCTAACGGGCGACCTACCGGTCATCGAAGCCGGTGGCGGGGGTGCGGCGGTCAACCGAAGGTGACGCGCGCCAACTCCCGCGCGCAGCGCCGGTCCAGCAGCACCACGGAGCGCACGCCCTTCGGGAGCCGGGCCGCCCCGGCCCGGGCCAGCAGGCGGCGCACGGCCCGGCGGTGGCGGGCGAAGGCGTACCGCGACACCGCGCGGCCGCGGGCCCGTTGGCCGCCGCGGGCCACCGCGGGCTCCACGTCGAGCAGGACCAGGTGCAGTCCCCGGCCCTCGCGCCGGGCCGTGCGGGCCAGCCAGCGGCGCACCCACGCCCACGTCCCGCAGTCGTGCACCACCACGCTGCCGCCGGAGCGCAGTGCCCGGTGCAGCGCGCGGTAGTGCGCGAACCGGACCAGGGGGCGGTAGAGGGCGTAGGGGAGGCGGCGCAGCCGGCCGTGCTCCCAGTGGTCGCGGGCGTCTTGGGAGTCGACGCGGTGCACCGGGGCGCCGCGGTCGTCGCGGGCGGGCACCACCCGTCGCATCAGGGTGCTCTTGCCGCTGCCCGGCAGTCCTGAGACCACGACGAGGTCGCCGGGCGGGAAGCGGAGCACGGGGTGCCGGGGGCGGCCCGGGCCCCGCAGGTCGGTGCAGGGCGGCCGGTCGGCTGGGCGGCGGGGGCACGGCTCCCCGGGGCCGCCCAACGCCGGCTCCGGAGCCGGGGTTTGTGGGGGCGCGGCCCCCGCCGTCCTCGTGTCCGTCGCCTCGCCGTGCACCGTGCGCGCCCCTCCCGATGACCCCGCGGGCCGGGTTGTGCCCCGGCCCTCCCGCAGCCCGTGCAGAGTGTCAAGAAAAGGTAATCCGAGGCAAGGGAACGGTAAGGAGCCGAGGCGGGACGGCGGGGGCCTGCGGAACGCCTCGACCGGGATGACCGGGAGCGGAGCTGCGGCCGGGGCTCCTGTAATGGGCGATCCCGTGTAATGATGTGGCCGCCACGGGCGGGCTCGAACGTCAACTCGTGGGCGATCAGCCAATTCCATACCGGCCGCTTGAATCCGCGCGGGAGAGTCCCCGGCCGCCACGGCGGGGCGCCGAAGGAGCAAGTCCTCCCTTGAATCTCTCAGGCCCCTATACCGCGCGGGCGAGGCAGATCTGAAAAGCGAGTCGCGGCCCGGCCGACGGGACGGCTCCACCCAAGGTGCAAACCGGGCCCGTCCGCGGGATCCCGGTGAACCTCTCAGGTTCCGATGACAGATGGGGAGACCGTCTTGTCACCCATGCCTGGGAGCCCGAAAGCGATGACCGAAGCCCCCCGCCGCGCCCACCCGTCGCCCGCCACCACCCCGAGTGGAGTCGCTGCGCGACGCCGTACCGCATTGGACGAAACCCACCGCGCGCTCGGCGCGACCATGACCGACTTCGCCGGCTGGGACATGCCGCTGCGCTACAGCAGCGAGCGCGAGGAACACCTCGCGGTGCGCACCCGCGCCGGCCTCTTCGACCTCTCCCACATGGGCGAGCTCACCGTCACCGGCCCGCAGGCCGGCGCCCTCCTCGACCACGCGCTGGTCGGCAACCTCGGCGCCCTGAAGGTCGGTCGGGCCCGCTACACCATGATCTGCGCCGCCGACGGCGGCATCCTCGACGACCTGATCGTCTACCGCCTCGGCGAGACCGAGTTCATGGTCGTCGCCAACGCCTCCAACGCCCAGGTGGTGCTGGACGCGCTGCTCGACCGGCAGGCCGGCTTCGACGCCGCCGTCCGCGACGACCGGGACGCCTACGCGCTGCTGGCGGTGCAGGGCCCGGAGTCCCCCGGCATCCTCAAGAAGCTCACCGACGCCGATCTGGACGGGCTGAAGTACTACGCGGGGCTGCCCGGCACGGTCGCCGGCGTCGAGGCGCTGATCGCCCGCACCGGCTACACCGGCGAGGACGGCTTCGAGCTGTTCGTCCGGCCCGCGGACGCAGCTGCGCTGTGGACGGCGCTGACCGAGGCGGGGCGGGACGTCGGCCTGGTCCCGTGCGGCCTGTCCTGCCGCGACACCCTGCGCCTGGAGGCGGGGATGCCGCTGTACGGGCACGAGCTGACCACCGCGCTCACCCCGTTCGACGCGGGGCTGGGCCGGGTCGTGAAGTTCGACAAGGAGGGCGACTTCGTCGGGCGGGCGGCGCTCGCGGCGGCCGCCGAGCGGGCCGAGCAGGCGCCGCCGCGCAAGCTGGTCGGCCTGGTCGCCGAGGGCCGCCGGGTGCCGCGCGCCGGCTACCCGGTCGTCGCCGCCGACGGCACGGTGATCGGCGAGGTCACCTCGGGGGCGCCCTCCCCCACCCTCGGCAAGCCGATCGCCATGGCCTACGTCGACGCGGCGCACGCGGCGCCCGGCACCGAGGGTGTCCGGGTGGACATCCGCGGCACCCACGAGCCCTACGAGGTCATCGCGCTGCCCTTCTACAAGCGGCAGAAGTAGCGGGCGGCGCCGGCCGGTCCGCGGTGCCCGCCGCGGACCCGCGCCACCGTGCCCGGCGCCACCCGTCTCACAGGGCAAGACCCCATGCACGACCACACCCTCGCGTACAGGAGAATCGAGCCATGGACAACCCCCAGCACCTGCGCTACAGCAAGGAGCACGAGTGGCTGTCGACCGCCAAGGACGGCGTCTCGACGGTCGGCATCACCGAGCACGCGGCCAATGCGCTCGGCGACGTCGTCTTCGTGCAGCTCCCCGAGGTCGGGTCCACCGTCACCGCGGGCGAGTCCTGCGGTGAGCTGGAGTCGACCAAGTCCGTCAGCGACCTCTACTCGCCCGTGCACGGCGAGATCGTCGAGGTGAACGAGGACGTCGTCGCCGACCCCTCGCTGGTGAACTCCGCCCCGTTCGAGGGCGGTTGGCTGTTCAAGGTGAAGCTCACCGGTGAGCCGGAGGACCTGCTCACGGCCGACGCGTACACCGCCTTCACCGCCGGCTGACACCCCGGCCCCGGCCGCCACCGCTCGGCCGGGGCCGCGGCGCCCCGCCCGCTCCTCCTCACTCCAGGAAGTCTCATGTCGCTTCTGAACAGCTCCCTGCACGAGCTCGACCCCGACGTCGCCGCCGCCGTCGACGCCGAGCTCCACCGTCAGCAGTCCACCCTCGAAATGATCGCGTCGGAGAACTTCGCTCCGGTCGCCGTCATGGAGGCCCAGGGCTCGGTCCTCACCAACAAGTACGCCGAGGGCTACCCGGGCCGCCGCTACTACGGCGGCTGCGAGCACGTCGACGTGGTCGAGCAGATCGCCATCGACCGGATCAAGGCGCTCTTCGGTGCCGAGGCCGCCAACGTCCAGCCGCACTCCGGTGCGCAGGCCAACGCCGCCGCGATGTTCGCGCTGATCAAGCCGGGCGACACCATCCTGGGTCTGAACCTCGCCCACGGTGGGCACCTCACCCACGGCATGAAGATCAACTTCTCCGGCAAGCTCTACAACGTGGTGCCCTACCACGTCGACGAGAAGACCAACCTGGTCGACATGGAGGAGGTCGAGCGCCTCGCCAAGGAGCACCGCCCGAAGCTGATCGTGGCCGGCTGGTCCGCCTACCCGCGCCAGCTCGACTTCGCCGCCTTCCGCCGGATCGCGGACGAGGTCGGCGCGTACCTGATGGTCGACATGGCGCACTTCGCCGGCCTGGTGGCCGCGGGCCTGCACCCCTCCCCGGTGCCGCACGCCCACGTCGTGACCACCACCACCCACAAGACGCTGGGCGGCCCCCGCGGCGGTGTCATCCTGTCCACCGCCGAGCTGGCCAAGAAGATCAACTCCGCGGTCTTCCCCGGTCAGCAGGGCGGCCCGCTGGAGCACGTGATCGCGGCCAAGGCGGTGTCCTTCAAGGTCGCCGCGTCGGACGAGTTCAAGGAGCGCCAGCAGCGCACCCTGGAGGGCGCCCGGATCCTGGCCGAGCGCCTGGTCCAGGACGACGTCAGGGAGCACGGCGTCTCGGTGCTCTCCGGCGGCACCGACGTCCACCTCGTCCTGGTCGACCTGCGCGACTCGCAGCTCGACGGCCAGCAGGCCGAGGACCGCCTCCACGAGGTCGGCATCACCGTCAACCGCAACGCCGTCCCGAACGACCCGCGGCCCCCGATGGTCACCTCCGGCCTGCGGATCGGCACCCCGGCCCTGGCCACCCGCGGCTTCACGGCCGAGGACTTCCGCGAGGTCGCCGACATCATCGCCGAGGCGCTCAAGCCCAGCTACGACCGCGAGGCGCTCAAGGCCCGGGTCACGGCCCTGGCCGAGAAGTACCCGCTGTACCCGTCGCTGTGACGAACCGGTCACCGGGGCACCACGGCCCCCGGTGACCTTGCGGCGGGCCGCCTTCCGCGGCCCGCCGCCGCACCGCGCTCCGGGCCGAACTGCCCTGCCCCGAGCCGCCGTTGCCCTCCCCGGACCGCCGGCCCCTGGCGACCCACCGCACCCCGCCGCCCGTCCGGCTTCACCGCCTCTTCCCTCCCCCGCCCTCCCGGCTTCTCCCGCCCGCCGCCTCCCGTCCGGCGGCAATCCCCGGCGAGCGGGTTACGCTCGACAGTCGGGCCGGAAACACCCCGTCCTGCCCCGATCTGCGCCATCGTCCAACCCCGAGCAGACAAGGGAGTCCGCCCCCGTGGCCATCTCCGTCTTCGACCTCTTCTCCATCGGCATCGGCCCGTCCAGCTCCCACACCGTCGGCCCGATGCGGGCCGCCCGGATGTTCGCCCGGCGGCTCAAGAAGGACGGTCTGCTCGCTCAGACGGTCTCGGTGCGCGCCGAACTCTTCGGCTCGCTCGGCGCCACCGGCCACGGCCACGGCACCCCCAAGGCGGTGCTGCTCGGCCTGGAGGGCCACTCCCCGCGCACCGTCGACGTCGAGTCCGCCGACGACGAGGTGGCGCGCATCCGCACCAGCGGCCGGCTGCGCCTCCTGGGCGCCGAGATAGGCAGCGCGCACGAGATCGACTTCGACGAGTCCACCGAGCTGATCCTGCACCGCCGCCGGTCGCTGCCGTACCACGCCAACGGCATGACCCTCTTCGCCTACGACGCCGCCGGCGCCCCGCTGCTGGAGAAGACCTACTACTCGGTGGGCGGCGGCTTCGTCGTCGACGAGGACGCGGTCGGCGAGGACCGGATCAAGCTGGACGACACCGTCCTGACCCACCCCTTCCGCACCGGCGACGAACTGCTGCGGCTCTCCCAGGAGACCGGCCTGTCCATCTCCGCGCTGATGCTCCAGAACGAGAAGGCGTGGCGCACGGAGGACGAGATCCGCGCCGGCCTGCTGGAGATCTGGCAGGTCATGCAGGGCTGCGTCGAGCGTGGGATGACCCGCGAGGGCATCCTCCCCGGCGGGCTGAAGGTCCGCCGCCGGGCCGCCAACGCCGCCCGCGCGCTGCGCTCCGAGGGCGACGAGGCGGCCCGCGCCATGGAGTGGGTCACCCTCTACGCCATGGCCGTCAACGAGGAGAACGCCGCCGGCGGCCGGGTGGTGACCGCCCCCACCAACGGCGCGGCCGGCATCATCCCCGCCGTCCTGCACTACTACGTCAACTTCGTCCCCGGGGCGAACGAGGACGGCGTGGTCCGCTTCCTGCTCGCCGCCGGCGCGATCGGCATGCTCTTCAAGGAGAACGCCTCGATCTCCGGCGCCGAGGTCGGCTGCCAGGGCGAGGTCGGCTCGGCCTGCTCGATGGCGGCCGGCGGCCTGGCCGAGGTGCTGGGCGGCAGCCCCGAGCAGGTGGAGAACGCCGCCGAGATCGGCATGGAGCACAACCTCGGGCTGACCTGCGACCCGGTCGGCGGCCTGGTCCAGATCCCGTGCATCGAGCGCAACGGCATGGCCGCCGTGAAGGCCGTGACCGCGGCCCGGATGTCGCTGCGCGGCGACGGTCGCCACCACGTCTCCCTCGACAAGGTCATCAAGACCATGAAGGACACCGGCGCCGACATGTCCGTCAAGTACAAGGAGACCGCCCGCGGCGGCCTGGCGGTGAACATCATCGAGTGCTGACCCGCGGCACCGCGCGCCCCGGGCGCCGGCAGGGAGGAACTCCCGCCGGCGCCCGGGGCGTTTGTGCTGGGCCGCCGGCGGTCCGGGCGTGCTGCCCCGGCACCTAGCGCCCGATCTCCCAGGCGAACGGCGGGAGTTCGCGGGCCCGGACGTAGATGTCCAGGGCCCGGGCGGCGGGGACGAAGGGGTGCACGCGGGCGCCGTCGAGGCCGGGGAGCAGCCGGGCGCAGTGGTGGACGCAGCCGGCGACCTCCCGGCCGTGCCGGTCGACGAGGGTGGCGGCGTCGGGCGGGCCGTCACACGGGGTGGGGTCGGCGGGCGCGGCGGCGGGGCAACGATTCTTCGGGCCGCCCACCGGGGCGACCGGCGGGACGCTCGTCTGCTGCTTCATGGCGATCCCCCAGGGCTTGCGCGGTCAACGGGTGCGGGCGCGGCACCGGTGACGGCCGGGCGCGGCCGGCGGTGCCCAGCCCAGTGGCTGCTCGGCGCGACGGGGGTCCATGCGGCCTTGGGCAAGACCTGGGCCGATCGTCAGCGATTCATGGGTCAGCGATTCATGGGCAAGCCGCCGGGAGGGCCTTGCCGGCCCCCGTCGGGCGGCGGGACGACCAGGGGGTCCAGCAGCAGCGCGAGGGCGAGCAGGGCGGCGGCCAGCAGCCAGCCGGCCAGCACGTCGCCGGCCCAGTGGACGCCCAGGTAGATCCGGGTGAGGCCGACGCCGACGGCCCACAGGGCGAGCAGCGCGCACCAGGGGCGGCCGGCGCCGGGGCGGGCGCGGCGCAGCACGCCCCAGGCCAGCAGGCCGGCGGCCAGCGCGGCGGTGGAGGAGTGGCCGGAGGGGAAGGAGTAGCCGGTGGCGCCGCCGATCCAGTCGGCGGCCGGCGGCCGGGGGCGGGCGAGCAGCTCCATCAGGCCGTAGCGGACGGCCTGGCAGGCGGCGAGGACCAGCACCGCGCCGGCCCCCGCGCGCAGCCGGCCGCGGGCGTCGCGGCCGGCCAACAGGCCGGCGAGGAGCGCCATCAGATAGGGGACGACGCCGGTGCCGGTGGCGGTCAGGGCGCTCGCCAGGGAGCGCAGCGGCTCCCCGCGGTGGGCCAGCGCCCAACGCAGCGCGCCCCGTTCGGGAGCGAACGGGGCGCCGTGCCGCGCGGCCGTGGTGACGGCCAGCGCGGCGAAGAGGGCGGCGAAGAGGGCCGCCAGGGCGAGCAGTTGCCTCGGGGGCGCGCCGAGGCGTGGGCCGGTGGCCGGCTCCGGCGGCGCCCCCGAGGGCGTCACCGGGCGGACACCAGGGGACGCAGCGGCGTCTCCAGGACGCGTTCGACGAGCGGGGCGGCCCGTCGGGCGAGCGGCATCAGGGCCGCGGCGACCACGACGCCGACGACCAGGCCGACCAGCACGTCGTGCGGGTAGTGCGCGCCGACCCAGACCCGGGAGGCGCCCATCAGCAGCGCGGCCGGGATGGCGATAGCGCCGAGCCGGCGGTCCAGCAGCAGCAGCGCGATGGCCGCGGAGGCGGCGATGACGGAGTGGTTGCTGGGGAAGGACCAGTCGCCCAGGGGCGGGCACGGGTTGACGGTGACGACGTGCAGGGTCTGGCAGGGGCGCTGCTCGTGGAAGAAGCTCTTGATCACGTCGTTGGCCACGTAGGCCAGGACCACGATGACCGGGACGGCCAGCGCCATCGCCATCGTCACGGGGGCGGAGTGCCGGCCCTCCCCCGGGCCCAGCCGGCGGCGGGAGCTGCCGCCGAGCCGCTGTCGGGCGCGCCACCAGCCGGCCAGCATCAGCAGCGCGAAGACCCCCAACCCGAAGTCGGTCCAGTAGGAGACCAGAACGTTGAGGAAGTGCGGCATGTCCTGGGCGAAGCCGGTCACGGACTTGTACAGGCCGCCGTCGATCGAGGCTCCGCCGAGGGCGAGGTCGGTCACTGGGCTTACTCCTTGGCGGGTCGATGCGTGGTGCGTGGGCTGGGGCTACCGGGCGGCTTCGATGGTGCGCCGACGCCGGCGTGCCTCAGCAAGTGTGCCGGGTCGTTCAGGGTGCCGGTGGCGCGGTGGCGTGATCCGGCGCATCGGCGGGCTCCTCGTCCGGTCCGTCGGACGGGCCCCGCCTGCGGGAACGGAGCACTTCGAGGGCGATCGGGGTCAGCGAGGCCAGGACCACCAGGCCGACGACGGGCAGCAGGTAGCGGTCGACGTTGGGCACCGAGGAGCCCAGCGCGTATCCCGCGAAGGTGAGGCCGAACGTCCAGATCAAGCCACCGATGAGCTGCCAGAGCGTGAAGACGCGGGCCGGCACGTTCAGGGCGCCGGCGAGCGGGTTGAGCACGGTGCGGACGATGGGCACGAAGCGGGCCAGCAGGATCGCCTTGGCGTGGCCGTAGCGGGCGAGGTACTCCTCGGCGCGGGCGGCGCCCTCCTGCAATTTGCGGGAGCGGCCGCGGGCGAGCAGGGCGCGGCCGCCGCGGCGGCCGATCCAGTAGCCGGTCTGCGAGCCGAGGAGGGTGCCGACCGCGGCGGCGGCCAGCACCTGCGGCAGGGCGAGGTGGACGGCGCCGCCGACGCCGGGCGCGCACAGCAGCCCGGCGGTGAACAGCAGCGAGTCGCCGGGCAGGAAGAAGCCGACCAGGAGGCCGGTCTCGGCGAAGAGGACGACGGCGACCCCGAGCGCGCCGAAGGCGGCGAGCAGGGAGCCGGCGTCGAGGACGTTGACCGCCTGGGCGACGGTGTCGACGTGCAGTGCAGCGGCCGCTACGGCCATGTCAGTGGCCCCTCCCATAATGGGTTGTGGGCCTGCCGAGCGGCGGACCCACCGTCTACAGTGCCGTAGACGGTCTACGGAACTGTAGACGACGGAAGGGTGGAGGCCGTTCCATGTCGGAGACACCACCCGCACAGCGCCGCCCCGCCGGCGAGCTGGAGGCGAGCGTGCTGGCGGCCCTCTGGGCGGCCAAGGGTCCGCTGACCCCGGCCGAGGTGCAGGGCGAGCTGGACGGCCGGCTCGCCCGGACCACCGTGACCACCATCCTCAGCCGGCTGCACGACAAGGGCGCGGTCTCCCGCACCCGCGCCGGCCGCGGCTTCGCCTACTCCCCGATACACGACTCCGCCGGGCTCACCGCCCGGCGGATGCGCAGCGAGCTGGACAAGCAGGACGACCGCACCACCGCGCTCGCCCGCTTCGTCTCCGAGCTGACCTATGAGGACGAGCGGCTGCTCCGCACGCTGCTGGACGAGGCGGAGCCGGGGAGCTCCGACGGCACGGGCCCGCACGGCGGCGCCCCTGGGACCACGCCGTGATCTTCGCCGTCTGGGTCCCGCTGCTGATGCCGCTGTTGGCGGTGCCCGCCGCCCGCCGGCTCGCCGAGTCGCTGCCGCCGCGGGCGGCGGCCTGGCTGCTGACCGGCTGCGCCGCCGTGCTCGCCGCCTGCACGGCCGCGGCGCTGGGCCTGCTCGCGGTCGCCGGGGCGCTGCGGCTGCCGCCGGTCGCCGCCTTCGGTCACCTCCAGCGGGGGCTGCCGGGCACCGACGCGGTGGTGACCGTCCCGGCCGCCCCGATCGCCGGTGCGCTGCTGGCCTGCGGAGCGATCGCCCTCGCCCGCGGCGCGCTGCGGCACCGCGCCGAGCTGCGCGCCGCCCGGCGCACCGCCGACGGCCATGCCCTCGCCGGCGACCTGTGCGTCCTGCCGGACACACAACCCGACGCCTACGCCCTCCCCGGCCGCCCGGGGAGGGTGGTGGTCACCGCCGGGATGCTGCGCGCGCTGCCGTCGGCCGAGCGGGAGGCCCTGTTCGCCCACGAGCGCGCCCATCTCGCCGGCCGCCACCACCTCTTCCTGCTGACCGTCGCGCTGGCCGCGGCCTGGCACCCGCTGCTGCGCGCCCTGCGCGCCCCGTTGGCGTACGCGCTGGAGCGCTGGGCGGACGAGGCCGCCGCCGCCCGGGTGGGCGACCGCCAGCTCACCGCCCGCGCGATCGGCCGCGCCGCACTGGCCACCCGCACGCACCCCGCGGGCCCGCCCCGCCCCGGCCCCGCGCTCGCCGCGACGACCGGCCCGGTCCCCCGCCGCGTCGCCGCCCTGCTCAGCCCCGAGCCCCCGGCGGCCCGCCCCCGAAGCCGCTCCGTCCCCGGCGCCCACCGCCTGATAGCCGCCGCCCTCCTGGCCTGCGTCGCCTTCTCCGCCGCGGGCGCGGTGGACGCCGCGGCCGACCTCCACCAGAACGTGGAAACGGCCCAAGGGGAGCATCCGGGGCGGTAGCGGCGGTGCGTGCTCCGTAGCCGATGGCGCCCGGTCCGTGGGGCCCCTCGGACCACCGGCGCTCTCCCCCTCAAGTCCCGCCCGCCACCCAGCCCTTGGCGCCCAACGGGCAGGCGGCACCCCAGAGCACGCCAGACGGGCGGCCGCCCGCTCACCCCACCCCGTCCGCGACCTCCTTTGCCCCTTCGGTGGCCGGCCCCAGGGCGTCCTCGGCGACCGTGAAGCCCAGGCAGGCGCCGCCGTCGGGGCGGGGCGCGGCGAAGGCCCGGCCCCCGTGGGTCAGGGCCACCTCGCGGACGATGGCGAGGCCGAGGCCCGAGCCGGGGAGGCCGCGGGCGGCCGGGGCGCGGTAGAAGCGGTCGAAGACGTAGGGCAGGTCGCACTCGGCGATGCCGGGGCCGCGGTCGAGGACCTCGACGCGGGCCCCGGTGACCACCACCTCGATCGGCGCGGTCCCGTCGGCGTCGAACTTGGCGGCGTTCTCCAGGAGGTTGCCGACCGCCCGGTGCAGGGCGGCCGGGCGGCCCGCGACCACCGCCGGGCGGTCGGTGCGCACGGTGATCTCCCGGCCGGTGCGCCGACGGGTCGCGGCGGCCGCCCGCTCGACGACCTCGGCCAGGCGCACCTCGGACGCCGGGTCGTCGCCGTGCTGCCCGGCGGCCAGCGCCACCAACTCGTTGACGAGGTCGGTCAGTTCGCGGGCCTCGCCGGCCAGGTCGGCCAGCAGCTCCTCGCGGGCGTCCGGCGGCAGTTCGTCGAAGCGCTTGAGCAGCGAGATGTTGGTGCGCAGCGAGGTCAGCGGGGTGCGCAGCTCGTGCCCGGCGTCCTGGACGAGCCGCTGCTGGTCGCGGATCGCGACGGTCAGCCGGCCGAGCATGTCGTCGAAGGCCCGGCCGAGCCGGGCGACCTCGTCCCGGCCGGCCACCGGCACCTGCACATCGACCCGGCCGTGTCCGGCGACGCTCTCCGCGGCCGCGGTCAGATGGACCAGCCGCCCGGTGATCCGGCGGGCCAGCCACCAACCGACGGCCCCGGCCAGCGCGATCACCCCGGCGGCCAGCAGCACGGTGCGCTGCTGGAGCGCGGCGAGCAGGTCCTCGGTGCCGCTGAACTTCTGGGCGACCTGGACGGCGCCGCGGCCACCGCCGAGCGCCACCGTGGCGACGTGGTACTCCGTCCCGCCGACGACGGCGACCCGTTCCTCGAAGCGGCCGGCCTCCCGCTGTGCGGCCAGGCGCCGTTCGCCGTCGCTCACCGGGAGCGCGGGGCGCCCGGCCTCGGCGATCCGCCCGTCGGCGGTGAGGACCTGGACGTCGGTGCGGGTGGCGCCGGCCAGTTCGTCCCGCGGTCCGCCCGGGTCGCGGCCGGGGCCGGTGGCGTAGTCGGCGACGGTGTGCGGCTCCTGCTGCACCTGGGCCCGCAGGTCCCGGACGACCTCGGTGAAGAACGACTTCTCGTCCATCCGCACCAGCCGGGCCGCCGCGTCATAGCTGAGGAACCCGACCAGCACGGTCACCCCGGCGGCGCCGGCGGCGAAGGCCAGCGCGAAGGAGGTGCGCAGGCTGGCGGGCTTGCGGGCGCGCAGCCAGGCCACCAGCCACCGGCGGGCCCCCGGAAGCCGGACGGACGGCCCGCGGCGCCCGAACACCTCAGTCCTCCCGGAGGACGTAGCCGACGCCGCGCACCGTGTGGATCAGCGGCCGGCTGCCCGGCACGTCCACCTTCCGCCGCAGATAGCCGACGTAGACCGCGAGGTTCTTCGAGCCGGGTCCGAAGTCATAGCCCCATATCCGGTCGTAGATCGTCGAGTGGTCCAGGACGATCCCGGCATTCCGGACCAGCAGCTCCAGCAGTTCGAACTCGGTGCGGGTCAGCTCCAGTTCGCGCTCCCCGCGCCAGGCGCGCCGCGAGGGGCCGTCGATCCGCAGGTCGGCCGCCTCCACGACGCCGCTCTCCGCGGCCCGGGCGTCGTACCCCTCGTCGGGCCCGGCACCGTCGACCGCCCGCGCCGGCGACGGCTGGGCGCTGCGCCGCAGCAGCGCCCGCAGCCGGGCGAAGACCTCCTCGATCTCGAACGGCTTGACCACGTAGTCGTCGGCGCCGGCGTCCAGCCCGGCGATCCGGTCCGCGGTATCGACCCGGGCGGTGAGCATCAGGATCGGGGTGCGGTCCTGTTCGGCGCGGAGCACCTGGCAGACCTGGAGCCCGTCGATCCCCGGCATCATCACGTCCAGCAGGATCACGTCCGGCCGCTCGCGGTGGGCGGCGGCCAGCGCCTGGATACCGTCGGCGACGGCGTGGACGCGGTAGCCCTCCAGGGTCAGCGCGCGTTCCAGCGCGGTGCGGATCGGGCGGTCGTCCTCGGCCAGCAGCACGGAGTGGGTCACCCGGCAAGTCTGCCAAGGCACCCGGTCCGGGACGCGGGTCCCCCCGCGCGGCCGGCCCCACCGGGCGCTTTCTTACCGCGCTCTCACCCGCGCTTACCGGCCTCTCACCCGGGGCACGTCCTCGGCTTACCCGCTCCCGGGACGGTGGCCGCTGCCGGACGGGCCACCCGCGGAACCGGACGCGGACCGGCCCGGCCGACGCACGGACGGCCCGGCGTCGAGGGGCACGGCGCCGACACCCGTGGTCGCACCCCCGGAACACCTCGCAGAGACCCCGCACCACACTCATGAAGATCACGTTCCTGCTGCACAACGCGTACGCCGTCGGCGCCCCCCTGCGCGCCACCCTCGCGCTCGCCGCCGCGCTCGCCGACCGCCACGACGTCGAGTTGGTCTCGATGCTGCGCCACCGGGAGGTCCCGCGGTGCGCGGTGGACCCCCGGCTGCGCCTGGTGCCGCTGGTGGACATCCGGGTGGGCAGCGACGACATGGCGCACCCGCTGTTCGGCGCGCCCGCGCTGGACTTCCCGCGCGCCGACCGGCACCACCACCAGTACAGCCGGCTGGTCGACCTGCGGGCCGCGGAGTTCCTGCGCGCCGCCGACGCCGACGTCCTGATCGGGACCCGGCCGGGCATCAACGCCTATCTGGCCCGCTTCGGCCCCCGCCGGGCCCTGCGGATCGGCCGGGTGCCGCTGCGGTACGACGCGCACGGCGCCCCGCTGCTGGCCGAACTCGCCGACCTCTACCGGTCGTTGGACGCGCTGGTCACCACCACCGAGGCGGAGGCGGCCCGTTGGCGGGCGCGGCTGCCGCTGCCCGGTGTGCGGGTGCTGGCGGTGCCGGCCGTTGTCCCGCCGCCGGACGACCCGCCGGCCGGCCCGGAGGCAAAGCCGGCGGCAGCCCCCGCGACGAGCCCGACCGCGCCGACGCTCGTCGCGGCCGGCCCACTCGTCCCCGGCGAGCGCTTCGACCTGCTCGTCGAGGCGTTCTCCGCGGTCTGCGCCGAACAGCCCGGCTGGCGGCTGCGGATTCACGGCGAGGGTCCCGAACGCGACCGGCTGCGCAGCCTGATCGACGGGCTGGGGCTGGCCGGGCGGGCGGAGTTGGCCGGACCGCGGACGCCGGACGGGGCGGAGTTCGCGGGCGCGACGCTCGCCGCGTCGGCCTCCGACGCCGAGGCGTCCGGGCCGGCCCTGGTCGAGGCGGTGCGGCGCGGCGTCCCGGTCGTCGGCACCGGCCGCCCGCCCGGCCTCGCCGAACTGCTCCAAGACGGCGGCGGGGGCGGGGTGTTGGTGCCGCCCGACGACGGACGAGCGCTGGTCGGGGCGCTGTTGGACCTGGCCGGGAACCCGGAACGGCGCCGGGCGATGGCCGCGGCCGCGCTGGAGAACGCCCGCCGGCACGGCCCCGGACCGGCCGCCGAGCGCTACCGGGCGCTGATCGCGGAGCTGCGCGCCACCCGCCGGGCCCGCTTCGTCCGCCGGGTGTTCAGCCTGGCCCCCGCCCCGGCACCGGCTCGCAGGAACGAACGAAGCTGAAACGGCCGGGCGAACGGGACGAGTTCACCCATCCGCCTCTCCCGCCCCACACGCCCCACCCGCGCCCCGGGTCACCAACTCGCCCGCGCCGCCGGGAACTTCGGCGCGGCAATCTGGCGTCTCCGGTCGTGAACATGCTGAACTGCTGAAGGGGCGACTGCCGCTTCGCGCAGATGACGCTTCGCTTTTCCGTAGGTCCGACGGCAGGAGGCCGCTCATGCTGCACGGTGTCGATGTCAGCTCCTACAACACCGGATATTCCGCCAAGGGTCTGGACTTCGTCCTGATCAAGGCGACCGAGGGCCGCTCCTACGTCAATCCGCACCAGTCGGCCCAGGCGGCGCGGGCCCGCGAGGCGGGGGCCGTGGTCGGCTTCTACCACTTCCTGTGGCCGGGCAACATCGCCGCCCAGGCCCGCTATTTCGTGGAGCGGTGCGCGTCGGTGCACGGCGACGTCCTGGCCGCGGACTGGGAGACCACCGGCGCCGGCTCCTACGCCAGCAACGCGCAGAAGGACCAGTTCCTCCAGGAGGTCAAGAAGCTGCGCCCCAGCCACCGGGTGCTGCTCTACTGCAACCGCGACTTCTGGCTGCACCGCGACACCACCTCGTACGCCGCCGACGGGCTGTGGATCGCCGACTACGTCGCGGCCGGGCACCCGCGGATCAAGGCGAAGTGGCGGATCCACCAGTACACCGACACCCCGCTGGACAAGAACGTCGCCTCCTTCGGCAGCAGGGCCGAGCTCAAGAAGTGGGCGCACCCCGCCTAAACTTCTCGGGCAGTACCCCGATACGCCTGGCCGACACTCCGCGTGACCTGAAGCGCGCGGTGGGGGAACAGCGCGTGACGAAGAGCGTGAAGGAGCACCCGTGACGGACCCGGCGGCCAAGGCCCTGCAGCAGGAGATAGCCCAGGAACTCCAGGTGACCGCGGAGTTCGACGCCGCCCGGGAGATCGAGCGCCGGGTGTCCTTCCTCACAGCGCAGCTCACCTCCACGGGGCTGCGCTCCCTGGTGCTGGGGATCAGCGGCGGTGTCGACTCCACCACCGCGGGTCGGCTCTGCCAGCTCGCCGTGGAGCGGGCCCGCGCCGAGGGTCACGACGCCACGTTCTTCGCCATGCGGCTGCCCTACGGGGTGCAGGCGGACGAGAAGGACGCCCAGCGGGCGGTGGACTTCATCCGCGCCGACCGCCTGCTGACCGTCGACGTCCGGCCGGCCAGCGATGCCGCACTGGCCTCCGCGCTGGACGGCGGCGTCGCCTTCCGCGACGCCCACCAACAGGACTTCGTGCACGGCAACATCAAGGCCCGCCAGCGCATGATCGCCCAGTACGCGGTGGCGGGCGCCCAGGCCGGCCTGGTGGTGGGCACCGACCACGCCGCGGAGGCGGTCTCCGGCTTCTTCACCAAGTTCGGCGACGGCGCGGCCGACGTGGTGCCGCTGACCGGGCTGACCAAGCGCCGGGTGCGCGCCGTCGCCCGGGCGCTGGGCGCCCCCGCCGAGCTGGTCGAGAAGGTCCCGACGGCCGACCTGGAGACCCTCGACCCGGGCAAGCCCGACGAGGACGCGCTGGGCGTCAGCTACGACCAGATCGACGACTTCCTGGAGGGCGAGCCGGTCGAGGAGGCCGCGTTCGAGGCGATCGTCCGGCGCTACCGCCTCACCGCCCACAAGCGGGCGCTGCCGATCGCCCCCTGAGACGGCGGGCGGGCCACCGCGCCCGCCCGGCACCGTCCCGTCACACGACGGCCAGGCGACGGTCATCGCCGCGGTGCTAAACCATGGCCCACAGCGGGCATGCATCCGGCCATGGGAAGCCACGAAGTGCGATCGGAAGATCAACTGTCAGTGGGGCCGCCTACTCTCCACGGTATGGGTGACGCACGCCTGCACGAACTCCAGACCGCGCTGACCGCTGCCTGTGACCTCGCCTCCGCGCTGCACTCGGCGCCGACCCGGCAGGACGCCGACGAGCTCGTCGACGTCCTCCGCCGGGCGCTGACCGCCGCCAGCTCGCTGGGCGGGACCACCGCCGGCCCGACGGGCTGCGCCCTGCATCCCCACGGCGCGGTGGATCCGCTCCACGGCGACCCCGAGGACCCACTGCCCCCGGGCTACGGCAAGTGCCTGCTGTGCAACGACCGCAGGCGCCGGGCGGACGCCCACCCCGGGCACGTCCGCCCGATCGCCCGCCGGCGCCCGCACCCGGACTGGCACCGGCAGTTGAGCGCATAGCGCACGCCTGCCTTGGGGCGGGCCCTAGCCGGGCGTGCCACCGGAGTCGTTCGGCTCCTGCGCGCCGCGCCCGGCCGCGGCGTCCCGTTTGCGGTCCGGGCGCAGGGCGATCCGGCCGAGCACGGCGGCGATCACCAGCGCGGCGAGGGCGAGCAGGACCGCGTTGGGCACGGCGTCGCCCAGGTGGCGCGCCCACTTCTCCAGCCGGATGTCGGAGTCCGCGTCGACGATCCCGGGCAGCGCGCTGGTCCCGTTGAAGGTCAGGAACAGCACGCCGATGCCGATGAAGAACAGGCCGGAAACCACCGACGTGGTGTGCAGCCGCAGCCGGCCGAGGGTGAACTCGCGGCCGCGCAGCCAGCCCCGGGTGCCCAGCCGGAAGCGGTCCCAGAGCAGGGCGAGCACGAAGAGCGGCAGCGCCATGCCCAGCGCGTAGACGGCGAGCATCGAGGCGCCGTAGACCGGGGAGCCGCTGACCGCGGTCACGGTCAGCACCGAGCCGAGGATCGGCCCGGCGCAGAAGCCGGCCAGGCCGTAGACGCAGCCGAGCAGGAAGGTGGACAGGGCGGTGCGCGGGGTGATCCGGGCAGCCGCTTCCTGTGCGCGCCGGGAGGCGAAGCCCAGGCCGACGATCTGCGCCAGGCCGAGCGCGATGACGAGCCAGCCGCCGACCGCGATCAGGAGGTCGCGGTTGCCGTTGAAGAGCTTGCTGGCGGCGGTGGAGGCCGCGCCCAGCGGCACCAGGGTGGTGGCCAGCCCCAGGTAGAACACCCCGGTGCGGGCCAGCAGTCGGCCGGGGCTGGCCAGCGAGTAGGCGAAGAACGCCGGGAGCAGCAGGGCGCTGCACGGGCTGATCAGTGCGAGCGCCCCGCCGAGGAACGCGGCGAGGTAGCCGATGTCGCCGGTCACTTGCCGGCCCCCGCGCCCTTGTGCCGCGCGCTCGCGGCGGCCTGCTCGATGGTCTGCTCGAAGAGCCGGGTCTCCTGCGCGCCGGCGACCGGCCGGCCGTTGATCAGGAAGGACGGGGTGGACTGCACGCCGATCTGGTAGCCCTCCTCCTGGTCCTTCTTCAACGCCTGCTCGGCGGCCGGGGAGTTCAGGTCGGTGCGGAACCTGTCCAGGTCGGGCACGCCGGCGGTGCGAGCCAGCTCGACCAGCTTGTCCTCGGCGAGCGCGTCGCCCTTGCGGGTCTTGGCGTAGAGCTCGTCGTGCAGCTGCCAGAACTTGCCCTGCCGGCCGGCGGCCCAGGAGGCGCGGGCGGCGCGCTCGGAGTCGGCGCCGTAGATGGTGAAGTTGCGGAACTCGATCCGCAGGGTGCCGTCGTCGACGTACTTCTTGACCAGCTCGGGCTGGGTCTCGCGGGTGAAGCGGCCGCAGAACGAGCACTGGTAGTCGGCGTATTCGACCAGCACGACGGGGGCGTCGGGCTTGCCGAGGGCCAGCGGGTCGCCGGCGGTGCGGCGGCTGGTGCGCTTGGCGAGGTCGTCGTACAACTTCTGCTGGCCGTCGTCCTCCTGGGGCGTGACGGAGGCGGCGGCGCCGGGGGTGGTCTCCCGGCCGTTCTCGACGGCCTTGCCGACCGCGACGGCGATGGCGATCACCGCCACCACCAGCGCGAGGACCGCGCCGACGGCGGCGAGTTTGCGGGCAGGGGAAGCGGAAGCGGGCATGCGAAAGCTCCTGTGGTGCGAAGGGGGTGTACGAGCGGGGAGGCCGGGCGGATCGGCCTATATCCGCAGTACGGGCAGGAGCGCGGTGTGGTCCGTGGCGGGGCCGCCGTCGGTGGGCGGGCGGGCCAGGGCGAAGGTCCGGGGGAGGTCGGCGGCGAGCGGCCCGGGCCCGGTGGTGTCCGGGGCGAGCGGCTCGGCGCGGTGCGGGGCCGGCAGCGGGGCGGCCTCGCCGGGGCTCGGCGCATGGCGGCCGGAGCAGTGCTTGACGCCGTCGGCCACCGCGATCGGGGCGGTGGCGGCCGGCGCCGCGGCGGAGGCGGTGGTCGGGCCCGCGGGGGCGCTGCGCCAGATGTCGGCGGCCGCGGCGGCGCGGCCGGCGAGCCACGCCTGGTCGCCGCCGATCCGGCAGAGCAACGGGCCGAACGCGACCGCGAGGAGGAGCAGCAGGGTCAGCGTCGCGGAGCGGCGCAGCCGGCGCATGGTCCCTCCCCCTCACGTGTTCGGTCCGAGTCGTATGGGTCCGTGTCCTTCGGAACGTCCCATCCTACGGACCGCCGGCGACGGGTGACCGCGAACGGCGGCGGACGGCTGCGAACGGCGGCGGTGGCATAGCTCACCCCGCCACTCCCCTCATTTGATGGCGAGTTGTCGTGCCATACCCTCTTTGTCGGCTTTGGTCGGCGGCGGGGCGGCCTGCGATAGTCGTCCGCGGCGACCGCCCGTTGACGCGGGTCCGGTCGCGTCCGGCCGCGCGGGCCACCCCTTCCGCCCGCCGACGGCCGGGAACCGGGGCCCGCCCCGCGGCATCCCGCGGGACGGCCCCGGTCCCGTTTCACGGGAGCGACGCCCCGACGGTCAGCAGCCGGTCAGCGGTCGCTGACCCGGATCTCGAACCAGGTCGTCTTGCCGCGCGGCAGCAGGTCCACGCCCCAGCGGTCCGAGAGCTTGTCGACGAGGAAGAGCCCGCGCCCGCTGACGTCCATCGCCTGCACCGGCATCAGACAGGGCAGCCCGCGCGAGGGGTCGCGCACCTCCACCCGGATCCAGCCGCGCCGGCGCAGTATCCGCAGCCCGAACGTCCGGGCGCCGGTGTGCCGCACGGCGTTGCCCACCAACTCCGAGACCAGCAGCACGGAGTGCTCGGCGAGTTGGGGCGTCAGGGACCACTGCGTGAGGAGGATGGCGGCGGTCAACCGGCGTGCGATGCGCGCGGACTGGGGGCGCGAGGGAAGTCTGACCTCGCCCAGGGTCGGGTCGCCGACCAGGTCGAGCCCGGTGGGCACCGGTCCGGCCGGGGCCGGGGGCGGCTGCCCCTCCGTGCCGGGAATCCCCCAGCGTGCGGCGGCCGTTCCGCTCCGCGGCCGCGGCTGCTCCGTTCCATCCAGGCCCGCCATGCCCCCATCATGACCGCTCGTCAGTGCGTTGGGGGGCGGAACCTGCGGAATCCCGTGTCCGGAATCACCGGCTCCGCGCCTCCCCCGCGACATATGCCAACGGCAGCGAAAGGCCGTCACCACCCCGCTGACCTGCGGCGCTCTCGTGCGGGCGACGACGGCTCAACGGCCGCCGGCGGGGCCCCATTACGGTGTGGCGAGCGTTTCCGCAATTCGCCCACACGAGGCATGGCGTACCGGCCACTTCACATACGCCACGTCAACAACAGCCGCCTCAGAGGAACTTGGCCTTGCCCGGCCCGTCCTCGACGAAGCTGCGCATCCCGATCTCCCGGTCCTCGGTGGCGAACAGCCCGGCGAACCAGTTGCGTTCGACCGTCAGGCCGGTCTCGATGTCCGTCTCCAGCCCGGCGTCGACGGATTCCTTGGCGGCCCGCAGCGCCAGCGCGGGGCCGGACGCCAGCCGCGCCGCCCAGTCGTGCGCCTGCGCGCGGACCTCGTCGGCGGGCACCACCCGGTCCACCAGGCCGATGGCGAGCGCCTCGTCGGCCTTGACGTGCCGGCCGGTGAAGATCAGGTCCTTGGCCTTCGACGGGCCCAACAGCCGGGCCAGCCGCTGGGTGCCGCCGGCGCCCGGGATCAGGCCGAGCAGGATCTCGGGCTGGCCCAACTTGGCGTTCTCGGCGGCGATCCGGAAGTCGGCGCAGAGCGCCAACTCGCAGCCGCCGCCGAGGGCGTAGCCGGTGAGCGCGGCGACCACCGGCTTGGGGATCTTGGCCACGGCGGTGAACGAGTCCTGCAGGGCCTTGGCCCGCACGATCATCGCGGCGTGGTCCATGGCCTGCATTTCCTTGATGTCCGCGCCGGCCGCGAACACCTTCTCGCCGCCCCAGAGGACGACCGCGCGGATGTCGTCGCGGCGGCCGGCCTCCTCGGCGAGTACGCGGAGCCGGTCCTGGGTGGCGATGTCCAGGGCGTTCATCGGCGGGCGGTCCAGACGGATGGTGCCGACGCCGTCGGCGACCTCAAGATGCACAGTCATGCCGGCAGGTTAGTACGCGTTAACGCCTGCGCGCCGCCCCGCCCCCGGCCGTCCGCCGCCCCCCCCACGTCCCTTAGCCGGCCCGCCACTTGGCCCAGGAGAGGTTCCAGTCGCCGAAGCCGTTGTCGGGCTGGACGGTGCGGTCGTGGGAGTTCTTGACGATGACGAGGTCGCCGATGAGGGAGTTGCGGTAGAACCAGGCCGCGGGGGTGTCGGGGTCGCCGCCGCCGCGCTGGTCGTAGAGGCCGACGCAGCCGTGGCTGGCGTTGCGGGTGCCGAACGCGGCCCGGCCCGACCAGTAGTTGCCGTGGATGAAGGTGCCGGAAGCGCTCAGCCGCATCGCGTGCGGGACGTCCTTGATGTCGTATTCGCCGCCGTAGCCGACGGTCTGGCCGTTCATCCGGGTCACCAGGCTCTTCTCGCTGATCACCATCTGGCCGTTGTAGGTCTCGGTGCCGGGGGCGCCCGCGGTGATCGGCACGGTCCTGAGGGTCTTGCCGTCGCGCACCACCGTCATCTGCTTCGTCCGGGCGTCGACGGTGCTGACCTGGCTGCGACCGACGGTGAACGAGACCTGCTTGGCCTGGGTGCCGTAGACGCCGGGGCGGCCCTCGACGCCGTTGAGGTCGAGGCGGAGGGTGACCTTGGTGCCGGGCGCCCAGTACTTCTCCGGGCGGAAGTCCAGGCGGTCGTTGCCGAACCAGTGGCCGACGATCGGGACGGTGGGCCGGGCGGTGACCTTGATGGCCCGCTCGACGGCCCGGGGGTTGGTGATGCCGCGGCTGAAACGGATCGAGACCGGCATTCCGACGCCGACCCGTTGGCCGTTCTCGGGGCTGTACTCGCCGATGAAGGTGTTCTTCGGGACGAGGGTGGTGAACGAGGCGTGCTCGGCGGCCTGTCGGCCCCGGTGGTCCACGGCCACCGCTTCCACGGTGTACCGCGTCGAGGCGCCGAGGTGGGTGCTGGGCCGCCACAGGGCGCCGCCGCCGGATATCTGCCCGTCGACCTCGTTGCCCTTGGCGTCGGTGACCTTGACCGAACGCAGCGTGCCCTGCCGGGCGGTGACCTTCAGGGCGCCGCTGGTGGCCACGTCCCGGGCGCCGTCCCCGGGCGCTATCACCACGGCGGCCTGTGAGGCGGTCCCCGCCGTCGAGCGCCCGCGCGGCGTGCCGTCCGCGTCGCCGCCGCAGGCGGAGACCAACAGCAGCAGCGGAGCGAGCAGCAGCGCGAGCGGACCGCCCGCGCGGCGCACCGGCGACCGGCGCACCGGCTCCCCCGGCATCGGTTGGACGTTCACGACTGGCCCCTTTCCCCCTCGCACGGCCCGCGACTGGCCCGCGCCCGGGCGACGCCGACCGGGTGCGTGCCGCTAGATAACCACACCGCACCGACAGTCAACTCCCCACGCTGGTAGGCGTTTAGTCGCGTGCGGCGGGTGGGGCTGCGGGCATGCGTACGAGCGCCCGGTGACGCGCGCCGGGGCCTCAAACGGCCGGAGCCGGTTCAGTGCCGTGCGCCGCCCGCCCGCCAGACCGACCACGGCATGTTCCAGCCACCCAGGCCGTTGTCGGCGGCGACGGTGCGGTCCGGGGAGTTGTGGACCTCCACGGTGTCGCCGACGATCGAGTTCCGGTACAGCCAGCCGGCGGGGGTGTCCGGACCGCCGCCCCGGATGTCCTTCAACCCGACGCAGCCGTGGCTGGTGTTGAGGCCGCCGAAGACCCGGGGCGAGGCCCAGTAGTTGCCGTGCAGGAAGGTGCCGGAGCGGGTCAGCCGCATGGCGTGCGGCACGTCCGGGATGTCGTACTCGGTGCCGAAGCCGACGGTGTCCCCGTCCATCCGGGTCACCGCGTGCCGCTCCAGGATCACCATCGTCCCGTTGTAGGTGGGGTTGTCCTCGTTGCCGGCGGTCACCGGCAGGACGGCCAGCAGCCGGCCGTCACGGTGGACGGTCAGCGTGTGCCGGGCGACGTCCACGACGCTGACCTGGTCCCGGCCCACCCGGTAGTGCAGGGTCTTGTGTTGGACCCCGTAGGAGCCGGGGCCGGTCCGCACCTCGCGCAGCCGCAGCCGGACGGTGAGGCGGGTGCCGGGGCGCCAACGGGTGCGGGGACGGAAGTCCAGCCTCCGGTGGCCGAACCAGTGCGGGGCGATCTCGACGGCGGGCCGGGCGCTGACCGTGACCGCGCGCTCGACGGCGGCGCGGTCGACGACCGGCCGGTTGAAGACCAGCGAGAAGATCAGGCCGGTGCCGACCGTGGTGCCGCTCTCCGGCGAGTAGAAGCCGAGGACGCGGTGCGCGGGCGCGAAGGTGGTGAAGGTGGTGCGCCGGCTGGTGCGGCGGCCGGCGCCGTCCAGCGCGACCGCGTCCACGGTGTACCGGGCGCCGAGTTCGAGGGAGTCGGAGACCGGTCGCCAGATCGTGCCGTCCCGGGAGATCCGGCCGGCGACCGGCTGCCGGCCGCCGCCGGACGTGCGGTTGACCTCGACCCGCTCCAACCGGCCCGTCGGCACCCGGACCTCCAGCCGCCCGTTGGCCCGTACGCCGCGGGCGCCGTCTCCGGGGACGATGCGGATGGCCTCCTCCGGGGCGGGTGGCGCGCCCCCGAGGAAGAGGTCCGGTTGGGCGCAGCCGGTCAGCGCCACCGCGCCGGTGAGCGCGGCCAGCAGTGCGCGGGTGGTGCGGCTCAGGCGGTGCGGCCGGCGGCCCGTCGGCGCGCGGCCCGCGGTGCGGCCCCGGGGGGCGCCCCCTGGTCGGTGGTCCTGATGGCCGGTCATACGCCGGATTGTGACGGATGATGCGCGAGTTGGACGGTATGCCGCGTATCGGAATGTCATGGACGCGCCGCGGCACGGGCGGGGCGGCTTTGCCGGGCGCACCACGGACCGCGGCGAGCGGACCCGGGACAACGGAACTCCGCGGTGGCGCGAAGCGTGAGGCAACGCCCGGTTGCGGGCAGAACAACGGTGCAGCACCGCACCGCGGGCGGCGGCCCCGCGCACGGCCGGGACGCCCCCGGTCGACGGCCGGGCGACCGCCCGGACTTGAGCCCTTCAGCCGCAGGAGGCCGGCACGTGTCCAGCGCACCCGAGCAGGAGGCGGTGGCGGACCAACCGCTCGCCCCGCCCGCGGACGTCCGCCCCGGCAGCCCGACGCCCCTGGGGGCCCGCCACCGCACCGGGCCGGACGGCGCCGCCGGCACCAACTTCGCCCTCTGGGCGGGCGGCGCCGAGGCCGTCGAGCTGTGCCTCTTCGACGACGAGGGGCAGGAGACCCGCTACGCCCTCACCGAGCTGACCCACGAGATCTGGCACGGCTTCCTGCCCGGCGTCCACCCCGGCCAGCGCTACGGCTACCGCGTGCACGGCCGCTGGGACCCCTGGACGGGCGCCCGTTGGAACCCGGCGAAGCTGCTGCTCGACCCGTACGCCCGGGCCGTGGACGGCGACTTCGGGACCCGTACCGAGACCGGCCCCACCGGTCCCGCGCTGCCCGCCCAGCTCTACGGGCACGTCCGGGACTGGCCCGAGCAGCACATCGCCGACACCGTGCGGGACGACCGCGACTCGGCGCCGCACGTCCCCAAGGGCGTGGTGGTCGGCGGGTACGACGACGGGGACGGGGGCGACGAGTGGCGGGACGACCGGCGGCCCAAGACCCCGTGGCCGGATTCGGTCCTCTACGAGCTCCACGTCAAGGGCTTCACCATGCGCCACCCCGGCATCCCGGAGCGGCTGCGCGGCACCTACGCCGGCCTCGCCCACCCGGCGGCGCTCGCGCACCTCACCCGCCTCGGGGTGACCGCCGTCGAGCTGCTGCCGGTCCACCAGTTCGCGCACGAGGACCACTTGGTGCGCCGCGGGCTGCGCAACTACTGGGGCTACAACTCCATCGGCTACTTCGCGCCGCACGCCGGGTACGCCGCCACCGGGACCCGCGGCCAACAGGTGGGCGAGTTCAAGCGGATGGTGCGGGCGCTGCACGACGCCGGCATCGAGGTGATCCTCGACGTCGTCTACAACCACACCGCGGAGGCCGGTGAACGGGGCCCGACCCTCAGTCTGCGCGGCATCGACAACCGCGGCTACTACCGCCTCCAGGGGGACCCGCGCCGCTACGCCGACTACACCGGGTGCGGCAACACCCTCCACGTCGTCCAGCCGCAGGTCCTGCGGCTGATCACCGACTCGCTGCGCTACTGGGTCACCGAGATGGGCGTGGACGGCTTCCGCTTCGACCTGGCCGCCGCGCTGGCCCGCTCCCTGCACGACGTCGACATGCTCTCCCCGTTCCTCGCGGTGATCGCCCAGGACCCGGTGCTGCGCCGGGTCAAGCTGATCGCCGAGCCGTGGGACGTCGGCGCCGGCGGCTACCAGGTGGGCGCCTTCCCGCCGTTGTGGACGGAGTGGAACGACCGCTACCGGGACACCGTCCGGGACTTCTGGCGCGGCGGCGCCCACGACGTCCGCGACCTGGGCTACCGGCTCTCCGGGTCCAGCGACCTCTACGCCTGGGGCGGCCGCCGCCCGTACGCCTCGGTCAACTTCATCACCGCGCACGACGGCTTCACCCTGCGCGACCTGGTCAGCTACGAGCACAAGCACAACGAGGCCAACGGCGAGGACAACCGGGACGGCACCCACGACAACCGGTCCTGGAACTGCGGCACCGAGGGCCCCAGCGACGACCCCGCCGTCGCCGCGCTGCGCCGCCGCCAGCTCCGCAACCTGCTGACCACGCTGCTGCTGTCCACCGGCGTCCCGATGCTGGTGGCCGGCGACGAGCTGGGCCGCACCCAGCACGGCAACAACAACGCCTACTGCCAGGACAACGCGACCAGTTGGCTCGACTGGTCGCTGCTGGACGACCCCCACTGGCGGGCCCTGGCCACCCTCACCGCCCGCCTGATCGCGCTGCGCCGCGCCCACCCGGTGCTCCGCCGCCGGGCGTTCTTCTCCGGCCGCCCGCAGCGCCGCGGCGGCCTGCGCGACCTGGCGTGGTTCCGCGCGGACGGCACCGAGATGACCGAGGCGGACTGGTACGCCCCCGGCGCCACGCTGGCCATGTACCTGTCCGGCAACGACATCCCGCAGCGCGACGCCCACGGCGCCCGGGTCACCGACGACAGCTTCCTGGCCGTGCTGCACGCCGACCATCGCCCCCGGGACGTGGTCCTGCCCGGCCTGCCCTGGGCGGGCGCCTACGAGCTCCTGGTGGACACCTCCGTCGAGCCGGGCGGGCCAGACAGTCCACATGGGGCGGACACGGCGGACGGAACGCCCCAACTCCCCCCTGTGGCCGGCACGTTCGCGGCCGGCGCCGAACTCACCGTCCCGGAACGGACGGTGCTGCTGTTCCGCGCGGTGCCCGGCTGACGAGACGGGCGCACCGGGCCGGAGGCCGGATGTCCGACTCCGCGTCAACAAGCCTCATACCAAGGCGTTTTACCGGCCCCCACCCACCTCGTTCCGGCCGCTCCGGCCCAATCCGCGTGAGCGATGTCAGTGGGGCGCCGTACGCTCGCGGGTGATGGCCACGACCATGCGTTCGACGTCCGACAGCGGGCGGACCGGAGCGGTACGGCGCTCCGCGGTGCGCTCGCTCTTACGCCTGTGGCCGTTCGTCCGGCCGGTGCGGGCGCGGCTGTTCACCGCGGCGGGCGTGGCGGTGGTGGCGTCCTGCATCTCGGTGGTCATCCCGCTGGTGCTCAAGTGGCTGGTGGACGGCCCGGTGGCGCACGGGGACACCGGCGGGGTGTGGCGCGGCGGCGGGTATCTGCTGCTGCTCGGACTCGCCGAGGCGGCGCTGTTCGGGCTGCGGCGGTGGCTGGTGGCGCGCCCCACGGCCGCGGTGGAGGCGTCCATGCGGGACGCGCTCTACCGCCATGTGCAGCGGCTGCCGGTGGCCTTCCACGACCGCTGGGCCTCCGGGCAGTTGCTCTCCCGGGCCACCACCGACCTCCAACTGCTGCGCCTGTTCCTGGTGTTCCCGATGACGTTCCTGTTGGTGAACGGCGCGACGATCGTGGTCGGCGGGGTGCTCCTGCTGGCCCAGCGGTGGACGCTGGGGCTGGTGCTGATGGTGCCGGTGCTGCCGCTGATGGTGTTCTGCTCGGTCTTCCAGGCCAAGTACGGGCGGGCCGCCCGGCTTGCCCAGGACCAGGTCGGCGACCTGACCACGGTCGTCGAGGAGTCGGTGCTCGGCATCCGGATCATCAAGGGGTTCGGGCGGCACCGCAGCCAGGCCGGCGCGTTCCGGGAGCTGGCCGGCGCGGTCCGCACCACCGAGTTGGCCAAGGCCCGGTTGCTGTCGGTGCTCTGGGGCGTGGGCACCCTCCTGCCGGAGCTGGCGCTGGCCGCCGCGCTGGTGCTGGGGACGGTCCAGGTGGCCGACGGGCAGGTGTCCGCCGGCACCCTCGTCGCGTTCCTGTCGACGGCGCTGGCGCTGCGCTGGCCGGTGGACTCGATCGGCTTCCTGCTGGCGATGAGCAGCGCCGCGGCGACCGCCGCCGACCGGTACTTCGAGGTGCTGGACGAGCCGCCGCTCCAGGAGGCCGGCCCGGCCCCGCGCCGACCGGGCGCGCGTCCCCAACGGGCCGGCGGCGGGCTGGTCTTCGAGGGGGTGGAGTTCCGCTACCCGGACGCTCCTCCGGGGGCCCCGCCGGCCCTGCGCGGCGTCGACCTGCACGTCCGCCCCGGGGAGACGATGGCCCTGGTCGGCGCGACGGGCAGCGGCAAGACCACGCTCACCGCGCTGGTGCCGCGGCTCTACGACCCCACCGCGGGCCGGATCACCCTGGACGGCCGGGACCTGGCCTCGCTCACCCGCGCACAGGCCCGGGCGCTGGTCGCGGTGGCCTTCGAGGAGCCCACCCTGTTCTCCACGACGGTGGCGGAGAACGTCCTGATGGGCACCGCGGACGACACGGCGGACGACACGGCGGAAGTCGCCGCAGACGGCACCGCGCACGGCACGGCGGCGGACCGCGCGGCGGATCTGCGGCGGGCCCTACGGGTCGCGCAGGCCGAGGAGTTCGTCGCGGCCCTCCCCCGCCAGGAGCACACCGAGGTGGGCGAGCAGGGGATGAGCCTGTCGGGCGGGCAGCGCCAACGGCTGGCGCTGGCCCGCGCGGTGGTCGGCCGGCCGCGGTGCCTGATCCTCGACGACCCGCTCTCCGCGCTCGATGTGCACACCGAGGCGCGGGTGGAGGCGGCGCTGCGCGAGGTGCTGGCCACCACGACGGCGCTCGTGGTGGCCCACCGGCCGTCCACGGTGCTGCTGGCGGACCGGGTGGCGCTGCTCTCCGGCGGTCGGATAGCCGCCGTCGGTACGCACCGCCAACTCCTGCGGGAGAGCGCGGAGTACGCGGCGTTGATGTCGGGCGGCCCGGAGCGCGGCCCGGGCCCGGGGTGGCACGAGGGGGAGGGCGCGCGATGACGACGACGCAGACCGGGCGGCCGGCCGACGGCCCGGGGAGCCGGCTGCCGCGGCGGCGGCGCCCCGCCCCGGACGACACCGCGCCCGGCGCCCCACCCGACGCACCGGGCGACGCCCCGGACGCCGTGGCGGCGGATCTGCTGCCCACCCCCAAGGGCGCCTCGCGCGCCCTGTTGGGCTCGCTGCTCGCCCCGCACCGCGGCCGGGTGGCGGTGGCCACCCTCGCGCTGCTGCTCCAACAGGCCGCGGCGCAGGCCAGTCCGCTGCTGGTCGCCTACGGGCTGGACCGCGTGGTGCCGGCCCTACGGGCGGGCGACCGCGGCCCGTTGCTGGTACTGGCCGTGGTGGCGGGCCTGAGTGCCGTGGCGTCCGGCGGCCTCCAGTGGGTCTTCGTCCGGCTCTCCACCCGGGCCGGCCAGGACGTGCTGCTGGACCTGCGCGGCCGGATCTTCCGGCACGCCCAGGCGCTCGGCCTGGACTTCCACGAGCGCTACACCTCCGGCCGCCTCATCTCCCGCTCCACCACGGACGTCGAGGCGCTCCGCGAGCTGTTGGAGGAGGGCCTCCAGGAGCTGGTCACGGTCGCCCTCTCGACGGTCTACATCACGGTGGTGCTGCTCTGGCTGGACGTGGGCCTGGGCGCCGCGGCGCTGCTCTCGGCGGTGCCGCTGACGCTGCTGGTCAGCTCGTTCAGGCGCCGCTCGGAGCGGGCCTACCGCGCCAAGTCCACCGCCATCGCGGCGGTCATCGTGCGGATCGCGGAGACCCTGGGCGGCATCCGCCCGGTGCAGGCGTTCCGCCGCGAGCGGGCCAACGACGCGGCCTTCGCCGGGCTCAACTCCCGCCACCGACAGGTCAACGGCGACGCGATCCTGGAGATGGCGCGCTTCGTCGTCGGCTCCCGCGCGGTGGCCAACACCGCGGTCGCCGCGATCGTACTGTGGGGCGCCTACCGCGTCGCCGACGGCTCGCTCGCCCTCGGCGTGCTGGCCGCCGCGACCCTCTACCTCCGCCGGCTCTACGACCCCATCGACCGGCTGGGCATGTTCCTGAACGCCTACGAGTCCGCGGCCGCCTCCCTGGAGAAGATCGCCGGGCTGCTGGCCCAGCGGCCGACGGTGGCCGAGCCGGCGGCCCCGCGCGCGCTGCCGCCGGCCGCGCCCGACCGGCCCGGCCGCGAAGTGGCGTTCCGCGGCGTCCGGTTCGGGTACCGCACCGGCGGCGAGGTGCTGCCGCGCTTCGACCTCACGCTGGCCGCCGGCACCACCGTCGCGGTGGTCGGCGCCACCGGGGCCGGCAAGTCCACCCTGGCCCGGCTGCTCGCCCGGTTCCACGACCCCACCGAGGGCCGGGTGGTGCTGGACGGCGTCGATCTACGCGAGCTGTCCGGGGCCGAACTGCGCCGCGCGGTGGTGATGGTGACCCAGGAGGCGTTCCTGTTCTCCGGCACGGTCGCCGACAACATCGCGCTGGGCCGCCCGGACGCCGACCGCGCGGAGGTCGAGCGGGCCGCCCGGGCGATCGGCGCCCACGACTTCATCACCGCGCTCCCGGACGGCTACGACACCGACGTCCGCAAGCGCGGCGGCCGACTCTCCGCCGGCCAGCGGCAGTTGGTCAGCTTCGCCCGGGCGCTGCTGGCCGACCCGGCGGTGCTGATCCTGGACGAGGCGACCAGCTCGCTGGACATACCGGGCGAACGGGCGGTGCAACGGGCCATGGGCGCGGTGCTGCGCGGCCGCACGGCCCTGGTGATCGCACACCGACTCTCCACGGTGGAGACCGCCGACCGGGTACTGGTGATGTCCAACGGCCGCATCATCGAGGACGGCACCCCGTCCGCACTGATCGCCGACGATGGCCGGTACGCCGCGCTCCACCGCGCCTGGCGGGAGAGTGTGGCGTGAGCAGCGGACGCCGCCCCCAGCGACGACGACGGCCACGGCGAACTCCCGCCGGATCAGGTCTGGTTCGCGCCGGGGGCCGAACTCACCATGCCGGTGCGGACCATGCTGCTGCTCCGGGCAGTGCCTGGGTGACGGAGGGCGGACGTCCTCCGCGGCACGGAGCACGGCCCACCCGTATCCCGCGCGGCAACAACCCTCGCCGCCAAGCCGGTTCATCTATATCGAGATCACTTCCTGCACCAGCCGTGTCATCTGCGGCGAGGGAGTGGCCTCCAGTTCCTGCTGCAGCAGCTCGCGGTAGGCGTGGTACCGCTTGAGCGCACACGCGATGTTGCCCTCGGCGAGGTGTATCTCCACGATGATGCGATGGGCGGTCTCCCGCATCGGGTCGATGGCGATGGCGGTCAGCGCCGCCTGAAGGGCGGGCAAGTACTGCTGGGCGGCCTGGAGTTGCTGAGCAAGGCTTTCCAGGGCATGCAGCCGCATCTGGTCCCAGCGCTCCCGCTCCAGCATGAGCCAGTCGTCGGGCCAGCCGGGCAGTATCTCCCGGTTCAGTTCATCCACGAGTACGTCGCAGTCCGCCGGCAGCGGGCGCACCCCGTCGATCACCTGCTGAGCCGTCTTGCGCACCCTGTCGAGGTCGACGTCCACGCAGGGCGCGAGCCTCAGTCGTTGGCCGACGCTGTCGACGACGGTCTCGGACCGGATCCGCCTGACCTGGCAGAGGGCCGACCGCAGATTCGCCGCCGCCCGGCTGGAGGTGCAGTCGGGCCAGAGCTGCTCACCCGCCACCACGCGGTAGACACCGTGCGGTTGAAAGGCCAGCAAGGCCAACAGGCGCTGGCCACCCAAGCGGAGAGGGATGCGACGTCCGGCGTATGCGAACTCGAAGGCATTGAGTAGTTCCAGGTACAAACTGCTCGAATTCACAAAATCCACTCTGCGACCGGTCACCGCTTTGCGCATCCGGATATGCCCTCGGCACAGCTTTTCCGGCCGTTGCGCCCCCGGGGCCAGAAAGGTCTGACCAGCCCGGTCAACGTATCGGAAACGAACCAGAGACGTTTGTGGGACGCCGTTTGGACAGTCGGGGAACGGCCGCCGAACGACCAGGCAGGAACGTTGCCGTGAAGGACATCCATGAGCCGAGCCATCGGCGGAAAGGGGTCCGGATGGAAGCCCGATCGGTCCTGCGCAGCCTGCCGGTACGAGAGGAAGAGCTGCTCGGTGACGCGCGGGTGTGTGTCGCCGTACTGGACGGTCCGGTGGACCTGTCCCACCCCTGCTTCGCGGACGCCGACCTGACGAGGCTCGACACTCTGGTCACGGAGCCCGCCGGACGAGGGCGGATGTCGCTGCACGGCACACATGTCGCCAGCCTGCTGTTCGGCCGACCCGGCAGCGCCGTCTTCGGTATGGCCCCGCGGTGCCGGGGGCTGCTCCTCCCAGTCTTCCGGGACGCGCAGAAAGGGCGCGTACCGCAGCTGGACCTTGCCAGGGCCATCGAGCGAGCGGTCCAGGAGGGGGCCCACATCATCAACATCAGCGGTGGCGAGCGCACACCGGACACCCAGGCCGACGAGCTGTTGGCACGGGCGCTGCGGCTCTGCGAGGACCAGGGCGTTCTCGTCGTCTCCGCCGTGGGCAACGACGGTTGCGAGTGCCTGCAGGTTCCAGCCGCGGTGTCATCGGTGCTCGCGGTCGGCGCGCTGGGCACCGACGGCAAACCCCTGAAGATCAACAACTGGGGCGCCGCCTACCGCAGGAACGGTGTGCTGGCCCCCGGCCAGGACATCGAGGGCGCCGCCCCCGGTGGCGGGCGCACGGCGCTGACCGGCAGCAGTTTCGCCACCCCGGTGGTCTCCGGAGTGGCCGCACTGCTCGTGGCCGCTCAGCTCCGCGCGGGGCACGGTGCAGACCCCAAGGCGGCGGCCGAGGCGATCCTCACCACCGCGGTCCCCACCCCGTGCTCCCCTGACGAGGCCCCTGAGTGCCGCCGCCGGCTGGCCGGGACCCTGGATGCCGCACGCGCCTATGACGTGATCACAGGGCGAAGCGACGTGTCCATGGCGGCCTCCGGTGGGGCGGTGGCCCCGGCGACGACTGAACCACCCCGAGCTCCTCGGACACGACTCCTCGCCCCCGAAGCGGGGGTGAGCGCCGCCGCTGCACGCCCTTCGCCCGGAACGTCCCCCACCGAGGTATCCGCCACGGCGGAAGCCCCCACGGAGGCACCCCGCTCGGAAACGACAGAGGAAGTCAATGCCATGGACAACGATCACACAGCCGCTGCCGCCTACGAGGCAGCCGAGGCCCCGGAGGCCCCCGAGGCGGAGGTGACATCCCTGCCGCCTCCGGACCCGACACCGGCCGGCGCCGCCGAGGGCGGTGCCGCACCCCCTCCGGGTGCCGGTCCCGCCGGTGAGCTCCCAGCGGCCGAGACCTCCCGCGCGGAGGTGGCACACGTGGAACCGAGGGAAGGAGCGCAGGCCATGGAAACCAACGGCGTGGAGGCCGCCACGGAGGAAGCGACCGGGACCGTAGAGGGCCGGCAGGCAGCGGTCACGACACCGGCACCGCCGGCGGATCCGACGGACGTGCGCGGCGGACACGGAGGCGGAGTGCATCCCTCCTGCGGCGGTGACGCGCAGTGCGCATGCGGCGGAGGCACCGGTTCGCGCCCTCTCGTGTACGCGATCGGCACGATCGGGTTCGACTTCCGGACCGAGGCGCGCAGGGACACCTTCCGCCAGTTGATGCCCCCGACGCCGAGACTCGACAAGGACGGTAACCCGGTACGCGGCCCGCGCGGTGAGCCCATCTCCGATCAGGCGAAGGTGTACGACCCGAACCAGATCAGCGCCTACCTGTCGATGTTCCCGTGGGAGTCGGACAAGCTGACCTGGACGCTTGAGCTGGACCGTACGCCGATCTATGCGCTGGAGGCCGAGCTGCCGGTCGGGATGGACTGGGGCGGGACGATGCATCCGACGGCCAAAGCGACGTACCAGAAAACGGGAACGGACCAGGAAACAGCCACGGACGACCTCGCCAAGCTCTACTACCCGCCGGTATCGACCATCTACAAGACGTTCCGGGAAGCGATCGTGGGGCAGATACAGCCCAAGGATCACGACGGCCGCATCACTCGGGTGGCGATCCCCGGCGTACTCACCGACCGGACGGTCCGACTGTTCTCGGGCCAGGTGGTTCCCGTGGTCGAGGTCTGGAGCCGCGCGGTCGCCACCTGGAACGAGAGCGCGCTGATCCAAGACGTGGTGGACGCCATCAATCTCCGTCGCAGCCAGGAAGACCCACCGGAACCCGCGCTCACGGGCGACCGACTGAAGTTCCTGAAGACGACGGTTCGGGCCGTCCTGGACAAGCTCTACTACCAGTTCCGCAACCTCGGCCAGACCTCGGCCGATCGCGCCTTGAACTACGCCGGCACCAACGCGTTCCAGTCGGCGGACACGGTCGCGGGCGGGCTCTTGTCCGCCAAGTACGTCCCGGGAAGCAGTCAGCACTTCTACACCGTGGACACCATCAGGGTCACCAAGAGTCCCTACTGCCGGATCGGCTCGGACTGCCAGGACGTGACCATCAGCTTCATGGACCCGGAGAACGACCGTCGCGCGAACGTGAACTACCTGTTCACGGTCGACGTCAGCGATATCCCTCCGATCAGCCTGGCACCGGTCCACGTGTTCCTCGGCGACGTCTGAGCATTCCCCCGAGGACGAGAGACACCCAAGGAAGGCGAACCATGAACGAGTTGGACAAGCAACCGAAGCTCGCTCTCCCTGTCCAGGCACCGCCAGTTCACCGTGACGGCTGGATCGCGTCGACAGCACACGACGACGGGGACGGCGTCGAACCCTCCCGCAGCTGCGCGGACTTGACCGGGATGGCCCGGCAGATCTGCTACGCCGGCGGAGGCATCGAGACGTGATGGAGAGCCCTACGTCTGACCGCACACAAGTGGAGAACAGTGGAAGAAGGGAACCATGATGAAGTGGACCGAACGAGAGGCGGAGGGGCCGAAGAAGCCCACCGCGCTGGCGATGCCGCAGCAGGCACCGCCCATCGACCGCACCGGAACCACGACCGCGGGTACGCACGACGACACCTCCGGCGTGGAGGCGGACGGGATCCTGAGCAACTTGCTCTCGCAGGTGCTCCCGTTCTGAACCGTCACGGCGCCGACGGCGGCGGTGCGACCGGCCGTCGGCGTCGTGCCCCCTCGCCGTCATGGCATCACTGCCATGCCATGACGGCAAGTCACAAGGAAGGCCACGATGTTCGAACAGTCCAACCGGGACGAGGAGCGGGCGAAGCGGCCCAGCGCGCTGGCGATGCCGCGCCAGGCCCCTCCCGTCGACCGCACCGGAATCGCGACCGCGGGGACGCACGACGACACCGCGGGCGTCGAAGCAGACGGGCTTCTCACCGGAATCCTCTCCAAGTTCCTCCCGTTCTGAACAGCCGTCGAGTCACTGCTCACCCGGGACCCCGGTCCCGGGCACGGAGACTCCCCACACCGAGGTGCCACAAGGCCAAAGGAGGGCGTGCCGGCCTGGCACCTGACGACAGAAGGAAGGAAGGCCATGAAGTTCGACCAGAGCGAACGCGACGTGGACCGGCCGGACAAGCCGGGCACGCTGGCGATGCCGCGGCAGACGCCGCCCATCGACCGCACCGGAACCACGACCGCAGGTACGTACAACGACGCCGCGGGCATCGAGGCGGACGACTTCCTCGAAACCCTCGGCAAGATCCTGTCGATCTGAACTCACGGTGCACCGGTGACCGTGGACCACCCCGGTCACCGGTGCGCCCTCCCGATGCGCCCGAAAGGGGAGACATGTCATGCAGCTCCAGTTGCCGGTCCAGGGCGTGATCGACCGCTCAGAGCCCTACGAGCAGTTCCTCGTCGAGATGCTGGGCACGGACCTCGATGGCACCCCCATCATCCAGTACAGGCAGGTCGGCGGTTACTACGGCCACGATGTGGGCGACCCGAGCCCGCTCGTGTGCCGCGACCCCAGCGGCGAGGACTGCCGACTCGTCCTGAGCCCCGCATGGGGAGGACTGCTCTGAAGCGCGTCGACGAACCGGAACCGGCACCGCCATGGGCGGCCGAGATGCCGGCAACCACCGAGCACCGGCCGCCCTGAGGGGACGGAGGCAGGAGCGATGGTGGCTCTCACGACGGCGATCGCCTGGCCGAACGACAAGGTGTACCTCTTCTTCGACGATGACACGTACCACCGGTACGACGCCGTCTCCGGAAGCTTCGAACAGGGTGCCTTGCCTGTGAACCCCAATTGGGGAGGGCCCGTTGCGGGACTCGACGGCTCGCCCGGGGCCTTCGTGTGGTGGGGCGCCGGCAAGGCGTACGCCCTCACAGGCGGGACATACGTCCGCTATGACCAGTTCGCCGATCGCGTCGATCCCGAGTTCGCGCCACCCAATACGCCACAACCCCTGACGGTCGGCTGGCATGGGCTGCCCGATGGTTCGGACGGCGGGCCGAACTGGCAGCAGGGCATCGACACCGCGGTGAACTGGGGAACCGGCAAGCTCTACCTCTTCAAGGGCGACGCGTATCTGCGCTATGACATCACCGCCGACCGCGTCGACCCCGGCTATCCGCTCCCGATCGCCGGCAACTGGCCGGGAGTGTTCAGCCAGGACCTCACGGCCGCGCTCTATCCCGGGGGCCGCCACGCGTACTTCTTCCGCGGCGACGCGTACCAACGCTTCGACCTGGACGCCGACTTGGTGGACGACACCGGCACGCTGTCCGCCGGGTTCCGTCTCGCCCCGACGCCCTCCGGCGCGCTCGCCCCGGCCCGCCTCCTCACCCTCCCCCAGGCCAACAAGCTGATGGCGGATCTGATCCGGCGCGGCAAACTCACCCTGAAGAGCCCGGCGTTCGTCGACGGCCCCACGGGGATCGTGTCACCAACCCCCGCTCAGCACGTGAGCGTCAGCCCGCCCACCCTCGCCGGAATCCGGTACACCAACGCCCTCAACCCCCCGGCCGACTTCTTCGACAACGTCGACCAGCGCATGCTGATGGCCCTGTACCGACTGACGCGATGGATCAACTCCTCACGTCCCGACGTGGCGGAGCTGTTCCACCTGGGTATCGGTCATGGCAACGGCCCGCCCAACGACTGCCACAACCAGGGCCGCGCCCTTGACCTTTCGGCCATCGCCGGAACACTCGACGGGACCCCGTTCAACAAATCGATCAAAACCGACTGGGGCGATCTGCCGCCGCGCCCCGGCAGCAACATCCGCATCGACCCGTCGGTCGACGCGCTCGCGTACGGGCTCTTCACGACGGCGTTCCGATTCGCCACGTTCGAGTGTGAGGCCAACGGCATCGGCACGGCCAACAAATGGCCGATGCCGGATCTCGGCGGCAGTGGCTTCGTCATCTACCCCGACTACGGCGGAGATCCCGCGCTCCGGGCCTCCCACCAGAACCACATCCATATGCAGGTCGGCCCCACCCGCGTCTGAAACGGCCGCGTCCGACGGCCCCTTGGCCCGTGCCGCCGTCCTACCGCCCGGCCATGTGACGGCCCGACGGTCATGCTCCTGCCGGGCCGGGCCCTCCGGCCGGCCCAGGGCGCCGTCGCCTGCCGGTGCTGCTCATCTCGCCGCGAAATACGGGTAGTTGAGCCGGGAAGGCGGACGCATGGCGGCACAGCGCAGGCCCACAGCACGACGGATCGCACTGGGTCATGAACTGCGGGAGTTGCGCAAACCCCTGTCCCGCTACGGCGTCACCGACCCTCGAAGAGGAGGTTGAGCGGCTGGTCGCAACCCAGCGAGGTGCCGCCAGCCAGGAGTAGGAGACGAACGGCCCGACTCTGCTCATCGCACCGCAGGACTGGACGACCTTCGTCGCAACCGTCGCCGACGGGCGGTTCCCCGCCTGAGCCGCCCCGCTCCGTCTCCGACCAATCGGCCCCTGCCAACCGGCAGGGGCCGATGCCATGTCGACGCGCTGCCGCGCCGCCGCCCCCGTCCCGGTTCGGCACCCAACCCACCCGACCGTCCGGTTTACGGACACGGATTTCGCCCAACGGACGTTTTCCGGCCATTTAGTTGAACGGCACCTGACAACCACTCGCCGGTGGTGGCACTCTTCCCGGCAGTCGCGCCCCGGACCCCCACGGCACTGCCCCGGGCGGCCGCGACCCAGGTTCACACCGCTTCACCACCCCCCACACGCTCCACGAGTTCTGCCTCGCTCTGCCCGGACGGCCCCTTCGCCGCCCGGTCCCCCCTTGGCCGCCGCTCGTCCCGCGGCCCCGCAGAAGGAGTCAGTGTGAGACGCACCCCCCATGGCCCCACCAGACCCACCCCGCAGCGGCGCGCCGTGGCAACCGGCGCGCTGGTTGCGGTCACCGCCCTCCTGGCCGTCGGCGTCCAGGCGGGCACCGGCGCGGCGGCCGCGCCGCACCGGGGCACCCCCGCCCCGCATGCGGCCCCCGCCGCCGGCGCGCTGCCCGCCAAGCTCTCCCCGTCGCAACGGGCCGAGCTGCTCCGCACGGCGCACGCCACCACCGACGCCACCGCCCGGCGGCTCCAGCTCGGCGCGCAGGAGAAGTTGGTCGTCAAGGACGTCGAGCAGGACGCCGACGGCACCGTGCACACCCGCTACGAACGCACCTACCAGGGACTGCCGGTGCTCGGCGGCGACCTCGTGGTGCACACCGCCAAGGGCGGCGCCGTGAAGGGCGTCACCCGGGCCACCCGCGCCGCCCTCAAGGTCGCCTCCGTCACCCCGAAGGTCACGCCGGCCGCGGCCGAGGCCAAGGCCGTCTCCGCTTCCCGGACGCTCGGCGCGAAGAAGTCCGACGCAAAGACCCCGCGCAAGGTGGTCTGGGCCGCCGACGGCACCCCGGTGCTGGCGTACGAGACCGTGGTCGGCGGGACCCAGGACGACGGCACGCCCAACCAGTTGCACGTCATCACCGACGCCACCACGGGCAAGAAGCTCTTCCAGTACCAGGGCATCGAGAACGGCATCGGCAAGAGCGAGTACAGCGGCCAGGTCACCCTCGGCACCTCCGGCTCGGCGCCGAACTTCACGCTGACCGACACCGCCCGCGGCAACCACAAGACCTACAACCTCAACCACGGCTCGTCGGGCACCGGTTCGCTCTTCACCAACGCGACCGACACCTGGGGCGACGGCACCCCGGGCAACCCCGAGACCGCCGCCGTCGACGCCGCCTACGGCGCCCAGGAGACCTGGGACTACTACAAGAACGTGCACGGCCGCACCGGCATCCGCGGCGACGGCGTCGGCGCCTACTCCCGCGTGCACTACGGCAACAGCTACGTCAACGCGTTCTGGGACGACGGCTGCTTCTGCATGACCTACGGCGACGGCCAGGGCAACAGCAGGCCGCTGACCGCGCTGGACGTGGCCGGCCACGAGATGTCGCACGGCGTCACCGCCGCCACCGCCGGCCTGGAGTACAGCGGCGAGTCCGGCGGCCTCAACGAGGCCACCTCCGACATCTTCGGCACCGCGGTGGAGTTCTACGCCAACAACCCCGCCGATCCCGGTGATTACCTCATCGGCGAGAAGATCGACATCAACGGCGACGGCACCCCGCTGCGCTACATGGACAAGCCCTCCAAGGACGGCTCCTCGGCCGACTACTGGTCGAGCGACGTCGGCAACCTCGACGTGCACTACTCCTCCGGCGTCGCCAACCACTTCTTCTACCTGCTGTCCGAGGGCAGCGGCCCCAAGGACATCGGCGGCGTCCACTACGACAGCCCGACCTACGACAACCAGCCGGTGCCGGGCATCGGCCGGGCCAACGCCGAGAAGGTCTGGTTCAAGGCGCTCACCCAGTACATGAACGCCAACACCGACTACGCCGGCGCCCGCACCGCCACCCTCCAGGCCGCCGCCGACCTCTTCGGCCAGGGCAGCGCCACGTACAACACGGTCGCCGACACCTGGGCGGCGGTGAACGTCGGCTCCCGCACCACCCCGGGCGGCGGCGACAGCGTCTTCGAGAGCACCGCCAAGATGGCGATCCCGGACCACGGTTCGGCCATCACCTCGCCGATCGCGGTCAGCCGCAGCGGCCAGGCCCCCAGCGGGCTGAAGGTGACCGTGGACATCAGCCACGCCTACCGCGGCGACCTGGTCATCGACCTGCTGGCCCCGGACGGCACCGCGTACCGGCTGAAGAACGCGAGCGCCTGGGACTCGGCGGCCGACGTCAAGACCACGTACACCGTCAACGCCTCGGCCAAGGCCGCGAAGGGCACCTGGAAGCTGCGTGTCCAGGACGTCTACGCCGGCGACGCCGGCACCCTCAACGGCTGGAAACTGACGTTCTGACAGCGGCCGGTAACCCGCCGGTCACTGCGATGTGACAAGGCGAGTCAGCACCGGACACATCCACCCGTTCACGACAACTGATCGACCGCACGGCCGCGTTGGGCGCCGCTCCCGGACCTCAAGGGGGCGGCGCCCCACTCCGTTATCCGGACAACGCGCGCCCCTGGACGGACGATTTTCGGTCAACCTCTTAACAGGCTCCTGACATGCACCCGCTCAACTGGCAGTCTTCCCGACGCATGTCACACCCGCATCGCTTTGCACCCCCACCACTTGGCAAAGTTGAAGGAGCACGCGTGACCCCCCACATATCCCGCAAGACCAGGGTGATTGGCGCCTCGGCCGCCGCGGCGGCCCTGCTCGTCGCCGGCATCACCGCGGCCGGCACCGCCGGCGCCTCGCCCGCCCCCGCCGCGCCGAACGGCGCCCCGCTCGCGCTGAGCACCTCGCACCACGCCGAGCTGATGCACACCGCGAGCGCCGCCGCCGCGCAGACCGCCGCGGCGCTGAACCTGGGCTCCCAGGAGAAGCTGGTCGCCAAGGACGTCGTGAAGGACGCCGACGGCACCGTGCACACCCGCTACGACCGCACCTTCGCCGGCCTCCCGGTGCTCGGCGGCGACCTGGTCGTGCACACCGCCAAGGGCGGCGCCGTCAAGAGCGTCACCAAGGCCACCGACAAGAAGGTCACGGTCGCCTCCACCACGGCGAAGATCGCCCCGAAGGCCGCCGCGCTGGCCGCCCAGTCGGACGCGACGAAGACCATCGGCGCCAAGAAGGCCGAAGCGCAGACCCCGCGCAAGGTGGTCTGGGCCGCCAAGGGCACCCCGGTGCTGGCGTACGAGACCGTGGTCGGCGGCCTCCAAAAGGACGGCACGCCCAACCAGTTGCACGTCATCACCGACGCCAACACGGGCAAGAAGCTCTTCCAGTACCAGGGCATCGAGACCGGCGTCGGCAACAGCGAGTACGCCGGCAAGGTCGACCTGGCCACCAAGAAGGGCGGCGACGGCTACGAGCTGACCGACGACACCCGCGGCGGTCACAAGACGTTCAACCTCAGCGGCAGCGAGAGCGGCGACGGCAAGCTCTTCACCAAGTCGACCGACACCTGGGGCGACGGCAAGCCGAGCAACCCCGAGACCGCCGCCGTCGACGCCGCCTGGGGCGCCCAGGAGACCTGGGACTACTACAAGGAGGTGCACGGCCGCAGCGGCATCAAGGGCGACGGCAAGGGTGCCACCTCCCGCGTGCACTACGGCCAGAACTACGTCAACGCGTTCTGGGACGACAGCTGCTTCTGCATGACCTACGGCGACGGCCAGGGCAACAACAAGCCGCTGACCGCCCTCGACGTCGCGGGTCACGAGATGTCGCACGGCGTCACGTCCGCCACCGCCGGCCTGGAGTACAGCGGCGAGTCCGGCGGCCTCAACGAGGCCACCTCCGACATCTTCGGCGCCTCCGTCGCGTTCCACGCCAAGAACCCGACCGAGCCGGGCAGCTACTTCATCGGCAAGAAGATCGACATCAACGGTGACGGCAAGCCGCTGCGCTACATGGACAAGCCCTCCAAGGACGGCCAGTCCCTGGACAGTTGGAGCGCGGACGCCGGCAACGTGGACGTCCACTACTCCTCCGGCATCGCCAACCACTTCTTCTACCTGCTGTCCGAGGGCAGCGGCCCGAAGGACGCCAACGGCGACCACTACGACAGCCCGACCGCCGACGGCTCGAAGGTCACCGGCATCGGCAGGGACAAGGCCGAGAAGATCTGGTTCAAGGCGCTGACCGCGTACATGACCTCGACCACCGACTACAAGGCGGCCCGCGTGGCGACCGTCAAGGCGGCCACCGACCTCTACGGCAAGGACAGCGCCGAGGTCAAGGGCGTCGAGTCGGCCTGGAACGGCGTCGCGGTCAAGTAACGACACCGCGCACCACTGGCGTCAACGGGCCGCGCACCGCGGTCCGTTGACTACCTCGCACCGCACCGGCGTGGCCGGGGGAGCTCCCCCGGCCACGCCGGCTTTTTCCGGCCGCGCCCCCGCGCCCGTCGACCGGTCGCCACCGGCCCGTACTGCCGGGTCCGTCGATATGGCCGATTCCCGCCCCACAGGTGCTCTTGTACGGACCCCTGTGCAGCGAGAGGCTGCGGTGGTGGCGCCGACGGGCCCCGGCGCGGCGACGGACTTCCGCACACCGCAACTCCGCTGTGATCACACCGAGTTGAGGAGTCGCATGCCCAACCGTGTCAGCACCGCTCCACCGCCGCCCGCCGCGGCGACACCCCGGGCCCCTGGGAGCGCACCGCGTGAGCGGCTACGAATCGGTAGTTCACATTCCCCCGGCTTTCCCGGCCACCACGCACGGGAAGGCTCACCGGGTACGCCGTGCCGCGCCCCCGGACGGCGGGGCCCGATGCGGCCCGCCGCGCCGTCCGCCAGCTGAGTGAAAGCGGACAGGAGCGCCCATGCCCGCACCCCGCACCCCCACCACGGAGCCGATACAAAGGACAAAACCCGGCAAAGCACCACAATCCCCAGGTGAGCCCATGATCGGTCGCATCCCCGTACTGGACATCCGCCCGCAGATCGATTGCGGCCGCCGCCCGGCGAAGGCCGTGGTGGGCGAGACCTTCGAGGTCTCCGCCACAGTCTTTCGAGAAGGCCACGACGCCGTCGCCGCCAACGTGGTGCTGCGCAACCCGGCGGGCCGCTGCGGCCCGTGGACCCCCATGCGGGAGCGGGTGCCGGGCACCGACCGCTGGGCGTGCCAGGTCACCCCCGACGTCGAGGGGCGCTGGACCTTCACCGTCGAGGCGTGGTCCGACCCGATCGCCACCTGGCGCCGGCACGCCGGCATCAAGATCCCGGCCGGCATCGAGCCCGAACTCGTCCTCGCCGAGGGCGCCGACCTGCACGAACGGGCCGCCGCCGAGGTCCCCAAGAGCGACGGCCGACAGGACGTGTTGGCCGCCGTCGACGCGCTGCGCGACGCCACCCTGCCGGCCGCCACCCGGCTGGCCACCGCGCTCGCCCCGGAGGTCACCGAGGCCCTCGACCGCCACCCGCTGCGCGAACTCCTCACCGTCTCCCGCCCGATGCCGCTGCTCGTCGAGCGCCGAAGAGCCCTGTTCGGCTCGTGGTACGAGCTCTTCCCGCGCTCCGAGGGCGCGGCGGTTGCCCCCGACGGCAGCGTCGTCGGCGGCACCCTGCGCACCGCCGCCGAACGGCTCCCCGCGGTCGCCGCGATGGGCTTCGACGTGGTCTACCTCCCGCCCATCCACCCCATCGGCACCACCCACCGCAAGGGCCCCAACAACGCGCTCTCCGCGGGCCCTCAGGACGTCGGCTCCCCCTGGGCCATCGGCTCGCCGGCCGGCGGCCACGACGCGCTCCACCCGGACCTGGGCACCTTCGCGGACTTCGACCACTTCGTGCGCACCGCCCGCGACCTGCGGATGGAGGTGGCGCTGGACTTCGCCCTCCAGTGCTCCCCGGACCACCCCTGGGTCACGTTGCACCCCCAGTGGTTCCACCACCGCGCCGACGGCACCATCGCCTACGCGGAGAACCCGCCGAAGAAGTACCAGGACATCTATCCGCTCGCCTTCGACGCCGACTTCCGTGGGCTGGTCCGGGAGACCGAGCGGCTGCTGCGCTTCTGGATGGCCAAGGGCGTGCGGATCTTCCGGGTGGACAACCCGCACACCAAGCCGGTGGCGTTCTGGGAGAAGGTGCTCGGCGACATCAACCGCACCGACCCCGACGTGCTCTTCCTGGCCGAGGCGTTCACCCGCCCCGCGATGCTGCACACCCTCGCGCAGATCGGCTTCCAGCAGTCCTACACCTACTTCACCTGGCGCAACACCAAGCAGGAACTGACCGAGTACCTCACCGAACTGACCGGCGAGAGCGCCGCCTACCTGCGGCCCAACTTCTTTGTGAACACCCCCGACATCCTGCACGCCCACCTCCAGGAGGGCGGCCGCCCGGCCTTCGAGTCCCGCGCCGTCCTGGCCGCCACCCTCTCCCCCACCTGGGGCGTCTACGCGGGCTACGAGCTGTGCGAGGCGAGTGCGGTGCGGCCCGGCAGCGAGGAGTACCTGGACTCGGAGAAGTACCAACTCCGGCCCCGCGACTGGGAGAAGGCGGCCCGCGAGGGGCGCACCATCGCCCCGCTGATCACCACGCTCAACCGCATCCGCCGTCGCCACCCCGCCCTGCAGCAGCTGCGCAACCTGCACTTCCACCACGTCGACAACGACGCCGTCCTCGCGTACTCCAAGCGCGCCGGGGACGGCGACGGGGCCGACACGGTGCTCACGGTGGTCAACCTCGACCCGCACCACACCCACGAGGCGACGGTGTCGTTGGACATGCCGGAACTCGGCCTCGGCCGGCACGAGTCCTTCCCGGTGCGCGACGAGCTCACCGGCGACACCTACCACTGGGGCAGGGACAACTATGTGCGCCTGGAGCCGGGCAGCTCGCTCGCGCCCGCTCATGTGCTGTCGCTGCGACCGTCCTCACCGATCGGAGGGTCACCCAATTGATCGTCAATGAGCCTGTTCCCGACACGTTCGAAGACACCCCGGCGAAGGACCGCGATCCGGAATGGTTCAAACGCGCGGTCTTCTACGAGGTCCTGGTCCGCTCCTTCCAGGACAGCAACGGCGACGGCATCGGGGACCTCAAGGGCATCACGTCCAAACTGGACTACCTCCAGTGGTTGGGGGTGGACTGCCTCTGGCTGCCGCCGTTCTTCAAGTCCCCGCTACGGGACGGCGGGTACGACGTCGCGGACTACACCGCGGTGCTCCCCGACTTCGGCGACCTGGCCGACTTCGTGGAGTTCGTGGACGCCGCCCACCAGCGCGGCATGCGGGTCATCATCGACATGGTGATGAACCACACCAGCGACCAACACCCGTGGTTCCAGGAGTCCCGCACCGATCCCGAGGGGCCGTACGGCGACTACTACGTCTGGGCCGACGACGACAAGCAGTACGCCGACGCCCGGATCATCTTCGTCGACACCGAGGTCTCCAACTGGACCTTCGACCCGGTCCGCAAGCAGTACTACTGGCACCGCTTCTTCTCCCACCAGCCGGACCTCAACTACGAGAACCCGGCCGTCCAGGAGGAGATGATCTCCGCCCTGCGCTTCTGGCTCGACCTGGGCATCGACGGCTTCCGGCTGGACGCGGTGCCCTACCTCTACGCCGAGGAGGGCACCAACTGCGAGAACCTGCCGGCCTCGCACGCCTTCCTGAAGCGGGTCCGCGCCGAGATCGACGCGCACTACCCGGACACCGTGCTGCTGGCCGAGGCCAACCAGTGGCCCGAGGACGTCGTCGACTACTTCGGCGACTACGGGGTCGGCGGCGACGAGTGCCACATGGCCTTCCACTTCCCGGTCATGCCGCGGATCTTCATGGCGGTGCGCCGAGAGTCCCGCTACCCGGTCTCGGAGATCCTCGCCAAGACCCCGGCGATCCCGTCCGGCTGCCAGTGGGGCATCTTCCTGCGCAACCACGACGAGCTGACGCTCGAAATGGTCACCGACGAAGAGCGCGACTACATGTACGCGGAGTACGCCAAGGACCCGCGGATGCGCGCCAACATCGGCATCCGCCGCCGGCTGGCCCCGCTGCTGGACAACGACCGCAACCAGATCGAGCTGTTCACCGCCCTGCTGCTGTCGCTGCCCGGTTCGCCGATCCTCTACTACGGCGACGAGATCGGCATGGGTGACAACATCTGGCTCGGCGACCGGGACGCGGTGCGCACCCCGATGCAGTGGACCCCGGACCGCAACGCCGGCTTCTCCTCCTGCGACCCGGGCCGGCTGTTCCTGCCGACCATCATGGACCCGGTCTACGGCTACCAGGTCACCAACGTCGAGGCCGCCATGAGCTCGCCCTCGTCGCTGCTGCACTGGACCCGCCGGATGATCGAGATCCGCAAGCAGAACCCGGCCTTCGGCCTCGGCAGTTACACCGAACTGCCGTCGTCCAACCCCGCGGTGCTGGCCTACCTCCGGGAGTCCCCGGGCAAGGACGGCACCGACGACGACCTGGTGCTGTGCGTGAACAACTTCTCCCGCTTCGCCCAACCCACGGAGCTGGACCTCCAGGCGTTCAGCGGTCGCCACCCGGTGGAACTCATCGGCGGCGTCCGCTTCCCGGCGATCGGCAAGCTGCCGTACCTGCTGACGCTGGCGGGCCACGGCTTCTACTGGTTCCGGCTCCGCAAGAGCGGGCACCACGCCGGCTAGTCACCCGTGCCCCCACCGGGCACGGGCCCCGTGAAGACCGGCGCCCGTACGCGAGCGAGCAGCGCGTACGGGCGTTTTTCGACCCTTCGCCCGGGCGCCCTCCCGGCACCGTATGGGCCGGGTGGGCCTAGGTCGGCCCCTCGGCCCGCACTGCGGGGCCGCTGCTCGTCGGAGCTCGGGGACGCCATCGGGCGGCGAAGCGAACGCCGAGAGACGCCGGGACCGCGCGCGTAAGGACGATCTCGCCCGACACGTCCCACACCACCGCACCGTAAAGGCCGCATTCCGGGACACTTTGCCCTGTCTGTCGTGTGCCCGGGGAAAGGACGCGACGCCATGTCGGACACCGCCTCGACCCGCGCCACCCGCCACGCCCCCGACCGCTCGCCGGTCGCCGCACCCGATCTGCTCTCCTCACTGGCGCCGCTGCTGGCCGAATGGGTGCCGCGACAGCGGTGGTTCGCCGGCAAGGGCCGGCTGCTCACCGGCTTCGCCCTGGTCTCGGCGACCGAACTGCTGCCGGGCACCGGCGAGGGCGGCGCGCCCGGCCTGCTCCACCTGCTGGTCCGCGCCCAGCAGAGCGCCCCGCCCAGCCGCACCCCGGCCGGCGGCGACTGCTACCAACTGCTGCTGGGCACCCACCCCGCGCCGCCACCACACCTGGCGCCCGCGGTACTCGGCCGCCCGGCCGGCGGCCCGCTACGCGGCCGCACTGTCTACGACGCGCTGCTGGACAACCGGCTGTGCGGGCTGCTGCTGGAGCGACTGCGGGTGCCCGGCCGGATCGGGGCACTGCGCTTCTGCCGCGAACCGGACGTGGACATCCCCTCCGGACTGACCGCCCGACCGATCGCCGTGGAGCAGTCCAACTCCTCGCTCGTCTATGGCGATACGTTCATCCTGAAGGTCTTCCGGCGGATCGAGCCGGGGATCAACCCGGATCTGGAGCTGCCGCGGGCGCTGGCGGCTGCCCGGTGCGCCCGGGTGCCGGCGCCCGCCGCGTGGTTCGAGTCGGTGCCCGCCGAGGGCGGCGAGGCGACCACCCTGGGTGTGCTCCAGCCGTTCCTCGCCGGCTCCACCGACGGCTGGCAACTGGCCCTCAACGCGCTCGCGGTGCGGGCCGACTTCACGCGCTCGGCGCGGGCGCTCGGCCACGCCACCGCCGAGGTGCACACCGCGCTCGCCCAGGCCCTGCCGACCACCGAGCTGCGCCGCCCGCAGTTGGACGCGATCGCCGCCCAGATGAACGAGCGGCTGGAGGCCACCGCCCGCGCGGTGCCGGTGCTCCAGCCCTACCGGGCGCCGCTGCGGGCCGCGTTCGACGCGCTCGCCGCGATGGGGCACGACGGCCGCAGTTGGGCCGCCCAGCGCATCCACGGCGATCTGCACCTGGGGCAGACGCTGCGCACCGCCGAGGGCGGCCGCTGGGCGCTGATCGACTTCGAGGGCGAACCGGCCCGGCCGCTGGCCGAGCGCCGTCGCCCGCAGCCGGCCGTCCGCGATGTCGCCGCGATGCTCCGCTCGTTCGACTACGCGGCCCGCAGCGGGCCGGCCGGCGGCGACCCGTGGGCGCTGGACTGGGCCCGGCGCACCCGCGCCGCGTACTGCCTGGGCTACGCCGAGGCCGGCGGCCTGGACCCGCGCTCGGCGCCCGAGTTGATGCGGGCCTACGAGACCGACAAGGCCGTCTACGAGGTGCTGTACGAGGCCCGGCACCGGCCGGAGTGGCTGGCGGTGCCGATGGCGGCGATCCGGCGGCTGGCGGCCCCCGGTGACCAGGGGGCCGGCTGAAGCCGCGCCCGCCCGCCCCGTACGCCGCCCGTCGACCGCACCGACCGACCGATCCCCGCCCGAGGAGGCCCCGCTCGTGACTGCCCGCCCGTCCCCTCCCCCATCCGCTCCGGACGGCGCCTCGCCCGCGTCGCCGCCGTCCCGCGTCAGCACACCCACGCCCGCGCCAGCCCCTGCGTCCGGTGCGAAGCCGGCCGGTGGCTCCGGGGTGCGCCGCGCCGAGCCGCTGTCCGCCGAGGACCGCGGGCGGCTGCTCGCCGGGGCGCACCACGACCCGCACGCCCTGCTCGGCGCCCATCCGGTGCCCGGCGGAGTGCTGCTGCGCGCCCTGCGGCCGCACGCCGAGTCCGTCACGGTCATGGCGCCGGGGCTGCGGGTGCCGCTGCGCTCCGAGGGCGACGGGCTGTTCGCGGGGGTGCTGCCGCTGCGCGAGATCCCCGACTACCGGCTGCGGGTGGACTACGGCGACACCGCGCTGACCGTGCGGGACCCGTACCGCTTCCTGCCCGCGCTCGGCGAGTTGGACCTGCACCTGTTCCGCGAGGGCCGACACGAGGAGCTGTGGCGGGCGCTCGGCGCGCGGGTGATGACGCACCAGGGGGCCACCGGCACCCGCTTCACCGTGTGGGCGCCCAACGCCCAAGGTGTGCGGGTGGTGGGGAACTTCAACTACTGGGACGGCACCGGATTCCCGATGCGGTCGCTGGGCTCGTCCGGGGTGTGGGAGCTGTTCCTGCCCGGCATCGGCGAGGGCGAGCTCTACAAGTTCGAGATCACCCGGCCGGACGGGACGAAGACGGTGCGGGCCGACCCGATGGCCCGGCGCACCGAGTGCCCGCCGGCCACCGCCTCGGTGGTGCACGACTCGCACTACGCCTGGCGGGACGAGGCGTGGCTGGCGCGACGCGGCGAACGGCCGGTGCACACCGCGCCGTTCTCCGTCTACGAGGTGCACCTGCCCTCCTGGCGCCCCGGACTGACCTATCGCCAACTGGCCGCGCAACTGCCCGGCTACGTCAAGGACCTGGGCTTCACCCACGTCGAGTTCATGCCGGTCGCCGAGCACCCCTTCGGCGGCTCCTGGGGCTATCAGGTGACCGGCTTCTACGCGCCGACGGCCCGGATGGGCACCCCGGACGACTTCAAGTTCCTGGTGGACGCGCTGCACCGGGCCGGGATCGGCGTCCTGATGGACTGGGTGCCGGCGCACTTCCCGCGGGACGACTGGGCGTTGGCCGAGTTCGACGGGCGGCCGCTGTACGAGCCCGGGGACCCGAACCGGGCCGCCCACCCGGACTGGGGGACGCTGGAGTTCGACTACGGCCGCACCGAGGTGCGCAACTTCCTCGTCGCCAACGCGGTGTACTGGTGCGAGGAGTTCCACATCGACGGGCTGCGGGTGGACGCGGTCGCCTCGATGCTCTACCTCGACTACTCGCGTGAGGAGGGCGGTTGGACGCCGAACGCGCACGGCGGGCGGGAGAACCTCGACGCGGTCGCGTTCCTCCAGGAGATGAACGCGACGGTATACCGTCGCTGCCCCGGCGTCGTCACCATCGCCGAGGAGTCCACCGCCTGGGACGGCGTCACCCGCGCCACCCACCACATCGGCCCCGGCGGCTTCGGCGGGTTGGGCTTCGGACTGAAGTGGAACATGGGGTGGATGCACGACTCGCTCGGCTACGTCGAGAAGGAGCCGGTGCACCGCAAGTACCACCACGGCGAGATGACCTTCTCGATGATCTACGCCTACTCCGAGAACTACGTGCTGCCGATCTCGCACGACGAGGTGGTGCACGGCAAGCGGGCGCTGGTGTCGAAGATGCCCGGCGACTGGTGGCGCCAGCGCGCCAACCACCGGGCGTACCTGGGCTTCATGTGGGCCCACCCGGGCAAGCAACTGCTCTTCATGGGGCAGGAGTTCGCCCAGGGCGCGGAGTGGGCCGAGCGGCACGGCCCGGACTGGTGGCTGCTGGACCCGTCCTACGAGGCGGAGCCGGACCACCGGGGCGTGCGCGACCTCGTCCGCGAGCTGAACCGCCGCTACGGTGCCACCCCCGCGCTGTGGGAACGGGACACCGACCCGGCGGGCTTCAGCTGGATCGACGCGGACGCGAGCGAGGACAACGTCTTCGCCTTCCTGCGGTTCGCCGAGGACGGGCGCCCGTTGATCGCGGTCAGCAACTTCTCGCCCGTGGTCCGGCACGGCTACCGGCTGGGGGTCCCCGGTGACGTGCCCGTCTGGCGGGAGGTCCTCAACACCGACGACCCGCGCTACGGCGGCAGCGGCGTCGCCAACCCCGAGCCGGTGAAGACCGAGCCGGTGGCCTGGCACGGCCGCCGCACCTCGATCCAGGTGGTGCTGCCGCCGCTGGCGACGCTCTGGTTGGCGCCGGCGTAAGACGGGCCCGCCGGGCGACCGCCCGGTGGTGCGCGGAAGGGGCGGGCGCGCGCGGCGCCCGCCCCCTCTCCCCTCCTGCGCCCCCGAGGGCGCCACCCGGCGCGCGGGCCGGGCGACGGGTCAGACCGCGGCGGACGCCTTGGTGGCGTCGGCCGGGGCGGCGGGGGCGTCGTCGGCCGGCGCGCCGTGGTCGTCGGCGGTCAGCGTCCGCTCGTCGAACGGCAGCCGGCCGGCGAGCACTTCGGTGACCCGCTCCTTGTCGATCTCCTTGGTCCAGGTGCCGATCAAGACGGTGGCCACCGCGTTGCCGGCGAAGTTGGTCATCGCCCGGGCCTCGCTCATGAAGCGGTCGATGCCGACGATCAGGCCGACGCCGTCGACGAGTTCGGGCCGGTGCGACTGGAGGCCGCCGGCCAGCGTCGCCAGGCCCGCGCCGGTGACCCCGGCCGCCCCCTTGGACGCGATGATCATGAAGACCAGGAGGGAGACCTGCTGGCCGAGGGAGAGCGGCTTGTCCATCGCCTCGGCGACGAACAGCGCGGCCATGGTCAGGTAGATGGCGGTGCCGTCGAGGTTGAAGCTGTAGCCGGTCGGCACGGTGATGCCGACGACCGGGCGGCTGACGCCCAGGTGCTCCATCTTCGCGATCAGCCGGGGCAGCGCCGACTCCGAGGAGGAGGTCGACAGGATCAGCAGGAACTCCCGGCCGAGGTACTTCAGCAGCGCGAGCACGTTCACCCCGGCGACCAGCCTCAGCAGCGTGCCCAGCACCACGACGACGAAGAGCAGGCAGGTCAGGTAGAAGCCGACCATGATGACGGCCAGCGACTTCAGCGCGGCCACGCCGGTGGCACCGACCACCGCGGCCATCGCGCCGAACGCCCCCACCGGCGCCGCCCACATGATCATCGACAGCACCCGGAAGACCAGCTTCTGGACGTGGCCGATGCCGCGCAGCACCGGCGCCCCGGCGGGGCCGAGCGCCTGGAGCCCGAAGCCGACCAGCAGCGCCACCAGCAGGGTCTGGAGCACCTCGCCCTGGGTGAGGGCGGAGACCAGGGAGGTCGGGATGATGCCGAGCAGGAAGTCGGTGGTGGTCTGGTGGGCTCCGGCGGTCTGGGCCTGGCCGGCGTGCCGGAGCGCGTCGGTCAGGTGCAGGCCGGAGCCGGGGTCGAGGAGGTTGCCGACGAGCAGGCCGATGGCGAGCGCGACGGTGGACATCACCATGAAGTAGCCGAGGGCCAGGCCGCCGACCGCACCGACCTTGGCCGCCTTCCGGACCGAGCCGATGCCCAGCACGATCGTGCAGAAGATGACGGGCGAGATCATCATCTTGATGAGGTTGACGAACCCGGTGCCGACCGGCTTGAGCTGCACCGCGAAGCCGGGCGCTGCCAGGCCCACGACGATGCCGAGCAGCACCGCGCCGATCACGGCGAGGTACAGGAAGTGGGTCCGGTCCCGCTTGGCCGGTGGGGCGTCCTCGGCGGCGCCCCGGGACGACGGGGTCTGTGCGGCCACGGCTGGCCTGCCTTTCTGACGGGGGCACGGTCCCGCGCCGCTACTGCGGCTCGCGGCGCGGAACGAGTCCCGGCGACTATGCACGGCGGTGTGGCGGCCGTCACCCTTGCGTACATTTCGTTCACGTAAAAGTGACCCGGCAGACTGTTCCGCATGAACCCGCCCCGTCCCCGCCGGCCGCGGCGGCTGCGCGGCCCGCGCAGCCTCGCCGGGCAACTCTTCGCCATGCAGGTGGTCCTGGTGGCGGCGGTGGTCCTGGGCTGCGTCGTCTTCGCCTACGTCAGTGCCGGCCGGCAGGCGGAGGAGACCGCGCGGCGGCAGGCGACCGCGGCGTCCACCGCCGTCGCCGACTCCCCGGCCGTGGTGGCGGCGGCCCGCACCAAGGACCCGACCGCCGCGCTCCAGCCGTACAGCGAGCGGCTGCGCCGGGACGCCGGGGTGGACTTCGTCGTGGTGATGGCGCCGGACGGGACGCGCTGGACGCACCCGGATCCGTCCGTGATCGGCGGGAAGTACCTCGGTCACATCGGGCCCGCTCTGCGCGGCGAGGTCTTCCCGGAGACCCACCAGGGGGTGCTCGGCCCGTCCGTGCGGGTGGTCGCCCCGGTCCGCGACCCCGAACGGGGCGGCCGGATCACCGCGCTGGTCAGCTCCGGGATCACCATCGCCACCATCGGCGAGCAACTGCGAGACCAGGTCCTCGCGCTGGTCGGGGTGGCCGCGGCGGCGCTGGCCCTGGGCGGCGCCGGCACCTACGTGATCAACGCCCGGCTGCGCCGGCACACCCACGGCATGAACACCGCCGAGCTGTCCCGGATGTACGACTACCACGAGGCAGCGCTGCACGCCGTCCGCGAGGGACTGTTGATGGTGGACGGCGACGACCAGGTGGCGCTGATCAACGACGGCGGACGGGAGCTGCTCGGGCTGACCGGGGACGCGGTGGGCCGACCGGTCGCCGAGCTGGGGCTGCCGGCAGCACTGACCGAGGCGCTGCGGGCGGCCGGCCCGCGCGTCGACGAGCTACACCTGACCGGCGAACGGGTGCTGGTCGTCAACTCCGCGCCGGTCTCCGGCGGGCAGCGGCGCGGCAGCGTCGTCACCCTGCGCGACCACACCGAACTCCAGGCGCTGTCCGGTGAGTTGGACTCCGTGCGGGGCTTCGCCGAGGCGCTGCGGTCGCAGGCGCACGAGGCGGCCAACCGGCTGCACACCGTGGTGTCGCTGATCGAACTGGGCCGGGCCGAGGAGGCGGTGGAATTCGCCACCGCCGAGCTGGAGTTGGCGCAGGCGCTGACCGACCGGGTGGTGGGCGCGGTCGCCGAACCGGTGCTGGCCGCGCTGCTGCTGGGCAAGGCCGCGCAGGCCAACGAGCGCGGTGTGGAGCTGGTGTTGACGCCGGACAGCCGGATCGACGACGGGGTGCTGCCGCCGGACCTGCCCGCCCGCGACCTGGTGACGGTGCTCGGCAACCTCGTCGACAACGCCCTGGACGCCGCCGCCCCGCCGCAGGGGGACGGCCCGCCGCCCCAGGTGCGGGTCACCGCCCGGGCCGACGCCGGCGAGCTGCTGCTGTGCGTCGTGGACAACGGCCCCGGGGTCGCCGCGGACGCCACCGAGGAGGTCTTCCGGCGCGGCTGGAGCACCAAGGACGGCAACCTCAAGAAGCCTGCCGGCGGCGGCCGCGGGTTGGGGCTGGCGCTGGTCCGGCAGGCGGTGCACCGGCACGGCGGCACGGTCCGGCTGGATCGGGGGCCGGAGGGCGGCGCGCGGTTCACCGTGCAGCTGCCGCTGCGGGCGACTCAGGGCGCGGACCGGTGAGCGGCCGGGGGCCCGGCGCGGCGGGCGACGAGGCGGTCCGCGTCCTGGTCGTCGAGGACGATCCGGTCGCGGCGGCGGCGCACGCCCTGTACGTGGGGCGGGTGCCGGGCTTCGCGGTGTCCGGCACCGTGCACTCGGGCACCGAGGCCCGCCGCCACCTCGAACACCACCCGGTCGACCTGCTGTTGCTGGACCTGTTCCTGCCGGACGGGCACGGGCTGACGCTGGTGCGGACGCTGCGCGCCGCCGGGCACGGCGCGGACATCATCGCGGTGACCTCGGCCCGCGATCTGGCGATGGTCCGCGAGGGCGTCTCGCTGGGCGTCGTCCAGTACGTGCTGAAACCGTTCACCTTCGCCACCCTGCGGGACCGGCTGCTGCGCTACGCCGAGTTCCGCGCCACCACCGGGGAGGCCAGCGGGCAGGACGAGGTGGACCGGGCGCTGGCGGCGCTCCGCGCGCCCCGCCCGGCCGCGCTGCCCAAGGGGTTGACCGCGGCCACCCTGCGGGCGGTGACGGACGTGCTGCGGGCCGCCGCCGACGGGCTGACCGCCACCGAGGCCGCCGCCGACGTGGGGATCTCCCGGATCACCGCCCGGCGCTATCTGGAGCACCTGGTGGAGGCCGGCCGGGCCGCCCGGGCGCCGCAGTACGGGCACGTCGGCCGCCCGGAGTTGCGCTACCGCTGGTCGGGCCATTGACCCGGTGTGACCGGTGGCTTACTTTCAGCAGGCAGTAGGCCGTGGGTAGTTGACCGTGCGCGGCCGGTCCGCGAGGGGTCGGCCGCGGTTCGTTGGAGGTCGTGCCGTGCGCTCCACCGCTCCGCCCGGAAAGGTCCCGCTCCTGTTCGCGGCCGCCGCGTTGGCCGCCGGCACGCTCACCGGCTGCGGCGCCACCGGCGGCGACCCGAACACCGTCAAGGTCGCCTTCATCAAGGACACCAACAGCCGGGTGAGGGTCCGGGACGACTATCTCGCCCTGGTGGCGCGGCAGTTCGAGCGGGCCAACCCCGGCAAGAAGGTCAGGCTGATCCCGGTCCAGGCATCGGAGAACGACTACTACACCAAGATCCAGCAGATGATGCGCTCCCCGAAGACCGCGCCCGACGTGGTCTACGAGGACACCTTCCTGATCAGCTCCGACATCAGGGCCGGGCTGCTGCGGCCGCTGGACGAACACCTCAACTCCTGGGCCGACTGGCGGCAGTTCGTGCCCACCGCGCGGGCCGCGGCCCGCGGGCAGGACGGGCGAACCTACGGCGTCCCGGACGGCACCGACACCCGCGGGCTGTGGTTCAACCGGAACGTCTTCGCCAGGGCCCACCTGCCCGCCGACTGGCACCCCCGCACCTGGGACGAGGTGCTGGACGCCGCCCGCACCATCAAGCGGAAGGTGCCCGGGGTGATCCCGCTGAACGTCTTCACCGGCAAGGGCGCGGGCGAGGCCGCCGTGATGCAGGGCTTCGAGATGCTGCTCTACGGCACCGGGCCGAACCCGCTCTACGACCCCGGCGCGAAGAAGTGGGTGGTCGGCTCCCGCGGCTTCACCGACAGCCTCCGCTTCCTCGACACGGTCTACAAGGAGAAGTTGGGCCCGGACGTCTCCGACGCGCTCAGCCCCAACATCCAGACCAACGTGGCCGCCGAGCTGCTGCCGCAACAGAAGCTGGCGATCGACCTCGACGGCTCCTGGCTCGGCCAGCAGTGGCAGCGCACCGGCGGCGGCAACCCCTGGCCACAGTGGTCCCGCACGCTCGGCCAGGCGCCGTTCCCCACCCGCTCCGGCGCCCCGCCCGGCCGGGTCAGCCTGGCCGGCGGCTGGGCCTGGTCGGTGCCGTCCAGGGCGCAACACCCCGAGCTGGGCTGGAAGGTGATCGCCACCCTCCAGTCGCGGGCCAATGCGCTGGAGTGGTGCGTGCGCGGCGCCCAGATCGCCGTCCGCCGGGACGTGGCGGCCGAGCCGCGGTACCGCACGGCGGTGCCGGGCATCGGCTTCTTCACCAAGCTGGTCGAGGTGAGCCGGTACCGGCCGGCGCTGCCGGAGTACCCGCAGGTCGCCGCGGCGATCGGGGAGGCGACCGAGTCCGTCACCGCCGGCGACGCCACCCCGGCGCAGGCCGGGGCCCGCTACGACCAGACGGTGCGCTCCCTGGTGGGCGGCGCGGTCGTCAACAAGCCGTGAGGCGGCGCCTGGTGCGCTGGTCGCCGCTGGCCCCGGCCACCGCGCTGCTGCTGCTCTTCCTGGCCGGCCCGGTCGGCTACTGCGGCTACCTCGCCTTCACCGACACCCAACTCACCGGCCAGGGCGCGGCGTCGTTCGTCGGGCTGGCCAACTTCCGCCGCGCGGTGGGCGATCCGGAGTTCCGCAACGCCGTCGTGCTGACCGTGGTGTTCACCCTGATCTCGGCGGTGCTCGGGCAGAACACCCTGGGGCTGGCGCTGGCCGGGCTGCTGCGGCGCGCCTCGCGGCCGGTGCGGGCGGTGACCGGCACGGTGGTGATCACCGCCTGGGTGCTCCCGGAGATCGTCGCCGGCTTCCTGCTCTACACCTTCTTCGAGCGCCGCGGCACCCTCAACGCCCTGCTCGCCTGGCTCCATCTGCCCGCCCAGGACTGGCTGTTCACCCTGCCCATCCTGGCGGTGTCGTTCGCCAACGTCTGGCGCGGCACCGCGTTCTCGATGCTGGTGTACTCGGCGGCGCTGGACGGCATCCCGCAGGAGGTCGCCGAGTCGGCGGAGGTGGACGGCGCCCGCGGGCTGCGCCGACTGTGGCACATCACCCTGCCGATGATCCGCCGCTCGGTCGGCACCAATCTGATGCTCAACACCCTCCAGACGCTGTCGGTGTTCGGGCTGATCTGGGCGCTCACCCGGGGCGGCCCCGGCAACCGCAGCCAGACCCTCCCGGTGTTCATGTACGACCAGGCGTTCGTGAAGTCGCTGATCGGCTACGGCACGGCGGTGGCACTGCTGTTGCTCGTGGTGGGCGCGCTGTTCTCGGCGGTGTATCTGCGGCTGCTGCGGGAGGAGGTCTGATGCGGGCCGGACGACGGCGGTGGGCGCCGGTGCGCGCGGCGGTTCGGCGGCGCCTGGCGGCCGACGCCGCGCTGTTGGTCGTCGCGGTGGCGTTCGCGGTGCCGCTGGCGTGGCTGGTGCTGGCGTCGCTGGACGAGCGGGCGACGCTGCGGGTACACCTGCCCGCCTCCCCCACGCTGCACAACTTCTCGGCGGTGCTCACCGACGAGATCACCTTCACGCCGATGCTCAACAGCCTGCTGATCTGCGGCGGGGCCACGCTGCTCACGGTTGCCTGCGCGGCGCTGGCCGCCTACCCACTGTCCCGCTTCCGGTCCCGCTTCGCCCGCCCGTACCTGCTCACCGTGCTCTTCTCCGCCTGTCTGCCGGTGACCGCGGTGATGGTCCCGGTCTACGCGCTGTTCGTCCGGGTGAACCTGATCGACACCCGCTATGGGACGGCGCTCTTCCTGGCCGCCGCCCAACTGCCGTTCGCGATCTGGCTCATGAGGAACTTCATGGACGGGGTGCCCGCCGTGCTGGAGGAGGCGGCGTGGACCGACGGCGCCTCCCGGCCGCAGGGGCTGTTGCGGATCGTGCTGCCGCTCATGGCCCCGGGCGTCGGCGTGGTCGCGGTCTATACCTTCATCATGATGTGGGGGAATTTCTTCGTCCCGTTCATGCTGCTGCTCTCCCCGGAGCAACTCCCGGCGTCGGTCAGCATTTTCACTTTCTTCGGGAATTACGGCGCCATCGCCTTCGGCGAACTCGCCGCATTCTCGATCCTGTACTCGACACCGGTGCTCCTGCTGTACATCCTTATTTCCCGGCGGTTGGGCGGCGGATTCGCCCTGGGCGGCGCCGTGAAGGGGTGATCGTCCCCCGTAGACTCCCTGGTCGGCGAGGACACCGCGCGGATCTGGTCGCGAAATCCGGCCCGCGGTCGGGCGCCTCTCGTACGTTCCCCCAACCGCCAACCTTGGATATCCGCACGATAGGTCCGCGGCATCGCCCTCACCTACCGTGTGCCGGTGAGCACGGACGACGAGGAAGCCCGCAGGCCCCCTTTCAATGCCGCCGCCGCCCGCCGGCTGCGGGAGGCCCTCGGCATGACCCACGCCCACGTCGCCTACGGAATCTGGGCCGCCTACGGAAAACGCCTGGAACCGGCGGCGGTGGCGTCCTGGGAATTGGGCGAGAGCTCCCCCACCGAGGCGGAGTTGGCCGCGCTGGCCGGCGCCCTGTGGTGCGCCCCCGCCGAACTGCTCGGCGCCCCCGAGACCCTCCGCGAGTACCGGCTGGCGCTCGGCCTCGCCCCTGCCGATCTGGCGCACCGGATCGGCATGGACGTGGCCGGGTACGAGCACCTGGAGGCCGGCGGGCGGTGGCGGGGCACCGACCGGCAGGCGGCGGCGCTGGCCGAGGCGTTGGCGCTGCCACTGCCCGCGCTGATCCGCTTCACCGACCAGGAGGACCGCCTGGTCGAGCTGTTGACCAGCGCCGCCACCACCCGCTGGCAGGGCTACGTCCGACCGGTCGGCAGGCTGGCACCGTTGCCCAAGGAGCGACTGGCAACGGCCCTCCAGGAACTGCACGAGGAGTACCACGCGACGATGACCGCCTCGCTGAGCTGGACCGGCGGCCGGGCCCCGGACGAGGCGGGCAGGGCGGGCCGGGACTTCCTCGACGGGATACTGGCGGAGTTCTGGCGACGGGTCGGCGGGGCCGACACCCTGCCACCCGCGCCGCGCGACGAGGACGGGGCCGGGGCCGGGGCGTTGTCCTAAGGGGCGCGCGTCAGTCTGCGGGTGGACCGCCGTCCGTCCAGAGGTGGACGCCGGCGCCGGGCGTGGCACTTGCGACCGGTGCGGCTTTCGGTCCCTGCGGGCGAAGCCGAAGGCGGGGTGCGGCATCGAGGATGGGAACACGGCGTTTCCGCCGACTTTTTTCCCATCCCTTCACCCCTTCCTGGGAGTTCGTGGTGTCGCACGCCGCCGTCCCCCGTCCCGTTTCCCCGCTCCGCCCGGCCACCCCGGCCGTCGCCGCCCGCGCCACCGACCTGAGCAAGGTCTACGGCCAGGGCGAGACCCGGGTGGTGGCGCTGGACTCCGTCTCGGTGGAGTTCGGCCGGGCCCGCTTCACCGCGATCATGGGTCCCTCCGGCTCGGGCAAGTCCACCCTGATGCACTGCATGGCGGGGCTGGACTCGATCTCCTCCGGCTCGGCCCGGATCGGCGACCTGGAGCTGGCCTCGCTGGGCGACAAGGAGCTGACCCGGCTGCGCCGGGACAAGATCGGCTTCATCTTCCAGGCGTTCAACCTGCTGCCGACGCTCACCGCGTTGGAGAACATCACGCTGCCGATGGACATCGCGGGCCGCCGCCCGGACCGGGAGTGGGTCGGCCGGGTCGTGGACACCGTGGGGCTCTCGGAGCGGCTGGGGCACCGGCCGTCCCAGCTCTCCGGCGGCCAGCAGCAGCGGGTCGCGGTGGCGCGGGCGCTGGCCGCCCAGCCGGAGATCATCTTCGCGGACGAGCCGACCGGCAACCTCGACTCCCGCTCCGGCGCGGAAGTCCTGGGCTTCCTGCGGGAGTCGGTGCGGGCGATGGACCAGACCGTGGTGATGGTGACCCACGACCCGGTCGCCGCCGGCTATGCGGACCGGGTGGTCTTCCTCGCCGACGGCCGGATCGTCGACGAGCTCCACGAGCCCACCGCGGACGCCGTACTGGACCGGATGCGCCGCTTCGAGGCCGCAGGCCGAACCAACTAGCCGCAGGCCGGACCAACTAGCCGCGGGCCGGACGAGCTAGGGCCTTCCCGATAGCGGCGCCCCGGACACACCGGCCGCCGACCGCCGAGCGCCGACCACGCCAACTGACCGGTCTTTCCAGCGAGTTGGTCGCGCCCGGCCACCGCCGCCCTCCCCCAGCCCCCGCCCAGGCCCCGTACCCAGGATTGACACCACCACCATGTTCAGAACCGCCCTGCGCAACGTCCTCGCGCACAAGGCCCGCCTGTTGATGACCGCGCTCGCGGTCCTGCTCGGCGTCGCCTTCGTCGCGGGCACCCTGATCTTCAGCGATTCCGTCGGCGAGGCCGTCAAGAACGCCTCCGCCAAGAACCTCAAGGACGTCGCCGTCTCCGTCCAGGCCACCGCGGACCCCGACACCGGCCCCGGGCCGGGGAAGGACGGCAAGCGGGCCACCGCCCTGGATACGCGCCTGGCCGACCGGATCCGGGCGCTGCCCGGCGTGACCGGCGTCCGCGCCGACGTCACCGGCGAGGCGACCCTGGCCGGCAAGGACGGCGAGCCGATCGGCAACGGCTGGCAGAACCGCGCCGTCAACTACCAACCGGGCAAGGACGGCAAGGACCCCCGCTACCCGCTGGTGCAGGGCCGCGGCCCGGCCGCCGACGGGGAGTTGGCGCTGGCCGAGACCACCGCGAAGGCGGCCGGCGTCCGCGTCGGCGACACCGTGCGGTTCGCCACCGACGGCCCGGTACTGACCAAGAAGCTGGTCGGCATCGTGGCGACCGACGACCCGGCGGTGACCGCGGGCGGCAGCCTGGCGCTGTTCGACACCGCCACCGCGCAGAAGCTGTATCTGCACCCGGGCCAGTTCGACGAGTTGGTGGTGGCGGCCGCCCCCGGCACCGATCAGCGGGCGCTGACCACCAAGGTCCGCGCGCTGCTGCCGGCCGAGCGTGCGGAGGCGACAAGCGGGCACGACCTGGCCGCCGAGCAGGCCCGGCGGATCGCCGCACAGAACAGCGCGCTCAGCAAGACCCTGCTCACCTTCGCCGGGATCGCCCTGTTCGTCGGCGTCTTCATCATCGCCAACACCTTCACCATGCTGATCTCCCAGCGCAGCCGCGAGATCGCGCTGCTGCGCGCGGTGGGCGCCTCCCGTCGGCAGGTGGTGCGCTCGGTGCTCGCCGAGGCCGGCCTGTTGGGCCTGCTCTCCTCGGTGGTGGGCTTCGCGCTGGGCGCCGGGATCGCGGTCGGGCTGCGGGCCGTGCTGGACGCCAACGGCGCGGGCTTCCCGGACGGCCCGGTGGTGATCAGCCCGTCCGCGGTGCTCGCCTCGTTGGGCGTGGGCGTCGTGGTGACCGTCCTGGCCGCCTGGCTGCCGTCCCGCAAGGCGGCGCGGATCGCCCCGGTGGAGGCGCTGAGCGCCGTCGAGGCGCCGCCGGCCCCGCGCGGCCTCGTGGTCCGCAACACCATCGGCGCGCTGATCACCGGCGCCGGCGTCGCGGTGATGCTGTGGGTGTCCACCCTCACCTCCGGCGACGACCTGCCGATCGCCATGGCGGGGTCGGCGCTGACCCTGACCGGCGTGATCATCCTGGCCCCGCTGCTGTCCCGCCCGCTGGTCTCGCTGGCCGGCGCGGTCACCACCCGCCTCTTCGGCGTCACCGGCAAGCTGGCCAAGGAGAACGCGCTGCGCAACCCGCGGCGGACGGCGGCGACCGGCTCGGCGCTGATGATCGGCCTGACCCTGATCACCGGGATGACCGTGGTGGGCCACTCCGCCCAGGTGGCCATGGACAAGATGGTCGGCAGCGGCCTGACCGCCGACTACCAGGTCAAGACCTCCACCTACGTCGGCCTGGACCCGAAGCTGTCGCCGAAGGTGGGCCAGGTCCCCGGCGTCGAGGCGGTGGCCCCGATCCGCGGCGCGGGCTTCTCCACCGACCCCGGCCCCGGCCGCGACAGCAACTTCGGCTACCTCCGCGGCACCGACCTCGACCAGATCGGCAAGGTCACCCAACTCGACGTCACCCAGGGCTCGTTGGCCGCCGTGAAGGCCGGCGGCATCGCCGTCTCGCAGAGCGGCGCCAAGGAGCACGGCTGGCGCGTCGGCGACCTGGTCAAGGTCGAGTTCTACGACAAGAAGAAGGCCCAGCTGAAGGTCGCCGCGGTCTACGCCGACAACGAGACCCTCGGCTCCTCCTTCGCCGCGACCGCCCTGGTCGATCCGCACCTGGACCGGTTCCGCGACGACGAGCTCCTGGTCAAGACGGCGAACGGCGGCTCCCCCGCGCTGGCCAAGGACATCCGCCGGGCGCTCGGCGACAGCCCGCTGCTGAAGGTGCAGAGCCGCGATGACCTGCGCAAGGAGAACGCCGGTCAGATCGACACCATCGTGAACATGGTCTACGGGCTGCTGGGCATGGCCGTGATCATCGCGGTGGTCGGCGTGGTCAACACCCTGGCCATGTCGGTCTTCGAGCGCACCCGCGAGATCGGGATGCTGCGCGCCATCGGCCTGGCCCGCAGCGGCATCAAGCAGATGGTCCGGCTGGAGTCGGTGGTCATCTCGCTCTTCGGCGCGGTGCTCGGCATCGGCCTCGGCATCTTCCTGGCCTGGGCCGGCGGCAGCCTGGTCGGCTCGTCCTTCCCGACCTACGCGATGGTGCTGCCCTGGGGCCGGCTCGGCCTGTTCCTGCTGATCGCCCTGGTCGTCGGCGTGCTGGCGGCGCTGTGGCCGGCCCGCCGGGCGGCCCGGCTGAACATGCTGGAGGCCGTCGCCTCCCAGTGAGGCACCGGCCGCACGCAAAGCCGCCGGCGACGCACCCAACGGTGCGTCGCCGGCGGCTCGTTGATGTCACATGACGAGCGGACGCCGGCTCAGAAGACCGACTCGGCCTCGTCCATCCGGTCCTCCGGGACCCGCTTGAGCTCGGTGATCGCCTCGGCCAGCGGGGTCATCACGATGTCGGTGCCGCGCAGCGCGGTCATCTGGCCGAAGTCGCCGCGGTGCGCGGCCTCGACGGCGTGCCAGCCGAAGCGGGTGGCCAGCACCCGGTCGTAGGCGGTGGGGGTACCGCCGCGCTGGACGTGGCCGAGGATGACCGGGCGGGCCTCCTTGCCCAGGCGGTGCTCCAGTTCGCGGGCGAGCGCGGTGCCGATGCCGGAGAACCGCTCGTGCCCGTACTGGTCGATGGCGCCCTTCTTGTAGTCCATGGTGCCGGGCCGCGGGTGGGCCCCCTCGGCGACGCAGACCACGGCGAACTTCTTGCCACGGGCGAACCGCTCCTCGACCATCTTCACCAGGTCGTTGACGTCGAACTCGCGCTCCGGCAGGCAGATGCCGTGGGCGCCGCCGGCCATCCCGGACTCCAGCGCGATCCAGCCCGCGTGCCGGCCCATGACCTCGACGACCATCACCCGCTGATGCGACTCGGCGGTGGTCTTCAGGCGGTCGATGGCCTCGGTGGCCACGCCGACGGCGGTGTCGAAGCCGAAGGTGCGGTCGGTGGAGGAGATGTCGTTGTCGATGGTCTTGGGGACGCCGACGACCGGCATCCCGGCGTCGGCGAGCATCCGCGCGGCGGTCAGCGTGCCCTCGCCACCGATCGGGATCAGGACGTCTATCCCGTACTCGCGGGAGAAGTCCTTGGCGCTCTCGCACGCCTCGCGCAGCCGGGCACGCTCCAGGCGGGCGGAGCCGAGGATGGTGCCGCCGCGGGCCAGGATGCCGCTGACCGCGTCCAGGTCCAGCTTGCGAAAGCGCCCGTCGAGCAGGCCCTTGAAGCCGTCCTCGAAGCCGATGACCTCGTCGCCGTGGCCGGTCAGGGCGCGGTGGACGACGGACCGGATCACAGCATTCAGTCCGGGGCAGTCGCCGCCCGCGGTGAGGACTCCGATACGCATCGTGCTGTGTCTCCTGTGCTCGCTGTCGGTTCGTGTGAGCCGGTCCGATTCTTTCATGCGTGGCGCACCCGCACCCCGGCGCGGGCGGCCACCCCCACTGTCCCCCGGCCCGCACCCGCAGGGAAACTGGGAGAGCGACTTATCGATCCGCGCAGGTATTGTCAAGAGGGTCAAGCCCACCATAACGGGTAATTTTGACCTTGTGACCAGGGAAAATCCGCAGGCCGGGCGCCTCGCGGCCATCGGAATGGACGGAGAGACCGCGTGACGCGCAGCGTGTACGTGACCGGTATCGACCGCGGCGACGGCCGCCAGGTCGTCGAGCTGGGAGTCATGGAGCTCCTGACCCGCCACGTCGATCGGGTGGGGGTCTTCCGGCCCCTGGTGCACGACGGGCCGGACCGGCTCTACGAACTGCTGCGGGCCCGCTACCGCCTCACCCAGCCCGCCGAGTCCGTCTACGGCATCAGCTACCCCGAGGCCGCCGCCCTCCAGGCCGAGCGCGGCACCGACGAGCTGGTCTCCCGGCTCGTCGACCGCTTCCACGCCGTCGCCCGCGACTTCGAGTACGTGCTGGTCCTCGGCTCGGACTACGCCGACACCAGCCTCCCCGACGAGCTGGCGCTCAACGCCCGGCTGGCCAACGAGTTCGGCGCCGCGGTGATACCCGTCGTCGGCGGCCAGGGTCAGGAGGCCGAGTCCGTCCGCGCCGAGGCCCGCAACGCCTACCGCGTCTACACCTCGCTGGGCTGCGACGTGGTCGCCCTCGTCGTCAACCGCGTCGCCCCCGAGCAGCGCACGGCCGTCGTCGAGCGGCTCGCCGCCCGGCTGCCGGTGCCCTGCTACGCGCTCCCCGAGGACGGCTCGCTCTCCGCGCCGACGGTCGGCCAGATCGTGCAGGCGCTCGGCGCCGAGGTGCTGTTGGGCGACGACTCCGGCCTCGCCCGGGACGCGAGGGACTTCGTCTTCGGCGGCGCGATGCTGCCGACCTTCCTCCAGGCGCTCACCCCCGGCTGCATGGTGATCACCCCCGGGGACCGTGCCGACCTCGTCATCGGCTCGCTCGCCGCGCACAGCGCCGGCGCCCCGCCGATCGCCGGCGTGGTGCTCACCCTCGACGAGCGCCCCGGCCCGGACATCATGGCGTTGGCCGCCCGCCTCGCGCCCGGCACCCCGGTGGTCTCCGTCCCCGGCGGTTCCTTCCCCACCGCCGCCGAACTGTTCGCCATCGAGGGCAAGTTGAACGCCGCCTCGCCGCGCAAGGCGGAGACCGCGCTCGGCCTCTTCGAGCGGCACGTGGACACCGCCGAGCTCACCGACCGGATCTCGGTCGCCCGCTCCGAGCGGGTCACCCCGATGATGTTCGAGCACGAGCTGATCGAGCGGTCCCGCGCCGGCCGCCGCCGGGTCGTCCTGCCCGAGGGCTCCGAGGAGCGGGTGCTGCGCGCCGCCGATGTGCTGCTGCGCCGCGACGTCTGCGACCTGACGCTGCTCGGCGAGGAGGAGACGATCCGCAAGCGCGCCGCCGACCTCGCCATCGACCTGGCCGACGCGCAGATCATCGATCCGCAGACCTCGCCGCTGCGCGAGCGGTTCGCCGACCTCTACGCCACCCTCCGCGCCCACAAGGGCGTCAGCTACGAGCTGGCCTTCGACATGGTCGCCGACGTCTCCTACTTCGGGACCCTGATGGTGCAGGAGGGCCTGGCCGACGGCATGGTCTCCGGCGCGGTGCACTCCACCGCCGCCACCATCCGCCCGGCCTTCGAGATCATCAAGACCAAGCCGGGCGCGGGGATCGTCTCCTCGGTCTTCTTCATGTGCCTGGCCGACCGCGTCCTGGTCTACGGCGACTGCGCGGTCAACCCGGACCCGAACGCCGAGCAGTTGGCCGACATCGCCATCCAATCCGCCACCACCGCCGCCCAGTTCGGCGTGGAGCCGCGGATCGCGATGCTCTCGTACTCCACCGGCACCTCCGGCTCCGGCGCCGACGTCGACAAGGTCCGCAAGGCCACCGAGCTGGTCCGCGAGCGGCGCCCGGACCTGCTGGTCGAGGGCCCGATCCAGTACGACGCGGCGGTGGACGCGGCGGTCGCCGCGACCAAGCTGCCGGACTCCGACGTGGCCGGCAAGGCCACCGTGCTGATCTTCCCGGACCTCAACACCGGCAACAACACCTACAAGGCCGTCCAGCGCTCCGCCGGCGCGGTCGCGGTCGGCCCGGTCCTCCAGGGCCTGCGCAAGCCGGTCAACGACCTCTCCCGCGGCGCCCTCGTCCAGGACATCGTCAACACCGTCGCGATCACCGCGATCCAGGCCCAGGGCGCCGAGCCCGGCACCGGCCACACCCGCTGACCCCACCCCCCACGGAAAGCCCTTCATGACTGCCAACGCCACCCGCGTCCTCGTCCTCAACTCCGGCTCCTCGTCGGTGAAGTACCAACTGCTCGACATGAGCGATGGCTCGCGGCTCGCCGTCGGCCTGGTCGAGCGGATCGGTGAGACGACCTCGCGCCTGGTCCACACCCCGCTGGCCGCCGACGGGGAGACCCGCGAGATCACCGGCCCGATAGCCGACCACGACGCCGCGCTGAAGGCGGTGGCCGACGAACTGGCCGCCGACGGGCTCGGCCTGGACTCCCCCGAACTGGCCGCGATCGGGCACCGGGTGGTGCACGGCGGACTGAAGTTCACCGCGCCGACCGTCATCGACGACCCGGTGCTCAAGGAGATCGAGCGGCTGGTGCCGGTCGCCCCGCTGCACAACCCAGCCAACATCACCGGCATCAAGACCGCCCAGGCCCTGCGCCCCGACCTCCCGCAGGTCGCGGTCTTCGACACCGCCTTCCACACCACGATGCCGGAGCACGCGGCCCGTTACGCCATCGACGTGGAGACCGCCGACGCGCACCGCATCCGCCGCTACGGCTTCCACGGCACCTCGCACGCCTACGTCTCCCGCCGCACCGCCGAACTGCTCGGCAAGGCGCCCGAGGACGCCAACGTGATCGTGCTGCACCTGGGCAACGGCGCCTCCGCCTCCGCCGTCCAGGGCGGCCGCTGCGTGGACACCTCCATGGGGTTGACCCCGCTGGAGGGCCTGGTCATGGGCACCCGCTCCGGCGACATCGACCCGGCGGTGACCTTCCACCTCAAGCGGGTCGCCGGGATGTCCGTCGACGAGATCGACGAGCTGCTCAACAAGAAGAGCGGCCTGATCGGGCTGTGCGGCGACAACGACATGCGGGAGATCCGCCGCCGGATCGACGAGGGCGACCAGCGGGCCGCGCTCGCCTTCGACATCTACATCCACCGGCTGAAGAAGTACATCGGCGCCTACAGCGCGGTGCTCGGCAAGGTCGACGCGGTGGCCTTCACCGCGGGCGTCGGCGAGAACGCCGCCCCGGTCCGCGCCGCCGCCATCGCCGGCCTGGAGGAGCTGGGCCTGGCGGTGGACGCCGCGCTGAACGACGTCCGGTCCGACGAGCCGCGGCTGATCTCGCCCGAGTACGCCCGGGTCGCGGTCGCGGTGGTCCCCACCGACGAGGAACTGGAGATCGCCCGGCAGACGTACGCCCTGGTCACCGCCTAGATCAGCGCTGGGCCCCACGGGGGCGGGCCCACCGGCCGGGCGGGCCCGCCCCCGGCTGAAGAGTCTGTGAAGCAGAGCGAAATATTCCGCTCCGAAACAAACCGATAGGATCGAGACATGCGCCGTTCCAAAATCGTCTGCACCCTGGGCCCCGCCGTCGACTCCTACGAGAAGCTGAAGACGCTGATCGAGGCCGGCATGAACGTGGCCCGCTTCAACATGAGCCACGGGACCCACTCGGAGCACGAGGAGCGGTACCACCGCCTCCGCAAGGCCGCCGAGGAGACCGGCCGCGCCGTCGGCGTGCTGGCCGACCTCCAGGGCCCCAAGATCCGCCTGGAGACCTTCGCCGAGGGCCCCGTCGAGCTGGTGCGCGGTGACGAGTTCGTCATCACCACCGAGGACGTCCCCGGTGACAAGCACATCTGCGGCACCACCTACAAGGGCCTGCCCGGCGACGTCTCCAAGGGCGACCCGGTCCTGATCAACGACGGCAACGTCGCCCTCCAGGTCGTCGAGGTCGACGGCCCGCGGGTGCGCACCATCGTCATCGAGGGCGGGGTCATCTCCGACCACAAGGGCATCAACCTGCCCGGCGCGGCGGTCAACGTCCCGGCCTTGTCCGAGAAGGACATCGAGGACCTGAAGTTCGCGCTGCACATGGGCTGCGACATGGTCGCGCTCTCCTTCGTGCGGGACGCCAAGGACGTCCAGGACGTGCACCGCGTCATGGACGAGGTGGGCCGCCGGGTCCCGGTCGTCGCCAAGGTGGAGAAGCCGCAGGCGGTCGCCAACATGCACGAGGTCGTGATGGCCTTCGACGCCGTCATGGTGGCCCGTGGCGACCTGGCGGTGGAGTACCCGCTGGAGAAGGTCCCGATGGTGCAGAAGCGCCTGGTGGAGATGTGCCGGCGGAACGCCAAGCCGGTGATCGTGGCGACCCAGATGATGGAGTCGATGATCACCAACTCCCGGCCCACCCGCGCCGAGGCGTCCGACGTCGCCAACGCCATCCTGGACGGCGCCGACGCGGTCATGCTCTCCGCGGAGTCCTCGGTCGGGCAGTACCCGATCGAGACCGTCAAGACCATGTCGAAGATCGTCGAGGCGGCCGAGGAGGAGCTGCTCTCCAAGGGCCTCCAGCCGCTGGTGCCGGGCAAGAAGCCGCGCACGCAGGGCGGTGCGGTGGCCCGCGCGGCCTGCGAGATGGCGGACTTCCTCGACGGCAAGGCCCTGGTGGCGTTCACCAAGTCCGGTGACACCGCCCGCCGGCTGTCCCGTTACCGCGCCGCCCAGCCGATCCTGGCCTTCACCACCGACCTCGCCACCCGCAACCAGCTCACCCTGAGCTGGGGCGTGGACTCCTTCGTCGTCCCGCACGTGGACAACACCGACGCGATGGTCGACCTGGTCGACGCCGAGCTGCTCAAGCTCAAGCGCTACAACGAGGGCGACACCATGATCATCACCGCCGGTTCGCCCCCCGGCGTCCCCGGCACCACCAACATGGTCCGGGTGCACCACCTCGGCGGCGAGCGCGTCTGACGCGCCGCCCGGCGGGCACAACTACGGCGGTGGGCCGCCCCCTTGGTCGAAGGGGGCGGCCCACCGCCGTTTCTCCGCGGCTCCCGGAGTTCTCGTCGGCGCCGGCCGGCTGCCGCTCTAGCCCTCGATGGGGCTCAGTCCTCGATGGACAGGTGCATGCCCGGCACGTGCAGGTTGCCGCCGAACTGGCCGGCCTGGTCCAGCTTCACCTTGCTGAAGTAGGCGTACGGGACGTTCAGCGGCGGCGGGTGCTCGGGGTCGAAGACGATCGGGATCAGCCCGAAGAGGTTGCCCTGCAACCGCTCGCTGTAGAGCGTTACCTTGCCGCCGCGGATGGTGGACGTGGAGCCCGGCGTGGACCGCACGTGGTAGTGCTTGCCCGACGCCGGGTCGTCCACGATCTGGTGCAGGTCGGCGATGTCGATGCTGTCCGCGGTGAACTTCAGCACCTGCTTGGCGTGGCCGCTCTGCGTCGTGACGTTGACCACGCCCTCGTAGTTCAGGCCGCGCAGGGTCAGCCCGGTGGACTCCAGGTGCCAGGGGAGGTCCGGGAGGGTGGCCGGGGTCTGCTCGTCCTTGCCCTTCTGCTTGTTCTCCACGACGCAGGGGAACGCGGGCTTGCCGTTCTTGTCCTTGCCGTCCAACCCGCCGCCGGGCAGCGCGTTGTCAGCCGTGCCGACGGCGCCGTGCACGGTGTCGTTGACCGCCTTCGACGGGTTCTTCACCGCATCGCCGACCGGCTTGGTGACCTCGTCCAGGCCGGGGCCGGAGCCCGACGAGCCCGACGCGTCCTTGGCCGACGACTCCTTGCCCGACGAACCCGCCGACGGCGTCGGGGACTTGGTGGCGGACGCGGACGGCGAGGGGGTCGGCGACGCCGACGGCTGGTCGGACTTCTTGTGCACGCCGAAGAGGCCGCCGAGCGCGTCGCCGATCCCGCCCAACAGGCCACCGTCGTCCTTCGTCGGCGAGGCCGACGGGGACGGGGTCGCCGAGGCGGACGGGCCGGGCGCCGCGCCGCCGCTCGCGTCCTTGCCGGCCGAGGGCGACGGCGAGGCGGACGGCGACGGTGAGGCCGACGGCCCCGCGGACGGCTTGCCGCCCTCCTTCCCGGCGTCCTTGCCGTCCTTCTTCTGGTCCTTCTGGTCCTTCTGGTTCTTGGCGTCGTCCTTCGCCTTGGCGTCCTGGCCGGACGTGTCCGGGACGGTGACGCAGGGGCCGTCCCGGAAGGGGCTCTCGGGCGGCACCGGTTTGGCGATCGCCATCTGGGGCGTGAGCCCCATGCCCATGAGGACGGCGGACGGCATCGCCGCGATGGCGATCGCCTTGCCCGCCGGCACGTGCAGGCGGGTCAACAGCGGCTTCTTGGGCGCCGCGTGTCTGGGTCCGCTCCCCGCGCCCGGGCGGTGCGGGGGGACCCCCTTCGCCTGGGAGGCCGCGCCCTCGCCCTCCGGCGGGGGTGCCCCCACGTGCAGTTGGTCACCCGGCACGGTGCCTCCCGTTCGTTCCGTTGGTCGGGCTGCTCGTTCCTGACAGATCGTCCAGTCCGTTGCCCAACCCGGGACCACCGGCCGCCGGAGCGGGGTGGGTGGCGACCACCGGCCCGACGACGCGGTCCCCCGCGCCGGGCTCGTCCTCGCTGCGCACCGCCTTGCCCGGCGCCCACGAGACGCCGAGCGCGCCGCCGATCAGCCCCAGCAGGAAGCCGATCAGGAAGGCGCCGAAGTTCGAGACGACCAGGGAGACGAGGGCCAGCAGGATCGCCGCGACGCCGGCGAAGACCCGCGAGACCGGCTGGAACCACATGGTGAGGCCGAGCACCACCAGCAGCACGCCGATGATCAGCGAACCGGCGCCGGCCGTGGTCGCCATCCGGACGGTGAGGGACCCGATGGTGAGGTTCGCGTAGGGGATGTACATGATCGGGATGCCCGCGAGGAGGGTCAACAGGCCGCCCCAGAAGGGGCGTTGACCGCGCCAGTGGCGGAACGCCTGCCGCTTTTGGCCGAGGGCCTGCTTCAGCTGTGGTCGTTCTGCGCTCATGCGCCAGCCTCCCTGCGGTCGGCGGGCCCGCATCCGCGCCGCACGTACCTGTCGATGACTCTTCCCCCGGGGGCACCGCCCGGCGTTGGCCGGGGAACTCCGGCCGGGGAGTCCCCCATGCTCCAGTCGCTCATGTCCGGCTCCTCGGGACTGGCAATTCGGTGGTTCTGTGGGCACTTCCAGCGCTACCCGGCGTACGGGCACGGGGAACGGCACGACGCCGTACAGCTCCACCCCGCGCCCGCACGCTCAGTGCGTCAGTAGCACTCGCTCGCGCCCTTGGCGACGCTCATCTTGAGGCCGCTGAGCTTGAACGTGCCGGCCGTGGTGGCCCAGGCACGCTGGTGAACGCCGGTCAGCGTGGCCGTGTCGGCCTCCTGGGCGAAGGAGCCGGGGTCGGCCTTGTCGCCCTTCTTCATGCCGGGTCCCTTGGACGTGGACCCCGCCGCAACACCGATGTTGATGTTCTTGAAGGTCGCGTCCGCGCTCAGCTGGTCGAGGTCGATGTAGAGGTTCTTGGCCTCCACCGGCTGGCTACCAGCGCCGCCCGCCTGGAGTTTCATCGACACATCGCCGAACACCGGGACCGGCACGACGACGGACTGGCACAGGTTGCGGATCTTGGCGTTGGAGAACGCCGAGACCGCGACCGGGACGTTCTTGCCGTTCTTCTGGGCGTCAACCGCGCCGTACTGGACGAAGCCGGTGCCGTCCAGCCGGTCCGTGCTGACCTTGAACTGCTGGCCGGACACGCTGAACGACGCCGCCAGGGCACCCTGCGAGAGGGCGACACCGATCGCGGCGGTTGCCGCGACGCTCGGCACCATGACGACGGCGAACCGCTTCCATCTGGTCCCGCCACGAGTCAAGGACTCCATGACTTTCCTCCTTCTCGGACGTACATCTCCGGTGCGTACCGCCTCGGTTGAGGCCGGTCGTACCTGGGATGGGAGAAGTGCTACGTCCTCGGGAAGGAGAGCGCCCGTCTCGAAAGGCCACAGCAGTGTTCTTCGAATACCGGCGATCACCCCCGAGCGACAACCACTGGCCACGCTCTCGCGCAACCTCACCGGACAGGCCCTGCCACGGACGGCAGAGACCCCCCTGTCCAGGGCCGGCGCCACTGCCGCCGACCCACTCGGTGGGGACCCAAATGCCCCGCGGCGCCGGCCGGATGCCGGGCTGCGGGAATGGACCGAGCGTCGCCGATCGTCGTGCATTCCCGGCCGCCGCACAAGGCCCTCGTTACTTACGGGTAACGACCCGATAACCCTGCCGGGACACAGAGAGATCATCTAGGCACGCAGCGTCGCCGCTCACAGCGACCAAACAACGGGTAATTCAGGGCAAAACTGGGCCAGTTGACCGCTTCGACTTACTCCAAGTAACAGCGGCCACCTTTACCAAGTTTCGGTAAAGCGTGGCCGCCGTGTCGTTTGCCGGACCCTTGTGTGGGAGTCGTGAGGGAGCGGATCCGGACGGGCCGGAAATGTGCCCGGAAACCGCCGAAGTGTGGCTCAGAACAGGACGCGGGCCAACGCCGTGCGCGCCTTCGTCACCCGCGGGTCCTCCGCGCCGATCACCTCGAAGAGCTCCAACAGCCGCACCCGCGCGGCCTCCCGGTCCTCACCCGCGGTCCGCTTCACGGTCTCGATCAGCCGGCCGAAGGCGTCCTCGACGTGCCCGCCGACCAGGTCCAGGTCCGCGGCCTTGATCTGCGCCGCGGCGTCGCCCGGCTCCTCCGCGGCCTGCTTGCGGACCGCCTGCGGGTCCAGGTCCTGTACCCGCTTGAGGAGTTCGGCCTGGGCCAGGCCCAACTTGGCCTCGGGGTTGGCCGGGTCGTCGGAGAGCACGTTGCGGTAGGCGCGGATGGCGCCGTCGAGGTCGCCGGCGTCCAGCGCGTCGGCCGCCGCGGTCAGCGCCGCGTCGTACGGGCCGACCGGTGCGGGCGCCTCGGCCGCGGCGTCGCCCTGCTCGGCGGCCGCCGGGTCGACCGGCGCGCCCACGATGCCGAACTGCTGCTCGGCGACCTGCACCAACTGGTCCAGCACCTGGCGGAGCTGGCCCTCGGGGACCGCGCCCTGGAAGAGCGGGATCGGCTGGCCCGCGACCACCGCGAAGACCGCCGGGATGCCCTGCACCCCGAACTGCTGGAACAGCATCTGGTTGCTGTCGACGTCGATCTTGGCGAGGACGAACCTGCCGGCGTACTCCGCCGCGAGGCGCTCCAGCAGCGGGCCGAGCTGCTTGCACGGCTCGCACCACTCGGCCCAGAAGTCAATGACGACCGGGACCTCGTTGGACCGCTGGAGGACGTCCTGCTGGAACCCCGCCTCGTCGACGTCGAACACCAGGCGGGTGGCGCCGGCCGGCTGCGCACCGGTGCGGGCGGCCTCGGCGCGGGCCTGCTCGGCCTTCTGCTTCGCTTCCCCGGCCGCCTTCACCGCTGCGAGGTCGACGACTCCACTCATGGACATGTTGCGTGGCTGCATGTGTCCATCCTCCCCCCTGAGCGGCCGGTTCCGGAAAGCGATCCGGGAAGCGGGCCCGCTCGCGCCCGTACGCCCCGCTGGAATGCGGCCCGCGCCGGGGAACCGGTGCCCGTTGGCGGCCCCGTGCACGGGGCCGGTGTGCGCGGCCATGGGTCCCCACCCACGGCCAGTGGTGTCGCTCTTACGCTACGGGTCGTAGCGTAACTCGGGGCCGCCCCCGCCCGGCACCCACTTTTCGGACCGGCCCGCGTGATCTCCCTCACGGGCGGCGCCGCCCGCCGCACTACCGGCCGGTATGGTCGCCGGCATGCACCAGTCCGCCCGCCCGCCGAAGGGCCGCCCGGGCCGCCCCCGCAGCGTCGAGACCGACCACGCGATCCTCGACGCCACCCGCGCCGCGCTCGTCGACGTGGGCTGGGGCGGGCTCACCATGGGCGAGGTCGCCCAGCGCGCCGGGGTCGCCAAGACCACCCTCTACCGCCGCTGGGGCAGCAAGAGCGAACTGGTCGTGGACGCCGTCGCGGTCCTCTTCGACGAGCTCGAACTCCCCGACCGGGGCTGCCTCCAGGCCGACATCGAGGGCGTGGTGCTCCAGTTCGGCGCGCTGCTGGCCCGGCCCGAGACCAAGACCGCGCTGATGGCGGTGGTCGCCGAGTCCACCACCGACGACGCGCTGCGCGAGCGGATCCGGCAGGCCATCGTCGAGCGGCAGAAGCGGCTGGTGCTGCTCGGCCGCTCGCGGGCGCAGGCGCGCGGCGAACTCCCGCCGGACGCCGGCGGACCCGACGGCGAACGGGCCGCCGAGTGCACCGTGGGCCTGATCTTCGACGTGATCGCCGGGGCCGTCGTGCACCGCCTGCTGGTCAGCGCGGGCCCCGTCGACACCGGCTGGGCCCGGCAGTTCACCACGCTGCTGCTGGCGGGCCTGGCCGGACTGGAGCCGTAGGGTCTGTCCGGCCCGGCGCCGCCGGACCCGCCGTCAGACCTGGTAGCGGTCCGCCCGGAACAGGTGCAGATGCTCCGCCACCCACTGGGAGGTCCGCTCCAGCCCTTCCTTGAGGGAGACCTGCGGCTCCCACGAAGCCCACTGGCGCGCCCGGGAGTTGTCCGACAGCAGCCGCTCCACCTCGCTGCCCGAGGGCCGCAGCCGCTCGGCGTCCACCACCACCTCGGCGTCCCGCCCGGACGCCGCGATCAACGCCTCGGCCAGCGCCCCGATGGCGATCTCTTGACCGCTGCCGAGGTTGACGACCTGCCCCAGCGCCCGGTCGCAGTCGGCCAGCGCCAGGAACCCGGCCGCGGTGTCGGTGACGAACGTGAAGTCCCGGGTCGGAGTCAGTGAACCCAGCTTGATCTGCCGGGCGCCGGCGTGCAGTTGGGCCAGGATCGTCGGGATCACCGCGCGGGCGGACTGCCGGGGCCCGTAGGTGTTGAACGGTCGCACCACCGTCACCGGCAGCTCGAAGGCGTGCCAGTGCGACAGCGCCATCATGTCCGCGCCGATCTTCGAGGCGGAGTACGGCGACTGCGGCTGGAGCGGGTGCTCCTCACTGATCGGCGCGGTCAGCGCGGTCCCGTACACCTCGCTGGTGGAGGTGTGCACCATCCGCCGCACCCCGTGCCGACGGCACGCCTCCGCGACGTTCTCGGTACCCACCACGTTCGTCTGCACATACGCGCCCGGCGAGTCGTAGCTGTACGGGATGCCGATCAGCGCGGCCAGGTGGAAGACGGTGTCGCAGCCGGCGACCGCGTCCATCACCCGGCCGGCGTCCCGGACGTCGCCGGCAACCATCTCCACCGGGCCGCCCGGCACCAAGTACCGCGCCAGATTGCCCTTTTCCGCGTACGGCTTGTAGTGCACGAAGGCGCGCACCTCGGCGCCCGCGTCCACCAGCAGGTCGACCAGCGTCGACCCGATGAACCCCTCGGCCCCGGTGACCAGGACCTTCCGGCCGGCCCACGACGGGGACACGGTGCTGCGCGTGCTCATGCTGACTCCTTCAGGGTGGTGGTGAGGTGGTGGGGGTGGCCGGCCAGCGCCAGGGTCCGGGCGGCCAGCAGATCGGCGGCGTGCGCATGCGTGCCGGGGTCGGCCGCCGCGCCCATCGCGGCCAGCCGGTCCGGGTCCGCCAACAGCCCGGTGAGCTCCGCGTCCAGCCGCTCCTCGGTGACCTCGGCGTCGGGCAACAGCAGCGCGGCGCCGGCGTCCGAGAGCACCCGGGCGTTGTGCGTCTGGTGGTCGCCGGGCGCGTGCGGGTACGGCACGAGGACGGCCGGCATCCCGATCGTGGCGAGCTCGGCGACGGTCGCCGAACCGGCCCGGCACAGCACCAAGTCGGCCGCCGCGTACGCCAGATCCATCCGGTCCAGATACGGCACCGCCTCGGCGACCGCCGCCCCGCCGTTGGCCTCCAAGGCGGCCCGGGTGGCGTCCAGCGCCGCCGGCCCGGTCTTGATCAGCAGCCGCATCCGGGGCCGCGCCAGATAGCGGCCGGCGAGCCCGACGGCGGCCTCGGTGAGCCGGGCGGCGCCCAGGCTGCCGCCGTTGACCAGCAGCAGCCGCACGTCCTCCGGGACGCCCAACGCGCGCCGGGCCGCGCCCCGCAGCGCCGTCCGGTCCAGCCCGGCCAGCGGCCCGGACAGCGGCATCCCCACCGTCTCGGCCCGCTCGCCGCCCGCGAGGTGCGGCCGGCTGCGGTCGAAGGCCAGGGCGATGTGCGGGGTGAGCCGGGCGGCGAACTTGTTGGCCCGGCCGGGCACCGCGTTGGACTCGTGGATCAGGCTCGGCAGCCCGGCCATCTTGGCCCCGACGATCACCGGGGCGCTGGGGTAACCGCCCATGCCGACGGCGACCTGGGCACCCTGCTCCCGCAGGATCGCCCGACATTGGGCGCCGGACTTCAACAGGGCGGCCGGCAGCAGATAGCGCCGGGCGCCCAGCGAGGGGTCGAAGGGAATCATGTCGACGGTGTGCAGCCGGTAGCCGGCCTGCGGGATCAGCCGCGTCTCCAGGCCGCGGTCGGTCCCCACGAAGGAGATCACCGCGTCCGGCACGGCCCGGCGCAGCGCGTCGGCGAGGGCGAGTCCGGGATAGATGTGGCCGCCGGTGCCGCCCGCACCGATCACGACCGAGAGTGGTGTGCGCATGGCCGCCACGCTCGACCGCCGCTTTAAGAACGTTCTAAGACGCCGTTTGGCAGCCTTGGTCCATGACCGCACGCCCCGCACCCGCGCCCGCCCCCGGCACACCCCCGCCGGCCGCCCCCAGGATCCTGGTCGTCGACGACGAACCGGAGGTCCGCGCCGCCGTGGCGGACGGGCTCGCCGTGGAGGGCTACGCGGTCCGCGGCGCCGCCGACGGGCTCGCCGCGCTCTCCGAGGTCGCCGCCTGGCAACCGGACGCCCTCGTTCTCGACGTGATGATGCCGGTGCTGGACGGCCTGGCGGTCTGCCGCCGGCTGCGCGCCCTGGACGACCGCACCCCGATCCTCGTCCTGACCGCCCTGGACGCGGTCAGCGACCGGGTCGACGGCCTGGACGCCGGCGCCGACGACTACCTCGTCAAGCCGTTCGCCCTGGACGAGTTGATCGCCCGGGTCCGCGCCCTGCTGCGCCGGGCCGAGGCCGGCCGGGCCGACGCCTCCCACCTCGCCTTCGCCGACCTCGTCGTGGATCCCGCCACCCGCACCGGCCACCGCGGCCAGCGCCCGCTGGAGTTCAGCCGCACCGAGTACGCCCTGCTGGAACTGCTGCTGACCCACCCCGGCCAGGTGCTGCCGCGGGAGACGATCCTGGAGCGGGTCTGGGGCCGCGACTTCGGCCCGGACTCCAACTCGCTGGCCGTCTACATCGGTTATCTGCGCCGCAAGTTGGAGGCCGGCGGCGAGCCCCGGCTCGTCCACACCGTGCACGGCGTCGGCTACCGCCTGGACCGCCCGGAGGGCACATGACCCCGCGTCACTGCCACCCGACCGCGGCGGCGGCCGCGCCGAACGGGGCCGCGGCATGACCGGCCGGCGCCGCCTGGGCGGTCGCTGGGTCCGCCGCCGCCCGCTGCGCGCCCGGCTGGCGCTGGCCGCGTCCGCGGCGGTGGCGCTGGTCGCGGTGGGCGTCTGCGCGGCCGCGTTCGTCGTCCTCCGGGTCCAGATGACCCGTCAGCTCGACCTCAACGTGGCGCAGACCGCCACCCAGCGCCTCCAGCAGATGCGCAACTGGGGCCCGACCCCGGGCGACGCCTCCTGCCAGTACCCGGCCGCCCCCTGCGTCCAGATCATCCCCACCGACCCGGCCGAGGACGCCCGCGGCGGGTACGTCCTGCCGGTCCCCCCGGCCGCCCGCGAGGTGGCCGCAGGTCACCGCCGGCCGTACTACAGCGAGATCACCGTCGCCGGGCACCCCGTCCGGATGTTCACCACCCGCGTCCCCCACCGCAACGAGGCGCTCCAGGTGGCGTTGCGCTCCGACACCGTGGAGCGCGGGGTGCGCCAGGCCGCCTGGGCACTGGCCGCGGTCGGCGGCGCCGGCGTCCTGTTCGCCGCCGGCCTCGGCTACTGGGTCTCCCGCACCGGCCTGGCCCCGGTCGCCCGGCTGACCGCCACCGCGGAACGGATCGCCACCACCCGCGACCCCCGGCACCGCATCGACCTCCCGCCCGGCCCGCCCGCCCACGAGGACGAACTCACCCGGCTCGCCGCCAGTTTCAACACCATGCTCGGCGAGCTGGAGCAGTCCGTCACCGCCCAACGTCGCCTGGTCGCCGACGCCTCCCACGAACTGCGCACCCCGCTCACCGCGCTGCGCACCAACGCCGAACTCCTCGCCCGCGCCGACCGCTTGACGGACGAACAGCGGGACCGGGCCTCGGCCGCGCTGGGCCGCCAACTGCGCGAGGTCACCACCCTCGTCAACGACCTCATCGAGCTCGCCCGCGACGAGGAACCCCGCCCGCTGCTCGAACAGGTCCGCCCCGCCGCCCTGTTGGAGCACGCGGTCGCCGCGGCCCGCGAGCACTGGCCGGACCTCGCCTTCACCACCCGCATCGACCCCGGGACGGCCACCACCGCCCTGCCCGGCGTCCCCGCCCGACTGACCCGCCTGCTGTCCAACCTCCTGGACAACGCCGCCAAGTTCTCCCCGCCCGGCGGCCCCGTCGAGACCGAACTGGCGGACATCGCGGGCGAGTTGCACCTCACCGTCCGCGACCACGGCCCCGGCATCGCCGACGGCGACCTGCCGTACGTCTTCGACCGCTTCTACCGGGCCCAGGCCGCCCGGGCCCTGCCCGGCTCGGGCCTCGGCCTGGCCATGGCCCGCCAGATCGCCCGCGCCCACGGCGCCGAACTCACCGCAGAACAGGCCCCCGGCGGCGGCGCCCTCTTCCGCCTACGCATGCCCGCCACCCCACGGCCACCCGAGGGGGGCGGGTGACGGCCTGACGGGGACGGGGGCGGCTGATGGGGGCAGGTGACGCCTGATGGGGGCGGGGGGCAGCCCGGGCGCGGGCCGCGCTCTACGGCCGAAGCCCCGTCCGCCCCGCCCCACCCCGACAGCCCTGACACACCCCGACACATTCCGACTACAATCCGTAACGGAATGTGGAACTCCCCGCTACCCCGCGTTCGTTGCCGGATAAGAGGAGGCAGCGGCGGCGGCAGCGGCGGGAGGAGGCAGCAGCGGCGGCGAGCAAGGCGCGAGGCCAACTCCCAAGGCACGAGGGCAGCAAGGCACGAGGCCAGCCGCCGGTGCCGCACGGGCCAACTCCCGGTGTCTCCCGGCGCCTCCGGCGCCACCCGGTCAGAAGCCGGCCGGTTCGGTGTAGACCCCCCATTCGTCGCGCAGTGCATCGCAGATCTCCCCGAGGGTCGCCTCCTCGCGGACCGCGGCCAGCATCGGCTCGATCATGTTCCGCCCGCCGCGGGCGGCGGCCAGCAGGTCCGCGAGCGCGGCCCGCACCCGGGCGTCGTCGCGGGCCGCCTTGCGCTCCGCCAGGAGCCGCACCTGCTCCCGCTCGACCTCGTGGCTGACCCGCAGGATCTCCAGGTCCCCGGTGACCGACCCCTCGTGGCAGTTGACCCCGACGACCTTCTTCTCGCCCTTCTCCAGGGACTGTTGGTAGCGGAACGCGGACTCGGCGATCTCGCCGGTGAACCAGCCGTCCTCGATGCCCCGCAGAATGCCGGAGGTGATCGGGCCGATCAATGGGGTCTCCCCTGTTCGAGCGGAGCCGAGAGCTTGGGGACGCTGCCCGTCCGGCACCGCCCGCGCCCCGCGCTCCTTGATCTGCGCGAAGATCTTCTCCGCGTCCGCCTCGATCCGGTCGGTCAGCGCCTCGATGAACCACGAACCGCCCAGCGGATCCGCGACGTTGGCGACGCCGGTCTCCTCCATCAGCACCTGCTGGGTGCGCAGCGCGATCTCCGCGGCCTGCTCGCTGGGCAGCGCCAGCGTCTCGTCCAGGGCGTTGGTGTGCAGCGAGTTGGTGCCCCCGAGCACCGCCGCCAGCGCCTCCACTGCCGTGCGCACCACGTTGTTGTACGGCTGCTGGGCGGTCAGCGAGACGCCGGCGGTCTGGGTGTGGAACCGCAGCCACTGCGCCTTCTCGCTGCGCGCGCCGTAGACGTCGCGCATCCAACGGGCCCAGATCCGGCGCGCGGCGCGGAACTTGGCGATCTCCTCGAAGAAGTCCACGTGCGCGTCGAAGAAGAAGGACAGGCCGGGGGCGAAGGTGTCGACGTCCAGCCCGCGGGAGAGGCCGAGCTCGACGTAGCCGAAGCCGTCGGCGAGGGTGTAGGCGAGCTCCTGGGCGGCCGTCGCGCCGGCCTCCCGGATGTGGTAGCCGGAGACCGACAGCGGCTTGTAGGCGGGGATGCCCTGCGCGCAGTGCTCCATCAGGTCGCCGATCAGCCGCAGGTGCGGCTCGGGCGGGAAGAGCCACTCCTTCTGCGCGATGTACTCCTTGAAGATGTCGGTCTGGAGCGTGCCGTTGAGCACCGCCGGGTCGACGCCCTGGCGCTCGGCGGCGACCACGTACATGCAGAAGACCGGCACGGCGGGCCCGCTGATCGTCATGGAGGTCGTGACGTCACCCAGCGGGATGTCCTTGAAGAGGACCTCCATGTCGGCCGCCGAGTCGATGGCGACGCCGCAGTGTCCGACCTCGCCGAGGGAGCGGGGGTCGTCGGAGTCGCGCCCCATCAGTGTCGGCATGTCGAACGCCACCGAGAGGCCACCGCCGCCGGCCTTGAGGATCATCTTGTAACGCTCGTTGGTCTGCTCGGCATTGCCGAAGCCGGCGAACTGGCGGATCGTCCATGTCCGGCCGCGGTAGCCGGTCGGGTACAGGCCGCGCGTGAAGGGGTACTCCCCCGGCCATCCGATCCGCTCGAAGCCCTCCACGGAGTCGCCGGGGCGGGGCCCGTACGCCGGCTCGACGGGGTCGCCGGACAGGGTGGTGAAGTCCGCGTCGCGCTTCCGGGCGGAGTCGTACCGGGCCTGCCAGCGGCGGCGGCCCTCTTCGATCGCGTCAGCGTCCATGCCCCCGAATTTACTAGGACGTCCTACTACCTGTCGATGGGAAGCGCCCCGGATTCGCCTCGGGGGCCGCCCCCTAGGGGCCCCGCATCCCCCCACCGGGGGGCTGCCCACCGCCCCCGCACCGGAAACCGCCGCCCAGCGCCGACCCCACCACCACACCACCCACCACCCACCACCGACGAGCCACCCGCCGCGCACCGCCACCGCCACCCCACACCTGCCCCGCACGCCCCCCCGCACCGCGTACGGGACCCAACGGCGCGGACAACGCAAACGCGCCCCTCCCACATCGGGAGAGGCGCGCATCGGCCGTGGCCGTGCTACGGCAGCCAGCACCGCCGCGGCACGGGAGCCACGGCCGACCGGCCCGCCGTCAGACCTTGGCCAGGTCCGGCTTGGCGTCCGCCAGCAGCGGCTCGACCTCGCGGAGCACCTTGCGCTCCACGAAGAACGCGGCGGTCGGGATCGTTCCGGAGACCAGCACCCACAGCAGCTTGCCGAACGGCCAGCGCGCCTTGGAACCCAGGTCGAACGCGAAGACCAGGTAGATGATGTAGAGCACGCCGTGGACCTGGGCGACGACGAGGGTCAGGTCCTTGCCCATCCCGAAGCCGTACTTGAAAACCATGCAGGCGCAGAGCACGAGCAGCATCACGGCGGTGATGTAGGCCATCGCCCGGTAACGGGTCAGCACGCTGGATTTCATGGGTACGAGCGTAACCGCCCGGAAAATCCCCGTGGACGCGGGGACCGCGCAAGCGCCGAGCCGCAGGTGGGGGCCTTTCCGCCCCCCTCTCCGGGATGCGGGGCCGCTGCGCACCGGCTCGTGAGGACGCCTCTGCGCCTCCGTGCAGCCTTCAGTCCCGGTCTTCGAAGTCCCCGGCCGCCACCCGCAGCGGCCGCAGCAGCGCGAAGACCTCGGCGCACTCCTCCGCGTCGTACACCCCGAGCCCGAAATCCATGGCCATGAGGTCCCGGGTGGCCGCGTCGCACACCTCGCGCCCCTTCTCGGTGATGGACGCCAGGGTGCCGCGGCCGTCGTTCGGGTTGGGGCGCTTGGCGACCAGCCCGGACTTCACCAGCCGGTCCACGGTGTTCGTCACCGACGTGGGGTGCACCATCAGGCGCTCGCCGATCTTCGACATCGGCAGCTCGCCCGCCTTGGAGAAGGTCAGCAGCACCAGCGCCTCGTAGCGCGCGAAGGTCAGGCCGTACGGCTTGACCACCGCGTCCACCTCGGACAGCAGGATCTGCTGGGCCCGCATGATCGAGGTGATCGCGGCCATGGAGGGCACGGACCCCCATCGCTGCGCCCAGAGTTCGTCTGCGCGCGCGATGGGGTCAAAAGCAAGGCTGAGCGGCTTCGGCACGTCTCCGACCCTACCGGGCGGCCACATGCTGGTCAGCCCTGTCTCAACTTCCGGTCTCAGTCAGTGATCCGCGCCGCTTCGGGTCGCCCCGGGGCACGGAGGACCGCAGCCGCCCGAGGGCTCACGCGGTCACCGCCTCTCCCGTATTCCGGGCCCCCGAGCGCCGCACCTCGACGAGCACCGCCAGGACCGCGACCGCGCCCAGCGCTCCCCCGGCCGGCATCACCACCGGGAGCGGCGCGTACTCGGCCGCCACCCCGGCCAGCCCCATCGCCGCACCCATGATCGTCATCCGGCCCGCCTGCATCACCGTCATCGCCTGCCCCAACAGCTCCTCGGGCACCGCGGCCACGAACCACCGGTCGACGCCGAAGTTGTACGAGATGCTGGTGCCGGTCAGCACCAGCAGCACCAACGCCCAGCCCAGCGACGGCCGGAGGGCGAACCCCAGGGACGGCACCACCGCGAACGCCCCCAACGGGAACGTCAACCGCGTGCGGGCCCGCGGGCCGAGGAACGTCCCCACCAGGGTCTCGGCCACCACCGCCCCGATCGGCATCCCGCACATCAACAGCCCCTGCCCGGCCGGCCCCACCCCCAACAGGTCCCCGTACGGGACCAGCAGCGCCTCCGGGACGACCACGACGGCCGGCGGCACCCAGCCGAGCAGCAGCAGCGCCCGCACCCGCCGGTCGGCCAGCAGGTGCCGCGTCCCGGCCAACGAGGCGCGCAGCAGCGCCCCGCCGGGCCCTCCCGTCGCCCGACCTCCACCCCCAGAAGACGGCGCTCCGCGCCGGCTCGCCCCCCGGGCCGGGCGGGCGGCCGTCCCCAGCCGCAGCAGCAGCGCCGAGGCGGTGAACGTCCCGGCGGTGATGCCGAGCACCGTCCCCGGCGGGACGGCCGCCAACAGCAGCCCCCCGGCGGCGAATCCGACGAGTTGCGCCCCCTGGTTGACGATCCGGACCAGCGAGCGCCCCAGGACGAACAGGTCGCCGTCACCCAGGATTTCCCCGAGCGACCCGGCCCGGGTACCGGCGAAGACCGGCGCCACCGCCGCGATCAGACAGCGCAGCCCCAGCAGGACCACCACCGGCGTCCCGGGCAGCACCATGGCCGCGGCCGCCGCGGCGCACACCGCGTCGCAGCAGACCAGGACCCGACGGGCCGGGTGCCGGTCGGCGACGGCCGACAGCAGCGTGCCGCCGACGACGTACGGCAGCAGGCCGAGCGCGAAGGTCAGCGCGCTGAGCAACGGCGAGTCGGTCAGCCGGTAGACCAGGACGGACAGCGCGATCTCGCAGATCACCACGCCCAGGGAGGACAGCAGGTGGGCGGCGAAGACGTAGCGGAACTCGGGGACGGCGAAGACGGCGCGGTACCCCGTCCCGGGTGGCGCGGCGGCGGCCGGAGGACGGCAGGCGGGGGCGGGGCCCGGTCGTGCGGGCCCGGTGGGCGTCGGCATGGCGCCAGGCTGCCGGCGCCGCCCGGTGGGTCGTAGTGTTTCGGCTCGGGCCGAATGTTGCGGAGGGAGGGCCCGGCGGTGCCGCTGGAGCTGCATTTCGGGGCGGACGACCTGCTGCGGATCCGGTTCGCGATCTCGCCGCTGTGCGAGACCCACGAGGCGCTGCGCACCCTGCGCCGCACCGACCGGCACGGCTACCACCTGCCGTGGCTGCGGCGGATGCGGGAGCGGGTGGCGGGGCTGGACCTGGCCCCGCTGTGGCTGTTCATGCCGGCCCAACGGCCGGGCTACACCCCCGACTTCCTGGGGCGCCCGCCGGACGTCCCGTTGGCCGACTTCGCCGCGGAGCTGGCCCGCCTACGGGCCACCGATCCGGCGCTGGCCCGCGCCGAGATGGCCAAGTCGCTGGCCTGCGTCCCGGGGGCGGCCCACTCGCCAGAGGGGCGGGCGGCGCTGGCCGATCCCGAACGGGCCGTGCAGCGGCTGGCGGACCTCACCGAGCGCGCCTGGGAGGCCCTGCTCGCACCCGACTGGCCACGGCTGCGCGCCTTGTTGGAGGCCGAAATCGCCTACCGCTCGCGCCAGTTGGCCAGCGGCGGGCTGCGCCGCCTGTTTACCGATCTGCATCCCCGGCTGTCCTGGTCGGACGACGGCACGCTGACCGTCCGCACCCGTACGGACTTCGCGCAGCTCCAAGACCTGGCGGGGCGGGGGGTGTTGCTGCTGCCCAGCGTCTTCGTCTGGCCGGACGTGATCAGCGGGTTCGATCCGCCGTGGCAGCCGACGGTGATCTACCCGGCGCGCGGCATCGGCGGGTTGTGGCAGCGGCCGGCGGGCGGCCCGGCGCTGGCGCGGCTGCTGGGCACCAACCGGGCCGCGGTGCTGACGGCCCTGGACGCGCCGGCGACCACGTCGGCGCTGGCCCACCGGTTGGGGCTGGCCGCCTCGTCGGTCTCGGCGCACCTGGCCGTGCTGCGCGACGCCGGGTTGCTGACCTCGCGCCGGCACGGCCACCAAGTGCTCTACGAGCGGACGCCGTTGGGCATCGCCCTGGCGGCCGGCGACTGACGGCCGCTCCCGTCAGGCGCCCGGCTCGCCGCTGGCCAGGTGGCGCTCGACGGTCTCCACCTTGGAGGTGAGGCCGTCGGTGACGCCCGGCCGGATGTCGGCCTTGAGGACCAGCGAGACCCGGCCGGCGCGCGCCTCGACGGCGGCCACGGCGCGCTTGACGACGTCCATGACCTCGTCCCACTCGCCCTCGATGGAGGTGAACATGGCGTCGGTGCGGTTGGGCAGCCCGGATTCGCGGACGACCCGGACGGCGTCGGCGACGTACTCGCCGACGTCCTCGCCCACGCCCAACGGGCTCACGGAGAAGGCGACGATCATGCGTTCACGGTTCCTTCCCGGCGCGCCCGGGCGGCGATCACCTTGGCCGCCTCCTCGCGCTTGAGCACCTTGTCCGCGTACAGGCCGCCGAACGGCAGCACCGCGAGGAGGAAGAAGAAGGCCACGCGCTTGAAGGGCCACTTGGTGCGGTTCCAGGCGTCCAGCAGCAGCACCACGAAGATCGTGAACAGGATGCCGTGCAGCAGGCCGAGGGGCATGACCAGCTTGTCGTAGCCGAGGAAGATCCGAAAGCCCGTGCCGAATATCAGCAGCGCCGGGAAGGAGAGCGCCTCCGGGATGGATGCCAGGCGCAGTCGGTGCAGGGCAGCGGCGGTCTTGATGTCCACGGGAACCTCGTTCGGGCGGAGGGGAGGCGTCACAGGCTTGTGCAAGAGTTCACAAGCATCCGCCCCATTGTTACAGCCGTCCCGACGATCACCGCGCCGGGGGCCGCCGCGCGGCGGCGGGACGCCGCGACGTCCGGGACGGGCTCGGGGAAAGGTCAGGGTCGTCTCCGGGCCGAAAGCCCTGCCCAGCGCGGCCGCCGCCGACTACCGTCTGACGCGTGGCTCAGTTTCGGCTCCAGGGGAGCAAGGTCCTCGCCGTCGACCTCGCCGGCGACGCCGTCAAGGCGAAGAACGGCGCGATGGTCGCCTACGACGGCGACATGACCTTCAAGAAGATGACCGGCGGCGGCGAGGGGCTGCGCGGCATGGTCACCCGCCGGCTGACGGGTGAGCAGATGACGGTGATGCAGGTGAAGGGCAAGGGCACCTGCTACTTCGCCGACCGCGCCAGCGAGATCAACCTCGTCCGCCTCCAGGGCGAGAAGCTCTACGTGGAGGCCAGCAACCTGCTGTGCACCGAGGCGGCGTTGCACACCGGCACCACGTTCACCGGGCTGCGCGGTGCCTCGCAGGGCAACGGCCTGTTCACCACCACCGTCGAGGGCCACGGGCAGGCCGCGCTCACCTCCGACGGCCCGGCCGTGGTGCTGCGGGTCACCCCGCAGTTCCCGCTCCAGGTCGACCCGGGCGCCTACATCGCGCACACCGGGAAGCTGAAGCAGCACTTCCAGTCCGGGGTGAACTTCCGCACGTTCATCGGCGAGGGCTCCGGCGAGGCGTTCCAGATCCGTTTCGAGGGCGAGGGACTGGTCTACGTGCAGCCCAGCGAGCGCAACACCGTGGGCGGTGAGGTCTGATGCCGTTCACGGCCCTCAACTCCCGCATGGTGGAGGCCCGGATCGCCCCGGGGCAGCGGATGTTCAGCCAGCGCGGCGCGATGCTCGCCTACCGCGGCGAGGTCACCTTCACCCCGAACATCCAGGGTGGCCAGGGCGGTCTGGGCTCCATGATCGGCCGTCGGGTCGCCGGCGAGGCGACGCCCCTCATGACTGTGGAGGGCAGCGGCACAGTCATGTTTGGTCACGGCGGCCATCACGTCCACCTCGTCGACCTGACCGGCGACACCCTCTACGTGGAGGCCGACCGACTGCTGGCCTTCGACGGCTCGCTGACCCAGGGCACCATGTTCCTCGGCTCACAGGGCGGGGTGATGGGCATGGTCCGCGGACAGGCCACCGGCCAGGGCCTGTTCACCACCACGCTCCAGGGGCACGGCTCGGCCGCGGTGATGGCCCACGGCGGCGTCGTCGAGCTGCCGATCACCCCGCAGCGCCCGGTCCACGTCGACCCGCAGGCGTACGTCGCGCACCGCGGCGAGGTGCGCAACCGCCTCTCCACCGCCATCGGTTGGCGCGAGCTGATCGGCCGCGGCTCGGGCGAGGCGTTCCAACTGGAGCTGTCCGGCCAGGGCACCGTCTACGTCCAGGCGTCCGAGGAGAAACTGTGACCGGTCCCGTCATCCACGACGTCCACACCCTCCCCGTCGACGACAACGTCAACGACTACGCCTTCAGCGTCGCCCTGGACGGCCAATGGTTCCTCCAGAAAGGGAAGATGATCGCCTACTACGGGCAGATCGACTTCCACGGCATCGGGTACGGCGGCCTCGACCGCCTCATCGCCGGGAGTTTCCATTCGCCACTGCACGCCGCGGACTGGGTGGTCGCCGAGGGCCGGGGCAAGATGCTCCTGGCCGACCGGTCCTTCGACGTGAACTCCTTCGACCTGGATGAGGGCAACCTCACTATTCGCTCCGGCAACTTGCTCGCCTTTCAGCCATCTCTCGCCCTAAAGCAATCGATCATCCCCGGCTTCCTCACCTTGATCGGCACCGGCAAGTTCGTCGCCGCCTCCAACGGCCCGGTGGTCTTCGTCGAACCACCGATCCGGGTCGACCCGCAGGCCCTGGTGGGCTGGGCCGACTGCCCCTCCCCCTGCCACCACTACGACCACCAGTACCTGCGCGGATTCCTCGGCGGGGTGCGCGCCCACACCGGCATCGGCGGCGCCTCCGGCGAGGAGCACCAATTCGAGTTCACCGGCGCCGGGACGGTGCTGCTCCAGTCCACGGAACAACTGCTTCCGGAGCGCGCGACCGGCGCCCTACCGGCAGCGGACGGCGTCCCGGGAGGCGGCGCCCCCGCGCCGGAAAGTGGCTCACATGTGCCGCAGCCGTCCGGCGCCCTCGGGGGGCTCCAGCGCCGCTTCGGGCTGTGAACGGTAGTCTGCGGACGGTGACCTCGAACGTCTGACCCACCACGGATCCCGGCCAGCCGAGTTCCGCAATGTCACACGCCATGACTAATTCATTATTCAACTTTCACGGGTAGAATTCATCCATGACGACCGACAGTGACACTCCCTGGCTGACCAACCAGGAGCAGCGTGCCTGGCGCACCCACCTGGACGTCAGCAGACTGCTGATGCACCAACTGGAGCGCGATCTCCAGCCGTTCGGCCTGACGAACAACGACTACGAGATCCTGGTCAACCTCTCCGAGGCCGAGGACCACCGGCTACGGATGAGCGACCTGGCCGCCAGCACGCTGCAGTCCAAGAGCCGCCTCTCGCACCAGATCACGCGCATGGAGAACGCGGGCCTGGTACGCCGCGAAAGCTGCGAGTCGGACCGCCGTGGCCTCTACGCCGTCCTCACCGACGCCGGCTGGGACACGATGCGCCGGGTCGCCCCGCACCATGTCGCCTCGGTCCGCCGCCACTTCATCGACCTCTTCACCCCCGAGACCCTGGAGTCCCTCCACGACTCCCTCGCCCCGGTCGCCGAACACCTCCGCCAGCATCGCGGCAATCCGTAACGGATCGCCACCAACGCACCCCAGCTCACGAGTTGGACTGGTGACGAGCAGTCCCAGCGCCGGAGAGCCAGCAACGGCGCGGGCCGAAAACCAGCAACCCGGCCGGGCCCACCGTCGGAAAGTCGGCAACGGCGCGGGCCGGAGGGGATGTCCCGGGGTGCGCCCGCAGGATCTGGAGCAAAGCCCCGGGTATTCCTCAACTGACTGACCAGAGGCGCCCGCACCGAGGACGTACCCCGGGACAGCCCCTCCGGCCCCCACCCACGGCGAGAAGCCGCAAAGCGCCCGCCCCCACCGGGCGGACCCACCAGGCACAAGCCCCACAAGGCAAACGCGCTACGCGCCCTCCGTAAGCCCCGCAACAAGCTCATCCGCCGCGCGATACGGATCGCTCTCGCCGGCGACGATGCGTTCGGCGAGCGCGTCGAGGTGCCGGTCACCGGAGAGATCGCCGATGCGGGAGCGCAGCGTGGTGACGGCGATCGTCTCGACCTCACGCGCGGCGCGGGCCAGCCGACGCTGGGCCAGCACGCCGCGCTCCTCCATCCAGGCCCGGTGCTTGTCCAGCGCCACCACGACCTCGTCGACGCCCTCGCCCCGGGCCGCAACGGTCTTGACGATCGGCGGCCGCCAGTCACCGGCCGCCCGGGCCTCGCCCAGGCCCAGCATGTGGTTCAGCTCGCGCGCGGTGGCGTCGGCGCCGTCCCGGTCGGCCTTGTTGACGACGTAGACGTCGCCGATCTCCAGGATGCCGGCCTTGGCGGCCTGGATGCCGTCGCCCATCCCGGGGGCCAGCAGCACCACGCTGGTGTCGGCCTGCGAGGCGATCTCGACCTCGGACTGGCCGACGCCGACGGTCTCGACGAGGACCACGTCGCAGCCGGCGGCGTCCAACACCCGGATCGCCTGCGGCGCGGCCCAGGCCAGCCCGCCGAGGTGGCCGCGAGTGGCCATGGACCGGATGTAGACACCGGGGTCGGAGGCGTGTTCCGACATCCGGACGCGGTCGCCGAGGAGCGCGCCGCCGGAGAACGGCGAGGACGGGTCGACGGCCAGCACGCCGACTCGCTTGCCCGCCTTGCGGTACGCGGTGACCAGGGCGGAGGTGGTGGTGGACTTGCCGACGCCGGGCGAGCCGGTGAGACCGACGACATAGGCGTTGCCGGTCAGCGGCGCCAGCGCCGCCATCACCTCGCGCAGCTCCGGCGCCGCCCCCTCGACGAGGGAGATCAGCCGGGCCACCGCCCTCGGCCGGCCCTGCCGGGCCTGCTCCACCAGCTGGGGGACGTCCACCATCGCGCTCGGCTCCTTCGACCTCGACTCACTGGCTGGTACGCGCCGTTCCGCGCCACGCACCATTTCCCGCACCGCGCACCGGTCCCGTCCGGCCCGCGGCCGACGGTCACTTGCCCGGTACGCGGCCGGCGGTCACTTGCCCGGTACGCGCAGGATCAGCGCATCGCCCTGGCCGCCACCACCGCACAGCGCCGCCGCGCCGGTGCCGCCGCCCCGTCGCCGCAGTTCCAGCGCGAGGTGCAGCACGATACGGGCGCCGGACATGCCGATCGGGTGGCCGAGCGCGATGGCGCCACCGTTGACATTCACCTTTTCCGGGGAAACCCCGAGGTCCTTCATTGACTGCACGGCGACCGCCGCGAACGCCTCGTTGATCTCGATCAGGTCGAGGTCGTCGACGGTGAGGCCGTCCTTGGCGAGGGCGTGGTTGATGGCGTTGGAGGGCTGCGACTGAAGGGAGTTGTCGGGGCCGGCGACGTTGCCGTGCGCGCCGATCTCGGCGATCCACGTAAGGCCCAGTTCCTCGGCCCTGGTCTTGCTCATGACGACGACGGCGGCGGCGCCGTCGGAGATCTGCGAGGAGGTGCCGGCGGTGATGGTGCCGTCCTTGGAGAAGGCCGGCCGGAGCTTGCCGAGGCTCTGGGCGGTGGTCTCGGGGCGGATGCCCTCGTCCTTGCTGAAGAGCACCGGGTCGCCCTTGCGCTGCGGGATCTCGACGGGGGTGATCTCCGCCTCGAAGAGGCCGTTCTTCTGGGCGGCGGCGGCCCGTTGGTGGGAGCGCGCGGCGACCTCGTCCTGTTCGGGGCGGCCGATGCCGAGGCGGGTGTTGTGCTTCTCGGTGGACTCGCCCATGGCGATGCCCTCGAAGGCGTCGGTGAGGCCGTCGTGCGCCATGGCGTCGAGCAGTTCCACCGCGCCGTACTTGTAGCCCTCGCGGGACTTGGGCAGCAGGTGCGGGGCGTTGCTCATGGACTCCTGGCCGCCGGCGACGATGACGTCGAACTCGCCGGCGCGGATGAGCTGGTCGGCCAGGGCGATGGCGTCCAGGCCGGAGAGGCAGACCTTGTTGACGGTCAGCGCGGGGACGTTCATGGGGATGCCGGCCTTGACGGCGGCCTGGCGGGCCGGGATCTGGCCGGCGCCGGCCTGGAGCACCTGACCCATGATCACGTACTGCACCTGGTCGCCGCCGATCCCCGCGCGGTCCAGCGCCGCCTTGATGGCCGCTCCGCCCAGGTCGGCCCCGGAGAAGCTGCGCAGCGAGCCGAGGAGGCGGCCCATGGGGGTGCGCGCCCCGGCCACGATCACGGAGGTGGTGCCGTTCGTTGCAGACATACGATGCGGCCTTCCTGTGCAGGGAAGTTAACGAGGGTTCCCGTCAATGTACTGAGGGGTAGTCGCCGGGTCACCGGGAAGAGGGTGTGATCGCGCGCACGTTGCGTAACCAGCCGTGCGGGCGGTGCACTGGAGCCATGCTGACGCGAATCGACCACATCGGGATCGCCTGTTTCGACCTCGACCGAACCGTCGAGTTCTACCGTGCCACGTATGGCTTCGAGGTGTTCCACACCGAGGTCAACGAGGAACAGGGCGTGCGCGAGGCGATGTTGAAGATCAATGAGACCTCGGACGGCGGGGCGTCCTATCTCCAGTTGCTGGAGCCGATCCGGGAGGATTCCGCGGTCGGCAAGTGGCTGGCCAAGAACGGCGAGGGCGTGCATCACATCGCGTTCGGGACGCCAGACGTTGACGGAGCAGCCGGGGACATCCGGGACAAGGGCGTGCGGGTGCTCTACGACGAGCCACGGCGGGGCTCGATGGGGTCACGGATCACGTTCCTGCACCCCAAGGACTGCCACGGTGTGCTGACCGAACTCGTCACCGCAGCGCCCCCGGAGGCGACTGACCACTGACCTTCCGCTTCCCCGGCCGGTAGAGTGCAGCTTCGGCCGGGGTACGGGAGTGGGGCTTGCGTCCATACTCTGCCGATGATCTGACACCATTTCTTCGGAAGGGTCAGCTCCGAGGGGCGCGAGTCCTGGTGCGCGGTGACGTGTACGGGATCAGCGCCGCAGGGCCGGAGCCGGCCGCCGCCATGACCAGGGGACGGATGGGACCGCGCAGTGCGGGGCAACGAGCGCCAGGAGCGTCAGTGGGCTGAGGCCGACCACCTCTCGCAGTTCGAAGCCGAGATGGAGCGGCTGAAGACTGAGCGGGACAAGGCGGTCCAGCACGCCGACGACCTCGGGTACCAGGTCGAGGTGTTGCGCGCCAAGCTCCACGAGGCGCGCCGCAACCTCGCTTCCCGGCCTGCCTACGACAACCTCAGCCACCAGGCCGAGCAGTTGCTGCGCAATGCGCAGATCCAGGCCGATCAGCTGCGTTCGGACGCCGAGCGGGAGCTGCGGGAGGCGCGGGCGCAGACGCAGCGGCTGCTGCAGGAGGCGGCCGAGCGGCAGTCCCGTATGGAGGCCGAGCTGCACGCCGAGGCGGTCAGCCGTCGGCAGCGGTTGGACGAGGAACTCAACGAGCGCCGGCAGACGGTCGAGTCGCACGTCAACGAGAACGTGGCGTGGGCCGAGCAGTTGCGGGCCCGTACGGAGTCGCAGGCGCGCCGCCTGATGGAGGAGTCCCGGGCGGAGGCCGAGCAGGTACGGGCGGCCGCGCGGGACGAGGCGCAGCGGCTGGCGGACCGGGCCCGGGAGCGGCTGGGGACGGCCGCCGAAGAGGCGCGGGCGGAAGCGGAATCCATCCTGCGGCGGGCGCGGGCCGATGCCGAGCGGTTGTTGAACGCGGCGTCGAGTCAGGCGCAGGAGGCGACGGACCAGGCCGAGCAGCTGCGTTCGTCGGCGGATGCGGAGTCGGAGGAGGCGCGCCGGCAGGCGGCGGAGCTGACGCGGACCGCGAAGGAGCGGGCACAGGAGGCGGACGCCGCGCTGCGGGAGGCGCGGGCCGAGGCAGAGAAGCTGGTCGAGGAGGCGCAGGCGTCGGCCGCCAAGCGGCTGTCGTCGGCGGAGTCGGAGACCGAGCAGCGGACGCGGACGGCGAAGGCGGAGGTCGCCCGGCTGGTGGCCGAGGCGACGAAGGAGGCCGAGGCGCTCACGTCGGAGGCCGAGTCGCTGCGGGCGGATGCCCGGGCGGAGGCGGACCGGCTGGTCGCCGAGGCGCAGGAGACGGCGCGGTCGAAGGTCGCGGAGGATTCCGCGGCGCAGTTGGCGAAGGCGGCGCGGGCCGCCGAGGAGATGCTGACCAAGGCGTCCGAGGATGCCAAGGCGACGACGAAGGCGGCCGCCGAGGAGGCGGAGCGGCTGCGCCGGGAGGCGGAGGCGGAGGCGGATCGGCTGCGCGAGCAGGCGCACGACACCGCCGAGCAGCTGAAGGGCGCGGCGAAGAACGACACCAAGGAGTACCGGGCCAAGACCGCCGAACTCCAGGAGGAGGCGCGGCGGCTGCGCGGTGAGGCGGAGCAGCTGCGGGCGGATGCGGTCGCGGAGGGCGAGCGGATCCGGGGCGAGGCGCGCCGGGAGGCGGTTCAGCAGATCGAGGAGGCGGCGGGGACCGCCGAGGAGCTGCTGGCCAAGGCCAAGTCGGATGCGGAGGAGTCCCGTTCGAGCGCGGTCGCGGAGAGCGAGCGGGTGCGGACGGAGGCGATCGAGCGGGCTTCGGCGCTGCGTCGGCAGGCCGAGGAGGCGCTGGAGCGGGCCCGTGCGGAGGCCGAGCAGCTGCTGTTGGAGGGCGCGCAGGCCGCCGAGGAGCTGACGGACGAGGCGGAGAAGAGCGCCGCGAAGCTGCGGGCGGAGGCCGAGCAGGCCGCCGAGGAGCGGCGCGCGGAGGCCCAGGCGGAGCTGGATCGGCTCCAGGGCGAGGCCGAGGAGAAGCTGGCGGCGGCCGAGGAGTCGTTGCGCGAAGCGCGTTCCGGGGCCGAGCAGTTGCGGCGCGAGACGCAGGAGGAGGCGGCCCGGCTCAAGGCGGAGGCCGCGGAGCGGCGGCGGGCGCTCCAGCAGCAGGCCGAGGAGGAGGCCGAGCGGCTGCGGTCGGAGGCGGCCGGGGACGCGTCGACGGCGCGGGCCGAGGCGGAGTCGGCGGCGGCGGCGCTGCGCAGCGAGGCGGCGGCGGAGGCCGAGCGGCTGAAGGCCCAGGCGCAGGAGACCGCGGACCGGGTGCGTGCGGAGGCGGCGGCGGCCGCTGAGCGTACGGGCGCGGAGGCCGCGGAGGCGTTGGCCGAGGCGCAGGAGGAGGCGGCGCGGCGGCGTCGGGAGGCCGAGCAGCTGCTGGGTGAGGCGCGCGAGGAGGCGCACCAGGAGCGGACGGCGGCGCGGGAGCAGAGCGAGGAGTTGCTGGCGTCGGCCCGTACGCGGGTCAGTGAGGCGCAGGCGGAGGCCGAGCAGCTGGTCGAGGAGGCGGACCGGCGGGCCGCGGAGTTGGTGTCGGCGGCCGAGCAGACCGCGCAGCAGGTGCGGGATGCGGTCGCGGGGCTGCACGAGCAGGCCAACGAGGAGATCGCGGGGCTGCGTTCGGCGGCGGAGCATGTCGCGGAGCAGACGAAGTCCCAGGCGCAGGAGGAGGCCGACCGGGTCCGGGCGGATGCGCATGCCGAGCGTGAGCGGGCCGCGGAGGACGCGGCGCGGGTGCGTCAGGAGGCGCAGGAGGCCGCCCAGGCTGCCACGTCGCTTGCGGAGCGGACGGTTTCGGAGGCTTCCGAGGAGGCCGAGGAGCTGCGGTCCAAGGCGGCCGAGGTCCTCGACGAGGCACGCCGCGACGCCAACACCACCCGCACCGAGGCCGCCGAGCAGGCCGACCAACTGGTCTCCGAAGCCACCGCGCAGGCCGAGGAGTTGGTCGCCGAGGCGACCGCGAAGGCCAGCAAGGCGGTGGCGGATGCCACCGCGCGGGCGCAGCAGTTGCGGACCGATGCGTCGGACGCGTTGGCGTCGGCGGAGCAGGACGCGGCGCGGGCCCGTGCGGAGGCGCGGAACGATGCGAACCGGATGCGGTCGGAGGCGGCCGAGCAGACCGACCGGCTGGTGACCGAGGCCCGTGCGGAGGCCGAACGGATCGTCAACGAGGCGACGGAGCTGACGTCTTCGGCGCAGGACGACGCGGACCGCGCGATCCGGGAGGGTCAGGAGGCCGCGGAGCGGCTGCGCGCGGAGGGCGAGCAGGCCGCGCAGCGGATGGTCGCGGAGGCGACGGAGGCCGCCGAGCGGCTGCGGGCGGACGCGGCCGAGGTGCTGGAGGCCGCCCGGGCGGACGCGGAGCGGACCGGCGACGAGGCGCGTGCGGCGGCGAACGCGACGCGGGCGGAAGCGGCGGCGCAGGCCGACGAGTTGGTGGCGGAGGCCGCCAGCGAGGCGGAGCGGCTGCGCGCGGAGGCGGCGGAGCGGCTCGCTACGGCCGAGCGGGAGGCGGATCGCACCCGGGCGGATGCGCGGGAGCAGGCCGACCGGATGGTGGCGACGGCCACGGCGGAGGCGGACCGGTTGCGCGCCGAGGCGGCGGAGACGGTCACGTCGGCGCAGGAGCACGCCACGCGGACGCGGGCGGAGTCGGCGAAGGTCCGTGAGGAGGCCGAGGCGGCCGCGGAGCGGACGCGCACTCAGGCGCAGGACGAGGCGGACCGGTTGCTCGACGAGGCCCGTAAGGATGCCGCGAAGCGTCGTGCGGATGCGGCCGAGCAGGCCGACCAGTTGATCGCCAAGGCGCAGGAGGAGGGGCTGAAGACGGCGACCGCCGCCGAGGAGCAGGCCGATGCGATGGTCGGGGCGGCCCGCAAGGAGGCCGAGCGGCTCGTGCGGGAGGGCACCGCGGAGGGCAACTCCCTGGTGGAGAAGGCCCGTACGGATGCCGATACGTTGCTGGGCGAGGCGCGGCGGGATGCGACGGCCATAAGGGAGCGGTCCGAGGAGCTGCGGGCCCGGGTGGAGTCCGAGGTCGAGGAGTTGCACGAGCGGGCCCGTCGGGAGTCGTCGGAGGCGATGAAGAACGCCGGGGAGCGCGTCGACAAGTTGATCGCGCAGGCCACGGAGCAGCAGGTGGCGGCCGAGGCGAAGGCCGACAAGCTGATGGCGGACGCGAACAGCGAGGCGAGCAAGGTCCGGATCGCCGCGGTGAAGAAGGCCGAGGGTCTGATCAAGGAGGCCGAGAACAAGAAGGCCGCGGCGGTGCGGGACGCGGAGAAGATGCGTGCCGAGGCGAAGCAGGAGGCCGCGCAGATCGTGGCGGAGGGCAAGCGCGAGTTGGAGGTGCTGGCGCGTCGTCAAGCGGACATCAACACCGAGATCTCCCGCGTCCAGAACGTCCTGGAGGCGTTGGAGTCGTTCGAGGTGCCGACGCAGGGCGGGGACGGCAAGGGCGGCGCGGTGAAGGCCGCCGCGGGAGCCGGGACAACTCGTTCGAGTGGCAAGCAGTCTGAGGGGTAGCCACTCAAATGAGGGGTCATTCTCCACTTCAAACGCGCAATGACTCGATGACACGCCGTTAAGGCCCCTAGGATTCTCCTTATCACCTCACCGGTCTCTTTCGACAGGAACCCCATGAGCGACACTTCCTCCCCCTTCGGCTTCGAGCTCGTGCGGCGTGGGTACGACCGCGGTCAGGTGGATGACCGCATTACGAAACTGGTCGCGGACCGCGACAGTGCGCTGGCCCGTATCACCTCGCTGGAGAAGCGCATCGAGGAGCTGCACCTCGAAACGCAGAACGCCCAGGCTCAGGTCACCGACGCCGAACCCTCCTACGCGGGCCTCGGGGCGCGCGTCGAGAAGATCCTCCGCCTCGCGGAGGAAGAGGCCAAGGAGCTGCGCGAGGAGGCCCGTCGGGCCGCCGAGCAGCACCGCGAGCTGGCCGAGTCGGCCGCCCAGCAGGTCCGTAACGACGCGGAGCAGTTCGCCGTCGAGCGCAAGGCGAAGGCCGAGGACGAGGGCGCGCGGATCGTCGAGAAGGCCAAGGGCGAGGCGGCCTCGATGCGGGCCGAGGCGCAGAAGGACGCCCAGTCCAAGCGTGAGGAGGCGGACGCCCTCTTCGAGGAGACCCGGGCCAAGGCCGCGCAGGCGGCGGCGGACTTCGAGACCAACCTCGCCAAGCGGCGGGAGCAGTCCGAGCGTGATCTGGCGTCGCGTCAGGCGAAGGCCGAGAAGCGGCTGGCGGAGATCGAGCACCGGGCGGAGCAGCTGCGCCTGGAGGCGGAGAAGCTGCGGACGGACGCGGAGCGTCGGGCCCGTCAGACGGTGGAGACCGCGCAGCGTCAGGCCGAGGACATCGTGGCGGACGCCAACGCCAAGGCCGACCGGATCCGCAGCGAATCGGAGCGCGAGCTGGCGGCGCTCACCAACCGCCGCGACTCGATCAACGCGCAGCTGACCAACGTCCGCGAGATGCTGGCGACGCTGACGGGTGCCGCGGTCGCCGCGGCCGGCGCGCCGGGCGACGAGGAGTCGGTGACCCGCGGGGTGCCGGCCCAGCAGAGCCGCTGAGGCCCGCTGCCGGAAGGTTTCGAGAGTCGGTCCGCGCCCCCGTTCCACCGCCGTGGTGGTACGGGGGCGCGGTCGTGTCCGGCCTTACGTGGTGGTCCTCCGGGCGGCGCCGCCCCGGTGGCGGGGCGGTCGGGGCGCGCCTAGCGTGCAGTGCATGATCGAGCTCAAGGGGCTGACCAAGCATTACGGTGACACGGTCGCGGTGGACCAGCTGACGTTCACCGTGCGGCCGGGAATCGTCACCGGCTTCCTCGGCCCCAACGGGGCGGGGAAGTCCACGACCATGCGGATGGTGCTCGGTCTGGACGTGCCGACGGCGGGCACGGTGCGGATCGATGGGAAGCACTACCGGCAGTTGAAGGACCCGTTGACGTATGTCGGGGCGTTGTTGGACGCGAAGGCGATGCACGGGGGGCGCAGCGCCACCAACCATCTGTTGTGCCTGGCGCAGAGCAACGGCATTCCGCGGGCGCGGGTCGACGAGGTGCTGGATCTGGTCGGGTTGACGTCGGTGGCGCGGAAGCGGTCGAAGGGCTTCTCGCTGGGGATGGGGCAACGGCTGGGGATCGCGGGGGCGTTGTTGGGCGATCCGCGGATCCTGATGTTCGACGAACCGGTCAACGGGCTGGATCCGGAGGGCATCCACTGGATCCGCAATCTGATGAAGAACCTGGCGTCCCAGGGGCGGACGGTGTTTGTGTCGTCCCATTTGATGAGCGAAATGGCGCTGACCGCGGAGCACTTGGTGGTGATCGGGCAGGGCCGGTTGTTGGCGGACACGTCGATGGCGGAGTTCATCCGGGAGAACTCGCGGTCGTATGTGCGGCTGCGGTGTCCGGAGCGGGAGCGGTTGTTGGATGTGTTGCACCGGGAGGGGATCCGGTCGTCGGCGGGGCGGGGCGGGGCGTTGGAGGTCGACGGGGTGCCGGCGGAGCGGTTGGGGGAGTTGGCGGCCGCGCACCGGTTGGTGTTGCACGAGCTCAGTCCGCAACAGGCGTCGTTGGAGGAGGCGTTCATGCAGCTGACGGCGGGTGCGGTGGAGTATCACGCGCGCGACGCCCGGCCGACCGGGCCGGGCGGTGGGGCGCCGGTACGGCCGGCGGTGCCGCAGGGGGCGGCGTTGTCGGGCCGGGCCGCGCCGGGCGGCGGGTGGGGTACGGACTGGCAGCAACGGAAGAGGAGTTGAGGGATGGCTGTCGTGGGGCAGGTGTTGCGGTCGGAGTGGACCAAGATCCGGTCGGTGCGGTCGACGGTGTGGACCCTGGGGACCGCGGTGCTGGTGACCGTCGCGCTGGGCGTGCTGATCTGCACGCTGGCGCGCAAGGACTTCGACTCGATGCCGGTGGAGCGGCGGCTGGCCTTCGACCCGACCAACGTCAGCTTCGCGGGCATGGGGTTGGGGCAGCTGGCGATGATCGTCTTCGGGGTGCTGGTGGTGACGAACGAGTACAGCACCGGGATGATCCGCACGTCGTTGGCGGCGGTGCCGCGGCGCGGGGTGTTCCTGTTCTGCAAGCTGCTGGTGGCGACGGCGTTGGTCTTCGTGGTCGGGTTGGTGACCAGCTTCGTGGCGTTCTTCGCGGGGCAGGCGGCGCTCGGCGGTCATCGGGCGCACCTCGGCGATCCGGGGGTGCTGCGGGCGGTGATCGGCGGCGGGCTGTACATGACGATGATCGCGCTGTTCTCGATGGCGGTGGCGACGATGTTGCGCAGCCCGATGTTGTCGCTGGGGACGCTGATGCCGTTCTTCTTCCTGATCTCCAACATCCTGGGGAACGTGTCGGCGACCCGGAAGGTCGGCCGGTACCTCCCGGACCAGGCCGGCTCGAAGGTCATGCAGGTGGTCGCGCCGGTCAACGACCAGACGCCGTACGGCCCGTGGGGCGGATTCGCGATCATGGCGGCGTGGACGGTGGCGGCGCTGATCGCCGGCTATGTGCTGCTGGCGCGGCGGGACGCCTGACGGCGGAGGCCGCACCGACCGGTTGTGCGGTTTTGGCGGGAACCGTCAACGTGCCGATAGCCTCGTACCTCTCACGGGGGCACGAGGGCGCCTCTGCCCCGACCATCTCGCGAGGGGCGGAGAATGATCGAGGCAGTCGGCCTAACGAAGCGCTATGGGCCCAAGACGGCCGTACAGAACCTGACGTTCCAGGTGCGTCCGGGCACCGTGACCGGCTTTCTGGGGCCCAACGGCTCGGGCAAGTCGACGACGATGCGGATGATCCTGGGCCTCGACTCCCCGACGTCGGGTCACGCCACGATCGGCGGCCGACCGTTCCGCCGGACCCCCAACGCGGCGCGCCAGGTGGGCGCGTTGTTGGACGCGAAGGCGGTGCACGGGGGGCGCAGTGCGCGGGCGCATCTGCTGTCGTTGGCGCAGTTGTCGGGCATTCCGGCGCGGCGGGTCGACGAGGTGCTGGGGGTGGTCGGTCTGCAGGACGTCGCCCACCGGCGGTCGAAGGGGTTCTCGCTGGGGATGGGGCAGCGGCTGGGGATCGCGGCGGCGCTGCTCGGCGACCCGCAGGTGCTGCTCTTCGACGAGCCGGTCAACGGCCTGGACCCGGAGGGCATCCTGTGGGTGCGCAACCTCATGAAGCAGTTGGCGGCCGAGGGGCGCACGGTGTTCGTCTCCTCGCACCTGATGAGTGAGATGGCGCTGACCGCGGAGCATCTGATCGTGATCGGCCGGGGGCAGTTGCTGGCGGACATGCCCGTTACGGAGTTCATCTCGACGCACTCCGCGGACTTCGCGCGGGTGCGGACGCCGGGCGACGCGCCGGAGCAGCGCGAGAAGTTGGTCGCGGCCCTCGCCGAGGCGGGCGGCGCGGCGGTGCCGGAGCCGGACGGTGCGCTGCGGGTGACCGGGCTGCCGCTGCCGCGGATCAGCGATCTGGCGCACGCGGCACAGGTGCGGCTGTGGGAACTCTCCCCGCACCAGGCGTCGTTGGAGGAGGCGTACATGCGGATGACGCAGGGCGCCGTGGACTACCGCTCCGCCGCCGGTCAGCCGGGCGGTGTCCCGCCGGCCCCGGCCGGTTTCCCGCCGCCGGGCGCCGCGCCCGGCGCGCACGCGCCGGGGCAGCCGCCGCTTGGCATGCCCGCGCCGCCACCGAATCCGTACGCGCAGCCGGACCCGTACGCGCAGCCCCCGGGCGCCGCCCCGGTGCCGCCGCCTCAGGGTCACCCGTACGGGGCGCCCGGTCCGTACGGCGCGCCCCACCCGTACGGGCAACAGCCGCCAGCGCCCCCTTCCGTCGACCACTCCATGACGCACCCCCAGGACGCCCGATGACCAGCCCTCAGCAGCCGCAGCCCCAGCCGGAGTCAGGTGCGCAGCCGATGTCGCCGGCCGCCGCGCCCACCGCCGGACCGATGCCGCCCGCCGCGCCCCCGGCCGCCCCGGAGCAGCCCGCGCCGCAACAGCAGTCGGAGCAGCCCGCGCCCGCCCAGGAGGCGGGGACGATGATGCTCCAGGCGCAGTCCGCCCCCGCCCCTGCCCCCGCGCAGGAGGGCGGCACGATGATGCTCCAGGCGCAGCCGCTCCCGCAGGCGCAGCCGCCGGCCGGCGGTCACCCCGAGCCGCGGCCGCTGTCGGCGCACGGGCCGGGCAAGGACGCCGGCACGATGCTGCTCAAGGCCGCCGCACCGCCGCAGGCCCCGCAGCCGCAGCCAGCACAACCACCCCAGCCGCCCCACCCCTCCCCCAACTACCAGGCCCCGCACGGCGGTTACGTCTCCCCCATCCCCGTCCGCCCGACGCATCTGGGCCATGCCCTGGCCGCCGAGTGGACCAAGATCCGCTCGGTGCGGTCGACGGTGTGGACGCTGGGCGTGCTGGTCGTGCTGATCCTCGGCATCGGCCTGCTCACCGCCACCGCCCTGTCGGGCCACGACGTCAACCCCCGCATCGCCTTCGGCTTCTTCGGCGTGATGCTGGGGACGCTGTGCATCATCCCGCTCGGCGTCCTGGTCATCTCCGCCGAGTACGGGACGGGGATGATCCGGACCACCATGACCGCCTGCCCCAGCCGGGCCCGGGTGTTGGCCGCCAAGGCGATCGTCTTCTTCCTGCTCGCCTTCGTGATCACCACGCTCGCCGCCACGCTGGTGGCGCTCGCCATGTCCGGCATGGTCGGCGGCCGGGAGCCGACGGTCGACGAATGGCTGCGGGCCACCGTCGGCACCGGCCTGTACGTCTCCCTGCTCGGCCTGCTGGCGCTGGCGGTCGGCTCCCTGCTGCGGCACTCCGCCGGCGCCATCAGCGCGATGTTCGGGGTGGTCCTGCTGCCGATGCTGCTCGCGGTCTTCATGCTCGGCGCGTCGAGCCTGCAGTGGCTCACGAAGGGCCTGATCAACTACTCGGTGCCCAACTCCCTGGCGACCCTGTACGGCATCCCGTTCCTCCCGGACCACTCCGGTCCGCAGGGGTGGACCCCGCTGTGGATCCTGACCGCGGTCGCCGGCGTCGCCCTGGGCGCCGCCTTCCTCGTCCAGGAGCGGCGCGACGTGTGAGGCCGCGGCAGGACGCCTGACACCTCAGTAACGGGGTGCGTTCCGGGACCGCTGGAGCCGTGCGCTCCGGCGGTCCCGTGCGTTCCAGCAGGCCCGGTGCCAGTGCCGGCGGTCGTCGACGTCGCCGTGTTGGGGCCAGGTGACGACGTGCGGGACGCCGGGCGGGATCTCCTGGTCGCAGCCGGGGCAGCGGTAGTGCTTGACCGCGCCGGTGCCGCCGACGTGGCGGACCACCCACTCCTCCCCGCGCCACTCCTCGGTGGCTTCCAGGCCGTAACGGCCGGCCCCCGTGCGCTCCGTGCGGTCGGCGGGTTTCGCACCGCGTTGGCGGTTTCGGCGCGGAGACACAGCACTCCTCGACAGGTCGCGGGGGTCGGGGGCCCTCCGGTCGAACGAGGTGGAGAGCTCGGGGGAGGGCTGTCACCAGCGTACGCGGCGCGGTCAGGGGCAAAAGTCCGCCGTCACGTTTCTGCGATGATCTGGAAATTTCGCGTCAGGCCGTGCCCTGGGCAGATGTCACACGTTGTTGCCGGGTGAGGAGGGGTCGCGTCGGCTGCAAGGAGGCAGAGAGCGATGCGTGTTGGGGCCTTCATCCTGGCCGCCCAGTTCCCCGGCCAGGGGCAGGGGGAAGCACTGCACCGCGCGGTGCGGTCCGCGGAGCTCGCGGAACAGGCCGGGCTCGACGAAGTCTGGCTCGCCGAACACCACTTCGTCCCGTACGGGGTGTGTCCACAGGCGACGACGCTGGCCGCGCTGTTGCTGGGGCGGACGCGGCGGATCGGGGTGGGGACGGCGGTCAGCGTGCTGCCGACCCAGCATCCGGTGGCGCTCGGCGAGCAGGCGGCGCTGTTACACCTGACGTCCGAGGGCCGGTTCACGCTCGGCGTCGGGCGGGGCGGTCCCTGGGTGGACCTGGAGGTCTTCGGCGCCGGCCTGGACGCGTACGACCGCGGCTTCCCCGAGTCGCTGGATCTGCTGCTGCGTTGGCTGCGCGAGCCGCGGGTGGGGGCGTCCGGCGAGCGCTATGCGTTTCGGGAGGTGGCGGTGGTGCCGCGGCCGTCCGAGGCGCTGACCGACCCGGACGATCCGGACGGGTTGACGGCCGGGCCGCCGGTGGTGGTGGCGTGCACCTCGCCGTCGTCGGTGAAGCTGGCCGCGGCCCGCGGGTTGCCGATGCTGCTCGGGATGCACTGCGGCGACGAGGAGAAGGCGGAGATGGTCGCGCTGTGGCGGGCGTCGGCGCTGGGGGCCGGGCGGGACCCGGTCGAGGTGGCCGCGGCCGAGCACGTCTCGGCGGGCGTGGTGCAGATCGCCGACGACCGGGCGGCCGCGGTGGAGTCGTTGACCAAGGCGATGCCGGGCTGGCTGCGGCAGGGCCTGGGCGCGCATGTGACGGTCGACGGCCGGTATCGGGCGATGCGCGACCCGCTGGCGTACACGGAGTTGCTGTGCGCGCTGCATCCGGTCGGCCCGCCGGAGCGGTGCGCGGACCGGCTGGCGCAGACCGCGGAGCGCACCGGGATCCGGCGGTTCGCGCTGCTGGTGGAGGGCTCCGGGGACCTCGCCGCCACCGAGGAGAACGTGCGGCGGCTGGGCGCCGAGGTGTTGCCGCAGCTGGCGTGACCCCGCCGGGGTGGGAGGCGGGGTCACGGAAGCACACGTGGGGCACGGCTGTCGGTGCTGGTGCTGAACGCCGGTGCGCGGCGCCGGAGGGAGCTCCGGAGGGTCGGCTCGGCTCCAGCAACTCCGTTCAGCAGTCGCGGAGTTCGGGCGACTGGTTCAGCAACTGACCCCGCACGGAGGTGAATCGGGCCAGCCGCCGGTCGGCGGCCGGGTCGAGCGGGAACACCGCGACCCGGTGGCAGTTCTGGAAGGCGAGGCGCACACCGAAGTGACGCTCCAGCGAGCCGCGGATGGCGTCGCTTGCCAGCGCGCGCAGGAGCTGGCCGCGCGCCTGCTCGTCCGGCGGCGGCGTCTGGTTGTCGGCGAACTCGCCGCCGTCCGCCTCCAGCCGGTCCACCAGTGAGCTGATCATCCCCCACGCGTAGGGCAGGGACGTCCGGACGCAGTCGACAAACGCGGCTTCGTCGACCTCGCCTCGCTCGGCCTGTTCGAGGAGGGCCGGTGAGACGTCGAGCGACATGAGGTTCTCCTCTCGCGGCCCCGCCGGGACGGACGGGACCTCATGGATGGGACAAGGGGAAATCGCGACAGAGCGTGTTCGCACCGCGACCCCCCGCGTCAACGGTATGCCGCGCAAGGGGTCCGCACCAGGAGATTGCACATACAACCGGCCATGCACGGGCGCCGGGGGTGCGGCGGTTTCCCCCGTAAAGGGCCTCCGGTCCGGGGCCGAATCGCGCCGGCGGCCCCGCTTCGAGTAGCGTGGCGCACCATGCGTCTCGTCATCGCCCGCTGCTCCGTGGACTACGCGGGGCGGCTCACCGCTCATCTGCCCTCCGCCCCCCGCCTGATCCTGGTGAAGGCGGACGGCTCCGTCTCCATTCACGCGGACGACCGGGCCTACAAACCCCTGAATTGGATGTCCCCGCCCTGCTCCCTCAAGGAGGGCGACGGCGATGTGTGGACGGTGGAGAACAAGGGCGGCGAGAAGCTCATCATCACCCTTGAGGAGATCATGCACGACTCCTCGCACGAGCTCGGCGTGGACCCGGGGCTCATCAAGGACGGTGTGGAGGCGCACCTCCAGGAGTTGCTCGCCGACCGGATCGAGACACTGGGCGAGGGCTACTCGCTTATTCGGCGTGAATACCCCACTGCCATTGGCCCGGTGGATATCTTGTGCCGGGACGCCGACGGGCAGACCGTCGCCGTCGAGATCAAGCGGCGCGGTGAGATCGACGGCGTCGAGCAGCTCACCCGCTATCTCGAACTCCTCAACCGGGACCCGCACTTGGCCCCGGTGAAGGGCGTCTTCGCAGCTCAGGAAATTAAGCCGCAGGCCCGGGTGTTGGCCACCGACCGCGGCATCGGCTGCGTGGTGCTGGACTACGACGCGCTGCGCGGCATCGAGGACGACAAGCTGCGACTGTTCTGACCGCCCGCTGAAGGCCCGTACGACGACGGCCCGGTACGCGATCCGTCCGCCCGGTGGGCGGGGGTGCGTACCGGGCCGTCGTGGCGTTGTGAGGCGCGCCGGGTGGGCCGGGTGGTGCGGGCGGGGCCGCTGGGTCAGCCGGTCGGGGCGCCCTGCCCGGTGGCCCCCTGGCTGGAAGCCGCCTGGCCGGAAGACGACGGTGCGGCGCCGGAGCCGTTCCCGGTGCTGGTGGACGGCGCCACCGCGGAGCTGCTGCCGGAGGGGCTCCCGCCCGTGGAGCCGCCGGACGTGGCACCGCCGGACGTCGAGCCACCGCTCGGGGAGCCACCGGACGTAGAACCGCCGGACGTGGAACCACCGGATGTGGAGCCACCACCCGTCGAACCACCGGACGTAGAACCGCCGGACGTGGAGCCACCACCCGTCGAACCACCGGACGAGGAACCGCCGCCCGTCGAGCCGCCGGACGTCGACGGGGTCGGATCGGTCGGGGTGGGGTCGGGGCTGTCCGTGGGGGTGTGCGAGTGGGTCGGGTGGCCGCTGGAGGACGTGCTGCCGCCGGTCGGGGAGCCGCTGCCGGAGGTCGGTCCGCCCGTCGGGGTGCCGGGGCCGGTGGGGGCGCCGGTGGTGCCGGGGGCGGACGGCGAGGTGGTGGGCCGGTGGCTCGGGGTGCCGGGGCGGGTGGTGCCGGAGCCGGTGGGCGGCAGTCCGGTGCCCGTCTCCCGGGCCGGCTGACCGGTGTCGTCGCTCGGGGTCGAGGACTGCTCGGTGGTGACCTTCTTGTCGTCCTGCGGGCTGGTGTTGTCGGAGGCCATGCCGAGGGTGACGACGGTGCCGAGCGCGGCGGCCAGCAGCACTCCGGCGCCGGCGGCGAGGAGGTTGCGGCGGCCGGTGCGGCGCAGGGCGTGCCGGACTCCGCCGGTGGCCGAACCGCCGCCGGCCGCCGCGGACTTGGCGCTCGCGCCGGTCGCCGCGGCCGGGGCCGCCGCCACGGGGGTCCGCGCCGTCTTGGCGGCCTTGGCGGCGGGCAGGGTGACGGTGGTCTCGCCGGGCGTGGCGGCCGCGGGGGCGGCCCCCTTGGGCCCAACGGCCTTGTGCAGCTTGGCCGTTGACACCGCGTCGGGCGACGACTCGGCGACCGGCGCGGCGGCCGTCTCATGGCCCGTGGGCGCGTTGGCCTCCTCGGGGGTCGGCGTCGCGGCGACGGGGGCGATCAGGGCCGTCGGGGCGTCCGCGGAGGCGGCCCGGGCGCGGTCGATGACCAGGGCGAGGGCCCGCCGCCCGGCGACCGCGCCGTCCCGGTCGGAGAGCACCCCGCGCAGCCCGATGGACGCCTCCAGTTCGGCCCGCGCCCGGTCGACGTTGCCGCTGCACAGCGCCAGCACGCCCAGGTCGTGGTGGAAGTACGCCTCCTCGGCGACCTCGCCGGCGAGCCGGGCGGCCTCCTGACCGTGCCGCAGGCTGCGTTCCCAGGCGCTCCAGTGCAGCGCGGCGGCGAACGCGGGCGCGGCGGTGCGGGCCAGCAGCACCGCGGCGGCCGGGTGGCCGCTCTCCCGGCTGCCGGTCAGCACGCCCATGGCGGCCAGCACCGCGTCGGACTCGGCGGCGGCCCGCTCGGGGGTGACCGAGGGGTGCCCGGCCCACCAGGCGTAGTGCTGGGCGGCGGCGTGCGCCCGGGCGGAGGCGTCCTCGGCGTAGCCGGCGGCGGTCAACTGGTCCTGGACGGTGGCCGCGAGGCGGTAGTGACCGCCGGCCGGGCTGATCAGGCCGCAGCCGAGCAGCTCGCCGAGGGCGGCGTCGGCCTGGGTGTCCTGGGTGAGGGCCGGCAGATGTGCCTGGTGCGGCAGTTCGCCACCGAGGGCGACCGCGAAGCGAAGCGCCTCTTGGGCGGCGGCGCCGAGCCGGGCGGCGAGCAGCGGGGCGGGCGCGGCGGCCTCCCCGAGGGCCGGCAGCGGGGCCTCGGGGCGCTGCTCCGGGTCCGCGGTGCCGTCCTCGGGGAAGAGGCCGTAGCCGTCGTCGAGGGCGCCGGGCGCGGTCCGGGCCTTGTCGCGCTGCCGCAGCAGGGCGGCGCCCTGGACGAACCGCAGCGGCAGCCCCTCGGACTCGAACCACAGGTCGGCGGCCCAGGACTTCTCGTCCCGGGTGAGCGGGCGGTCCACGGCGCGCTCCAGCAACCGGACGCCGGCGGCCTGGCTGATGCCGCCGACGAAGACCTCCTCGACGTGCGCGTCGGCGCTGGGGGCCGGCACGTCGGGGGTGGCGGCCAGGAGGAAGGCGCACTCGGGGGTGGCGTCGAGCAGCTCGTCGAGCGCCGTGCCGCCGAACTCCAGGTCGTCCAGGACGACGACGGCGCCGATCTCGCCGAGCAGGCGCAGCAGTTCGGGCCGTTCCGGCCGGTACTGCGGGGCCCGGTAGACGGCGGCGAACAGCGCGTACAGGACGTCGGCGACGCTGCGGTGGTAGCCCGACAGCCGGACCACGCCGTCCGGGGCGAGGTCGGCGACGCCGCCCGCGACGGCGTCCAGCAGCCGGGTGCGGCCGGAGCCGGCGGGGCCGGTGACGCGGACCGAGCGGCCGCGGGTGAGCAGCCGGATCAGTCGGGCGACGTCCTCGTCGCGCTCTTCGAGGGGGATCGCGTGGCCGGCGAAGGAGAGCGGTCCGGTGGGCGCCGGCGGCAGCGCGGCGCGGGCCGTCTCGGCGCGGTCCTGGGCGTCGCGCTTCTCCGGCGTGGCGGGGCGCTCACCGGGCGGGCAGGGCTGTATCTCGCAGCCGTCGACGGGGTTGACGGTGACCAGGTAGGGGCCGGTCACCAGCCGGACGACGCGGGCCGCGCCGTCGGAGCCGCCGGGCCGGCCGGCGGACTCGGGGACCGGCCCGGCCGGGCCGCCCTGCTCCCCGTACTCTTCGGGCCCCGGGTGGGTGTTCGGGTCCATGCTGCAAGCTCCCAGGATGTGCGTGCCGTCGGTGCTTCCGGCCGTCCGCACTCCCCCGGCTCCGGCGATTGTCCTCAGCCGTCGCGTCTGGTCCGGTGCCCCGCCGCGGATGATGACACACGGCAGGCAACCGAACCATAGACCGTTCCCCGACCCGGGGCACGGCCGGGGTACCACCTTGCCGGAAACGACCGCACATCAGGCACAATGCACGATTCGCCGGAATTGCCCGAGAATCGGCATCGACCCGTGCGGGCGCGCCCGTTGGTCCGTGACGACCACACCCGCACCCCCGACCTCACACCCGGGGAAGCGACTCCGCCTCGATCCCGCCCTCGATCGCGAGGATGCGGTGGAGCCGGGTGGCGACCAGGAGCCGCTGCATCTGCGGCGGCACCCCGCGCAGCACGAGCCGGCGGTTGTTGCGGCCGGCCCGCCGGTGCGCACCCATGATCACGCCGAGGCCGGTGGCGTCCCACGAGTCCAGCTCGGTCAGATCCAGCACCAGATCACCCCGACCGGCGTCCACGGCGGTGTGCAGGGCCGTACGGGCGTCCGCCGCGCTGCGGACGTCGAGGCGGCCCCCGACGACCAGCTCGGCGTGGTCGCCCCTGATGTGCATATGCGCTCCCCGATGTCATGGGTTGTGGTGCATTGTCGTCTACCGATCTGACTGCCTCTCCCACGGCGAAGTTGCCGTCTGTGAGCGAACCGATACCGAAATCACCCCGCGGGGTGACCCCGTGGGAGTACGTCCCTGACGCGGCATCAGTGTGCGTAGAACCCCTGCCCGCTCTTGCGGCCGATGTCGCCGGCGTCGACCATGCGGCGCATGAGCTCCGGCGGGGCGAACTTCTCGTCCTGCGACTCGGTGTAGATGTTCTCGGTGGCGTGCAGCAGGATGTCGACGCCGGTCAGGTCGGCGGTGGCCAGCGGGCCCATCGCGTGCCCGAAGCCCAACTTGCAGGCGGTGTCGATGTCCTCGGCGGTGGCCACCCCGGACTCGTAGAGCTTGGCGGCCTCGACGACCAGCGCCGAGATCAGCCGGGTGGTGACGAAGCCGGCCACGTCGCGGTTGACCACGACGCAGGTCTTGCCGACCGACTCGGCGAACTCCCGCGCGGTGGCGAGGGTTTCGTCGCTGGTCTTGTAGCCGCGCACCAGCTCGCACAGCTGCATCAGCGGCACCGGCGAGAAGAAGTGCGTGCCGACCACTCGCTCGGGCCGCGAGGTGGCCGCGGCGATCTTGGTGATCGGGATCGCCGAGGTGTTGGAGGCCAACACCGCCTCGTCCTTGGCCAGTTTGTCCAGCGTCTGGAAGATCTCCCGCTTGACCTCGATCTTCTCGAAGACCGCCTCCACCACGAGGTCCGCGTCGGCGACCGCGTCCAGGTCGGTGGTGGTGGTGATCCGGGCCAGCGCCTGTTCGGCGTCGGACGCCGTCAACTTCCCCTTGGCGACGAACTTCTCGTACGACGCGGCGATGCCGCCCCTGCCGCGCGCCAGCGCCTCGTCGGTGACGTCGCGCAGTACGACGTCCCAACCCGCCTGGGCCGAGACCTGCGCGATACCGGAACCCATCAGTCCGGCGCCGATGACGGCCAGCTTCTTTGCCACTGCTGTCCCCTCACACCCTGTGCATTTGACGGTCCTGAGCGACGTTAGCGGTCGGCGACGATCGATTGGTCGCTAAGAGATGCGCGTCACGTCTCGAATGACGGACATCACACTCAGGGGGCGCGGCGCCCCCCGCCGGAACCCTCAGCCGGCCGCCCGCACCGGGTAGTTGAGGCCCCGTCCGGTCGCTCTCGCCACCCTCGCGCCCGGCAGCCCGAGCGCGTCCCGGAAGACCTCCGCGGGCGCCGCACCGAGGCCGGCCATCGACGCCACCGACCAGCGCGCCGGCACCCCGGCCCACGGCCGAGGTCGACGGCCCCGCGCACCCGCGCCCTCCCCCGACCCGCGGCGTAGTCTCACTCCTATGGTGAATCTGACCCGCATCTACACCCGTACCGGAGACAAGGGCACCACCGCGCTCGGCGACATGAGCCGCACCGCCAAGACCGACACCCGGATCGCGGCGTACGCGGACGCCAACGAGGCCAATGCGGCGATCGGGGTGGCGCTGGCGCTCGGCGCGCTGCCCGAGGAGGTCGCCGCGGTGCTGCTGCGGGTGCAGAACGACCTCTTCGACGTCGGCGCCGACCTGGCGACCCCGGTGGTGGCGGACCCGGAGTACCCGCCGCTGCGCGTCGAGCAGTCCTACATCGACAAGTTGGAGGCGGACTGCGACCGCTTCCTGGCGGACCTGGAGAAGCTGCGCAGCTTCATCCTCCCTGGCGGCAGCCCCGGCGCCGCCCTGCTCCACCAGGCGTGCACCGTCGTCCGCCGGGCCGAGCGCGCCACCTGGGCGGCGATGGAGGAGCACGGCGAGACCATGAACCCGCTCACCGCCACCTACCTCAACCGCCTCTCCGACCTCTTGTTCATCCTCGCCCGCACCGCCAACAAGGAGACCGGGGACGTGCTGTGGGTGCCGGGCGGCGAACGCTGAACCGACCCGCTGGGCACCGGCCATGACCCGTCACCAACGTGCCGGGACAGCACACCTAGCGCAGCGACTTCTCCCGGGGCCGGTCCGCCGTCTCCTCCGGCGTGGTCCGGCCCTTGGGGTCCTTCTTCTGCCAGATGAGGTAGGTCAGCGCGATCACCGCGTGGATCACCACGATGCGCAGGCTCATCGCCTGCCAGTGCCGCAGCGACGACACGTCCCCGTCCTGACCGACGTACCAGATGGCGCCCTGGAGCAGCGCGGCCGCCACCCCGGCCATCACCACCGTGCGCACCCACAGCTTCAGTTCGTGGACGAAGCGCTGCATGCCGTAGTGCTTGACGGGGCTCGGGCCGCCGGCGAAGCGGTGGGCGAAGTGCCCGTCGGCCCACTTGATCGTGTAGTGGCCGTAGGCGACGGTGTAGCCGATGTAGAGGGCGGCCAGGCCGTGCTTCCAGTCCGCACTCGCCCCGTTCTTCAGGTCGATCGCGGTGACGATCAGCAGCGCCAGCTCCAGCAGCGGCTCCAACAGCAGCACCGCCGCCCCGGTCCTGGGCATCCGCGCCAGATAGCGCAGCCCCAGGCCGACGGCGAGCAGCACCCAGAAGCCGACCTCGCAGGCGATGATCAGGGTGACGACCACGGCATGTCTCCTCTCCGGCCGCTCCGCGTCCCGGGCGGCCGTGGCGCTTTGGCTCAGCGGGGCGGTCCCTCAAAGGTTCGCAGCCGCCGGCGCCCGGTGCGTCGTCGGCGGCGACGATCCCGAGCTGCATCTTTCGATGTACGCGACCGGCGGGCGGGAGGAGGCGGCGCGGTGCACGGGCCCGGCCACCGACCCGCCCGCGGCGTAGCCGGACGCGGGCGAGGTGGCGGCGCCCGGCCCCGACGCCGTGTTTGATGGAGGAGTGATCGTCCACCATCCCGCCGCGCCGGGCCGGCCGCACCGCCTCGACGTCCTCATCGCGGCCGGCGGACTGTCCACCGGGGTGCTGCTGTGGGTCCTCGGCCTGCACGGCGGTCCCCCGCTCTTCGGCCTGCCCTCGTCGGTCACCCTGCTCGCGCTCACCGTCATGGCGGCGGCCGAACTCCTGCGCCGCACCGCCCCGTTGGCCGCGCTGACCCTCGCGGTGCCGGCGCTGGCGCTGGACGTCTGCACCGGCACGCTGATCGCCACCGTCCTGATGTTCACGGACGTCGTCTACGCCGCGGTGCTCTACGGGCCGCCGGCCGCCGCCCGCCGCATCCCGGTCCACTCGGTGCTGGTGACGGTGCTGGCCACGGCCGCGACCGCGGCGGCCTGGCCCGACCCGCAGGTGGTGCTGATCGGCATCGGCCTCGCGCTGATCACCGTGGCCCCCGCCTGGACCGGCGTGATCATCCGCGGCCATCGGGACGCCGCGCAGAACGCCCGGCTACGGGCCGAACAGACCGCGCTGCTGGCCGAGATGGACCGCACCCAGGCGGTGGCCGGCGAACGCGCCCGAATGGCCCGGGAGTTGCACGACCTGGTCGCCAACCACCTGTCCGCGATCGCCATCCACGCCACCGCCGCGCAGACCATCGACGACGCGTCGGCGACCCGCGCGGCGCTCGCCGTGATCCGCGAGAACAGCGTCCAGGGCCTGGCCGAAATGCGCCGCCTCATCGGGCTGTTGCGGGACCCGAAGGCCACCGCCTGCGAGGAGCCGGCCGCCACCCCCACCCTCGACGGCCTGGAGGCCCTGGTCGAACAGGCCCGCGCCAACGGCGTCGCCAGCAATCTGCGGTTCGTCCTGGACGACGACCGGAAACCGGCCGACCAGGGCGGCGAACGGCCGCCGGCGCCGGTGGAGTTGGCCGCCTACCGCATCGTCCAGGAGTCGCTGACCAACGCGCTCAAGCACGCCGCGCCCGGCACGGTCCGGGTGCGGGTCGCCGACGGCCCCGACGGGGCGCTCACCGTCACCGTGCGCAGCCCGTACGGTGAGCGTTCGGGCCCCCGCGCGCCCGGCTCCGGGGCCGGGCTGGTCGGCATGCGGGAGCGGATCGCCCTGCTGGGCGGGGAGTTCGAAGCCGGCCCGGAAGGCGGGCCGGACGGAAGAGTCTGGCTGGTCCGGGCCGCGTTGCCCGCCGCCGGAGAGGAAGAGCAACGATGACAGGCGCCGCCACCCAGCCGATCCGGATCCTCGTCGCCGAGGACCAGTCCGCCGTACGGGCCGGGCTGGTCCTCATCCTGCGCTCCGCGCCCGACATCGAGGTGGTCGGGGAGGCGGTGGACGGCGAGGAGGCGCTCCGCCTGGCCCGCGCGTTACGACCCGACCTGGTGCTGATGGACATTCAGATGCCGCGGCTGGACGGCGTCTCGGCCACCGGGCGGATCACCGCGGAGGGGCTGGCCGACGTCCTGGTGCTGACCACCTTCGACCTGGACGAGTACGTCTTCGGCGCGCTGCGGGCGGGGGCCGCGGGCTTCCTGCTCAAGGACAGCGACGCGGCAGCGCTGCTGACCGCGGTGCGCACGGTGGCGGCCGGCGAGGGGCTGATCGCACCGTCGGTGACCCGGCGGCTGATCGCGGAGTTCGCCCGCCCGCGCCCGGCGGGCCGACCGCCACGGGACCGCCAGACACCCGACCCGGCGGCGCTGGACGCGCTGACCCCGCGGGAGCGGGAGGTGCTGGGCTGCCTGGGCCAGGGGCTGTCGAACGCCGATATCGCGCTACGGCTGGCGATGGCGGAGGCCACCGTCAAGACCCACGTCAGCCGCCTCCTGGCCAAACTGGACCTCCGCAGCCGCGTCCAAGCAGCCGTCCTGGCCCAGGAGTTGGGGGTGGAGGCGCCGTAGGGGACGCCCGAACGGATCCCGTAGGGGGCGCCAGGCCCCCCTGCGGGGCCACAACGAAGCCGCGACGAAAGCTATTCCCACCGGGCCGCCCCGGCCCCACAGCCCGTCAAGGCACCGGGCCCTCAAGCCACCGGCCCGTCAAGCCACGTTCACCCGTTGCCCCGGAGGGGCCGCCTCCAGCCAGGCCAGGAAGCCGGTGAGGGCGTCCTCGCTCATGGCGAGTTCCACGCGGATGCCGTCGTGGGCGCAGGCCAGCACGATGGAGTCGGAGAGCAGGGCGAGTTCCTCCTCGCCCTGGGGAGTGCGGCGCTCCAGCACCTCGATCGCGGAGCGCTCCAGCACGCGGCGGGGGCGCGGCGCGTACGAGAAGACCCGGAACCACTCGACCCGGTCGCCGTTGTACCGCGCCACACCGTAGATCCAGCCCTTGCCGCCGGGCTCGACCTCCGGAGCGTTCCAGCGCAGGCTGCAGTCGAAGGTGCCGCCGGAGCGCTGGATGAGCCGCCGTCGCAGTCCGAAGACGAACAGCCCCAGCAGCACGAGCAACACGACCGCGCCGCTCACGAGCAGAGCGAGGACCATCTCGACCGACCTCCTCGCCGTGTATTCGGGAAACGCACCTGCATTGCCTCAGCCGCGGACCGCTCCGGAAGTCCGGGCAGCCCGCGGCTGAGGATCGATCTCGCCGGTGACGGAGCTCTAGTGAACGCCCGTCACCGCACGCAGCCGGACATCGGCGCGGCGCTCGGCGGCCGCATCGGCCTCCGACTTCGCCCGCTCCAGAGCCCGCTCCGCGCGCTGGACATCGATCTCGTCCGACAGCTCGGCGATCTCCGCCAGCAGAGACAGCTTGTTGTCGGCAAACGAGATGAAGCCGCCGTGCACCGCGGCGACGACGGTGCCGTCCCCGCTCTCACCGGTCGTGCGAATCGTCACCGGGCCCGACTGCAGCACGCCGAGCAGCGGCTGGTGTCCGGGCATGACGCCGATGTCGCCCGACGAGGTGCGCGCGACGACCAGGCTGGCCTCGCCGGACCAGACCTGCCGGTCCGCGGCGACCAACTCGACGTGCAGCTCAGCCACGATGGCTCCTCGGGTCTCCACCTGCCTGGTGTGGCAGATGTTGGGTCAAATACTAGTGGTCGTACGGACCGGGGACGGCCAGGCCGCCCCCGGTCCGGGAGCACGGGTCAGGAGACGCCAAGCTCCTTGGCGTTCTTCTTCAGGTCCTCAAGGCCACCGCACATGAAGAAGGCCTGCTCCGGGAAGTGGTCGAACTCGCCGTCGGCGATCGCGTTGAAGGCCGCGATCGACTCGTCCAGCGGCACGTCCGAGCCGTCGACACCGGTGAACTGCTTCGCCACGTGGGTGTTCTGCGACAGGAAGCGCTCGATCCGACGGGCGCGGTAGACCGTGAGCCGGTCTTCCTCGCTGAGCTCGTCCATACCCAGGATGGAGATGATGTCCTGGAGGTCCTTGTACTTCTGCAGGATCGACTTCACGCGCGAGGCGCAGTTGTAGTGGTCCTGCGAGATGTAGCGCGGGTCCAGGATCCGGGACGTCGAGTCCAGCGGGTCGACCGCCGGGTAGATGCCCTTCTCCGAGATCGGACGCGAGAGAACGGTGGTCGCGTCGAGGTGGGCGAAGGTGGTCGCCGGCGCCGGGTCGGTCAGGTCGTCCGCGGGGACGTAGATCGCCTGCATCGAGGTGATCGAGTGACCACGGGTCGAGGTGATGCGCTCCTGGAGGAGGCCCATCTCGTCGGCCAGGTTCGGCTGGTAACCCACCGCGGAGGGCATCCGGCCGAGCAGGGTCGAGACCTCGGAACCGGCCTGCGTGAAGCGGAAGATGTTGTCGATGAAGAACAACACGTCCTGCTTCTGGACGTCACGGAAGTACTCGGCCATGGTCAGGCCGGCCAGCGCGACGCGCAGACGGGTGCCCGGCGGCTCGTCCATCTGACCGAAGACCAGCGCGGTCTTGTCGATGACGCCGGAGTCGGTCATCTCCTCGATGAGGTCGTTGCCCTCACGGGTGCGCTCGCCGACACCGGCGAACACGGAGACACCGTCGTGGTTGTTGGCGACGCGGTAGATCATCTCCTGGATGAGCACCGTCTTGCCGACGCCGGCGCCGCCGAACAGACCGATCTTGCCGCCCTTGACGTACGGGGTCAGCAGGTCGATGACCTTGATGCCGGTCTCGAACATCTCGGTCTTCGACTCAAGCTGGTCGAAGGACGGGGCCTTGCGGTGGATCGCCCAGCGCTCGGTGACGTCGGCGGTCGCCTCGGGCTTGTTCAGGATCTCGCCAAGGGTGTTGAACACCTTGCCCTTGGTGATGTCACCGACGGGCACGGTGATGCCGTTGCCGGTGTTGGTCACCGGGGCCTGGCGGACCAGACCGTCGGTGGGCTGCATGGAGATCGCCCGGACCAGGCCCTCGCCGAGGTGCTGCGCGACCTCCAGCGTCAGGGTCTTGGTCTTGCCCTTCTCGGCCGGGTCGATGACCTCGACCGTCAGGGCGTTGTAGATGTCCGGCATCGCGTCGACGGGGAACTCCACGTCGACGACCGGGCCGATGACCCGCGCGACGCGGCCAGTGGCCACGCCAGCAGGAGCGGTCGGCTCAACAGTGGTGGTCATAGTTGTCAGTCACTCCCCGCGGTCGCGTCGGCCAGTGCGGCACTGCCACCGACGATCTCGCTGATTTCCTGGGTGATTTCGGCCTGGCGGGCCGCATTGGCAAGCCGCGAGAGCGACTTGATGAGCTCTTCGGCGTTGTCGGTCGCCGACTTCATCGCGCGCCGGGTGGCGGCGTGCTTGGAGGCGGCGGCCTGCAGCAGCGCGTTGTAGATCCGCGACTCCACGTACCGCGGCAGCAGGGCGTCGAGGACGTCCTCCGGCGACGGCTCGAAGTCGTAGAGCGGGAGGATCTCGCCCGTCGACTTCTCGTCGGACGCGTCGGCCGCACTGTCCAGGGACAGCGGCAACAGACGGTCGTCCAGCGCGTTCTGCGTCATCATCGAGATGAACTCGGTGAAGACGATGTGGAGTTCGTCCACTCCGCCGTCCGCGGTGTCCTGCTGGACGGCCGCGATCAGCGGAGCGGCGATCATCTTAGCGTCGGCGTACGTCGGGCTGTCGGTGAAGCCGGCCCACGACTCCACGACCTTCCGCTCGCGGAAGCCGTAGTAGGACACGCCCTTGCGGCCGACGACGTAGGTGTCGACCTCCTTGCCCTCGGCCTTGAGCCGCTCGGTGAGCTGCTCCGCGGCCTTGATGACGTTGGAGGAGTAGGCGCCGGCCAGACCGCGGTCGCTCGTGATGAGCAGCAGCGCGGCCCGGGTCGGCTTCTCGACCTCGGTCGTCAGCGGGTGCTGGGTGTTCGAACCCGTGGCAACCGCGGTCACCGCGCGGGTCAGTTCACTTGAGTACGGCGTCGATGCCGCCACCTGACGCTGCGCCTTGACGACGCGCGAGGCGGCGATCATCTCCATCGCCCGAGTGATCTTCTTAGTCGCGGAGACGGAGCGGATGCGACGCTTGTAGACCCGGAGCGAGGCTCCCATGGATCAGGTCCCTTCCGTCGTCACTTGCCGGTGGCGGGGGTGTCCTCGCCGAGCAGCTTGCCGTCCGAGGTCTCGAACTGCCGCTTGAAGGCGTCGACCGCGTCCGAGATGGCACTGATGGTGTCGTCGGACATCTTGCCGCCCTCGCGGATGCTGGTCAGCAGGTCCTTCTTCTCCCGGTGGAGGTGGTCGAGGAGCTCGCGCTCGAAGCGGCGGATGTCCTCGACCGGGACCTCGTCCATCTTGCCGTTGGTGCCGGCCCAGACGGAGACGACCTGGTCCTCGGTGGGCATCGGCGCGTACTGGTCCTGCTTGAGCAGCTCGGTCATGCGCTGACCGCGCCCCAGCTGGGCCTTGGAGGCCGCGTCCAGGTCGGAACCGAAGGCGGCGAACGCCTCCAGCTCGCGGTACTGGGCGAGGTCGACGCGGAGTCGGCCGGAGACCTGCTTCATCGCCTTGTGCTGGGCCGAACCGCCGACGCGGGAGACCGAGATACCGACGTTGAGCGCCGGCCGCTGGTTGGCGTTGAACAGGTCCGACTCCAGGAAGCACTGGCCGTCGGTGATGGAGATGACGTTGGTCGGGATGAACGCCGAGACGTCGTTGGCCTTGGTCTCGACGATCGGCAGACCGGTCATCGAACCGGCGCCCATCTCGTCGGAGAGCTTGGCGCAGCGCTCCAGCAGACGCGAGTGCAGGTAGAAGACGTCACCCGGGTACGCCTCACGGCCCGGCGGGCGGCGCAGCAGCAGGGACACGGCGCGGTAGGCGTCGGCCTGCTTCGAGAGGTCGTCGAAGATGATCAGGACGTGCTTGCCCTGGTACATCCAGTGCTGGCCGATGGCCGAACCGGTGTAGGGGGCCAGGTACTTGAAGCCCGCCGGGTCGGACGCCGGGGCGGCGACGATGGTGGTGTATTCGAGGGCACCGGCCTCTTCCAGCGCGCCGCGGACGGACGCGATGGTGGAGCCCTTCTGGCCGACGGCGACGTAGATGCAGCGGACCTGCTTCTTCGGGTCGCCGGAACGCCAGTTGTCGCGCTGGTTGATGATGGTGTCGACGGCCAGGGCGGTCTTGCCGGTCTGGCGGTCGCCGATGATCAGCTGACGCTGGCCACGGCCGATCGGCACCATCGAGTCGACGGCCTTGTAGCCGGTCTCCATCGGCTCGTGGACCGACTTGCGGACCATGACGCCGGGGGCCTGCAGCTCCAGGGCACGGCGGCCCTCGGTCTCGATCTCGCCGAGACCGTCGATCGGGTTGCCCAGCGGGTCGACGACGCGGCCGAGGTAGCCCTCGCCCACGGCGACCGAGAGCACCTCACCGGTGCGCTGCACCGGCTGGCCCTGCTCGATGCCGCTGAACTCACCGAGGATGACCGCACCGATCTCGCGCTCTTCCAGGTTCAGCGCCAGACCGAGCGTGCCGTCCTCGAACTTCAGCAGTTCGTTCGCCATCGTCGAGGGCAGACCCTCGACGTGTGCGATGCCGTCGCCGGCATCGCTGACCGTCCCGACCTCTTCGCGCGAGGCCGCGTCCGGCTTGTACGCCTGGACGAAGTTCTCCAGTGCGTCCCGGATCTCCTCCGGCCGGATCGTGAGCTCCGCCATCTGGGTTCCCTGCTCTCCTTGTTGGGCCCGAAGTTACGTGCGGTGTCCTGGGGGCGTCTCCCCCGGACCGTTTCCGCTTACGGCCCAACTCGGGCCGCCGTCATGCTTGTGCTGTTTTCCGGGGCGTCGTCCGGACCGCGGCCGGACCTGTCGGTCCGGCGGGTCCGGTCTCCCGCCGCCGGGTGTGCAGCTCTTGAGTTGGTGGCTTAGGTCAGCCGGCCATCCGCCGGGACGCCTCGTCGAGGCGCTCCGCGACGGTCCCGTTGATGACCTCGTCGCCGATCCGTACCTGCACGCCGCCGAGGACATCGGGGTCCACGTCGAGGTTCAGGTGGATCTGCCGGCCGTACAGCTCGGCCAGTGCGGCGCCGAGGCGCTGCCGCTGCCCTTCGCTGAGCGGCACCGCGGAGGTGACCACCGCGACCATGCGGTCCCGGCGGGCCGCCGCCAGCTTGGAGAGGGCGTCGAGCCCCGCCTCCAGGCTACGGCCCCGCGGCTGTGCGACAAGACGGATCACCAGCCGCTCGGTGACCGGGTTGGCCCGGCCGCCCAGCAGCGTGTGCAGCAGTTCCGTCTTGGCGGCGGCCGTGGCGCTCCGGTCCGTCAGCGCACGGCGGAGCTCACCGCTCCCGGCGATGATCCGGCCGAACCGGAACAGCTCGTCCTCGACGTCGTCCAGGCGGCCGTCCCGCTGCGCCGCGACGAGGTCGGCGCTGAACGCCAACTCCTCGATCGCGTCCGGCAGGTCACGCGAGCGCGACCAGCGGGAGCGGACCATGCCGGTCACCACGTCGAGGGTGGCCTCGCCGACCTGGCCGCCGAGCAGCCGCCGGGCCAGCTCGGCCCGCGCCTCGCCGGGCTGCGCCGGGTCGGTGAGGACCCGACGCAACGACACCTCGCGGTCGAGCAGAGCGGTGACGGCAGCCAGCTCCTCGGCGAGCTTCGCGGCGTCGACGGAGGTGTTGTCCGTCAGCGCGTTGAACCGCTCGCGTGCGGAGGCGAGTGCCTCGCGGCTCGCTCCATTCATCGGCCGGCCTCAGCCTTCGTCGCGTCCGATGCCGACTTCTCCTCAAGCTCGTCGAGGAAGCGGTCGATGGTCCGGCTCTGTCGGGCGTGGTCCTCAAGGGACTCGCCGACGAGCTTGCCGGCCAGTTCGGTGGCGAGCTTGCCCACGTCCTGGCGCAGCGCCTGGGCGGCTGCCTTGCGGTCCGCCTCGATCTGGGCGTGACCGGCGGCGATGATTTCCTCACGCTGCCGCTGGCCCTCGGCGCGCATCTCGGCGATGAGCGTCGCGCCCTGCTCCTGCGCCTCCTGGCGCAGGCGCGCGGCCTCGTGGCGGGCGTCGGCGAGCTGGGCCCGGTAGTCCGCGAGCACCTGCTGCGCCTCGGCCTGAGTCGCCTCGGCATCCTCGATACGGCCTTCGATCTGCGCCCGGCGCTCGTCCAGAACCTTGTTGATGTTCGGGAGGAGCTTCTTGGCGAGGAAGCCGAAGACGATGAAGAAAGCGATCAGGCCGATGACCAGCTCTGGAATCGGCGGGACGAGGGGGTTCTCAGGAACCTCCGCCGCCAAGTTCAGGGCGTTCACATCAGTGCCTTCCGTCTGAATGGATAGTCGATGGGTTCCGTTTACTTGTAAACGAAGCCCATGACGATGCCGATCAGGGCGAGAGCCTCACAGAAGGCGAAACCCATGATCTGGTTGGTGCGGATCAGGCCGGCGGCCTCGGGCTGGCGGGCCAGGGCCTGGGTGCCGTTACCGAAGATGATGCCGACGCCGACGCCGGGGCCGATCGCGGCGAGGCCGTAACCGATGGCGGCGACGTTGCCGACGACCGTGGTCTTGGCGGAGTCGCCGGCGGCGGCGAGGTGGTTGGCCATCTCGAGAGCAGCGGACATGCCGTTACTTCCTTCTCGTTTCACGGACCGGTGGGGGTTGGCCACCGGACAGCTGTTGGGGTGGGGAACCGGGGTGCTCAGTGGTGTTCGGCGAGCGCGCCCTGGACGTAGTTGCAGGCCAGAAGCACGAAGACGTACGCCTGGACGGCCTGGATGAACAGCTCGAAGGCCGTCATCAGGATGGTCATGATGAACGACGCGCCGGCGTACACGAAGCCGATGCCGTTGAGCAGGTACCAGCTGGCGACGGTGAACATCAGGATCAGCAGGTGCCCCGCGAACATGTTCGCGAAGAGTCGGACCGCGTGGGTGAAGGGCCGGATGATCAGGTTCGAGAAGAGCTCGATGACCATCAGCAGCGGGAGGACCCAGCCGAGCGACTTGTCATAGCCGGAGAAGTTCTTGAAGGCGCCGACGAAGCCGTGCTTCTTGAAGGTCAGGAAGACCCAGAGGATGTAGACGATCGCCGCGAGGCCCGCGGGGAAGGCGATCACCGACGTCACCGGGAATTGGGCGACGGGGATGATCGACCAGAGGTTCATGATCCACACGAAGAAGAACAGCGAGACCATGAAGGGGACGTACTTGTCGCCCTCCTTCTTCCCCAGCGCGTCATAGACGAGCCCGCGACGCACGAAGTCATAGCCCGCCTCGCCGATCATCTGCAGCTTGCCGGGAACCACCTTGGCGCGGCCGAATGCAGCCCAGAAGAACCACACCACGACGACCGTGCTGAGCAGGGCCAGCAACATCGGCTTGTTGAACTCGAAGCCACCGATGGTGAAGAGCGGCTCGAAGACGAAGTTATGAAGCCCGGGGGCATCAAAGCCGCACCCGGAAAAGATGTGGCAGTCGGTCTCGAAGGCGAGCATCGTTTCAGCACTCACCGCGAGCTCCTTCAGCGTGGCGCATGGGTACGGCAACCTCGTTGTGTCGGCGCGGCGTTGAACCACGGAGCGGCACTGGACTGGTGTTACGGATTAGGGGGCGGCTGGTCGGCGCTAGGCCGGTCCGGATCACAGGCATTGGCCGCGAGAACTTCCCGTTCCTTCTCGGGGACCCCGGGAGCTCAGCCGCCTGCGCCAGCTGCGCCGCAGTTGGCACCGGACGATAGCAGGCCGGCACGAGGCCATTTATCTCGGCCCTACGTGTCACGTCGGCGACCCCGCCGTCTTGGCCGTCTTGGCCTCCGCGGAGTCGGGGTCCACGTACAGAATCTTCGCCTTCATGTGGCCGCGGGTCTGCGCCGCGATCCATACGAGGGTGGCAGCGAGCAGAGAGAACGCAAATGCCTTGGTATCGAAGAGAGTTGTGTCCTTGAAGGCGATGAGGAACACCGCCACGAACAGGATCTGCACGGTGTACAGCAGCAGCCCCATCATCTGGAACAGCTGCGGCAGCTTCTTGGCGGTCTGCTGCAGGACGACGAGCCCGGCCCCCATCACCAGGATGACCAGCAGGGCGCCGAAGACGGCGCCGAGCGCACCCGCGGCACCCGCGACCACACCGCTCACGGCAACGGCGAGAGCGCCGGCGGCAACGGTGGGTACGGCGGCGTGAAGAAGTAGTCGGGCGTCATTCGACTGCATGGTGGCGCTCCGGCATGGGATGGGGGTGGTGTCGTCAGGGACGAGCGTAGACCCGGCCGGCGGAAGAACCTTCAGGCCAATGGACCGTCGCACTACGGTCCTTCGGCTCTATCGCCGGGTTTCGTGAACGGTATCACAAACTATTTGATGAGGTCTTTACCTGGTTCGTGTGGATCCTGTCACACCTGAGAGTGACTCTGCACATTGGTGCACTGACGAACCGTCGGCTGTCTGGTATGGGGTCAACCGTCCCGATTCCTGACGCACATTCGGGCGACCACGAGGGGCCTCAGCGATGACTCCCCGCCTTACGACGGTCCACGAAACGTGACCGGTCGCCGATCGCCGTGGCGCCGTGAATCCCGGGCGGAACGGTCGAACCACGCTCCTCCCCCGGCTCGTCCGCGGCCGCGCTCCCGGCCGTGCCACCGGCCGCGCCGTCCACGGCCAGCGCCTCCCGGACGACCCGGCGGTAGCGCGGCGGGACCAGCCGCTCGGCCCAGATCGGGGCCCGCGGGGTGAAGCGCGGCAGCAGGAGCAGCACCAGGCCGACCGCGCTGAGCAGCACGATGCCCAGGACGATCCACATGCTGGCGTCGTTGGCGGAATAGGCCACCGCGCCGAACGCGATCAGCGCGGACCAGAAGTACATGATCAGCACCGCGCGGCTGTGCGAGTGGCCGATCTCCAGCAGGCGGTGGTGCAGGTGCCCGCGGTCCGCGGCGAACGGCGACTGGCCCTTCCAGGTCCGTCGCACAATGGCCAGAATCAGATCCGCGACCGGCACCGCGATGATCGTCAGCGGCAGCAGCAGCGGGATGTAGACCGGCACCATCGCGTGGGTCGCCTCGCGCAGACCGCCGGCCTTCTGGTTGAGCAGGTCAGGGTCGACCTGGCCGGTCAGCGAGACCGCGCCGGCCGCCATCACCAGGCCGATCAGCATGGACCCGGAGTCGCCCATGAAGATCCGGGCCGGGTGCATGTTGTGCGGCAGGAAGCCCAGGCACATGCCCATCAGGACGACCGAGAACAGGGTGGCCGGCGCCGCCGCCTCGATGCCGTAACCGAACCAGAGCCGGTACGTGTACATGAAGAACGCGGCCGCGGCGATGCAGACCATGCCGGACGCGAGACCGTCCAGGCCGTCCACGAAGTTCACCGCGTTGATGGTGATGACGACCAGCGCGACGGTCAGCAGGGTGCCCTGCATCGGCGTCAGCGCGACCGTGCCGATGCCCGGGACCGGGAGGTAGAGGATCGTCAGCCCCTGAAGGACCATCACACCCGCGGCGATCATCTGGCCGCCCAGCTTGACCAGGGCGTCCACGCCCCACTTGTCGTCGAGCACGCCGAGGATCCAGATCAGCGCGGCGCCCGACAGCAGGGCCCGCGGCTCATTGGTCTCGAAGACGCTCTTGAGGTTGGTCAGGTGCGCGGCCACCAGCAGCCCCGCGCACAACCCGCCGAACATCGCGATCCCGCCCAGTCGCGGGGTCGGCTCGCGATGTACGTCCCGCGCACGGATCTCCGGTACCGCACCGGCCGCGATCGCGAACTTCCGCACCGGACCGGTCAGCAGGTAGGTCACCGCGGCAGTGACGCACAGCGTCAGCAGGTATTCACGCACGGGCTGCCCCATAGAGATAGCTGGCCATCACAGCCCCACACCTTATGCGTGTCCGGCCACTGGCCGTGAATACGGGCGCATGCCGGAGAAGACGACGGGCGCCGCCAAGACGGTTCCGGCGCCGCCCGCGCTCAGTCCTGATCCGGATACGGCGGGAACCGGCCAACCAGCCCGGCGATCGCGGCGCGCACCGCGCCGTCCTCCCGCAGCGCCGCCCCGATCAGCTCCGCGACCCGGTGCATCTCGGCCTCGCCCATCCCCTGCGTCGTCACCGCGGCGGTGCCCAGCCGGATCCCGGTCGGGCAGGTCCCGGACCCCGCGGGCGCCTGGGCGCCGGGCAGCGCGCAGGTGTCCAGCACGATGCCGGCGGCCGCCAGCCGGCCGCGGGCGGTGCGCGCGTCCAGGCCCAGCGGGGCGGTGTCCGCGGTGATCAGATGGGTGTCGGTGCCGCCGGTGGTGACCGTCAGGCCCTGCGCGGCCAGCCCGTCGGCCAGCGCCCGGGCGTTGCCGACGACCTGTTGGGCGTAGCCCCGGAACGCCGGCGTCGCGGCCTCCGCGAACGCCACGGCCTTGGCGGCCACCGCGTTCATCTGCGCGCCGCCCTGGGTGAACGGGAACACCGCGCGGTCGATCCGCTCGGCCAGCCGCGCCCGGCACAGGATCATCCCGCCGCGCGGCCCGCGCAGCACCTTGTGGGTGGTCGCGCACACCACGTCCGCGTACGGCACGGGGCTGGGCGCCGCCCGGCCGGCGATCAACCCCATCGGGTGGGCCACGTCGGCGATCAGATACGCGCCGATCTCGTCGGCGATGTCGCGGAAGGCGGCGTAGTCGATGTGCCGCGGATAGGCGATCGAGCCGCAGACCAGGGCCTTGGGGCGGCGCTCTCGGGCCAGTGCGCGGATCGCCTCGTAGTCGAGCAGGCCACTCGCCGGGTCGACGCCGTAGCCGGCGAAGTCGAACCACCGGCCGGAGAAGTTGGCCGGCGAGCCGTGGGTGAGGTGGCCGCCGTGCCGCAGGGACATCGCCAGGACGGTGTCGCCGGGGCGCAGCAGCGCGGCGTAGGCGGCCAGTACGGCCGAAGAGCCCGAGTGGGACTGGACGTTGGCGTGTTCGGCGCCGAAGAGGGCCGTGGCGCGCTCCACCGCGATCCGCTCGGCGAGGTCGACGATCTCGCAGCCGCTGTGGTGCCGGGCGCCCGGATAGCCCTCGGCGTACTTGTTGCCCAACGGGGAGCCGAGGGCGGCCAGGACGGCGGGCGAGACGAAGTTCTCGGCGGCGATGAGTTGCAGCCCGTCGCTCTGCCGGCCGCTCTCCGCCAGCAGGACGCCGGCGATCTCCGGGTCCTGGCGCAGCAGCGCGGCGAAGTCGGGAGAGCCGGGCGGCCGGGTGACCTCGTCGTGGGCGGCGGCCCGGGCCCGCTGCTCGACGGTCTCGGCCGCGGCGACGGCCCGGGGGTCGGCGGCCGGGGCGCGGCCGGCCGGGGACGTGCGGCGGGATGACGCGGTGGTGGCGGGCATCGCTGGCTCCGGGCCTCGTACGGGACCAGGGCACGTCGCACGTGCCCTCGGGGCCGTCCGGCCCTAGCCCGGCAGGCCCAATCCCAATGTAGGCGCGGCTCAGGGATCGGGCGCGGCGTGCCGGGGCCGATCGGGTCCCGGGGCCGGTCAGGGGGCGCAGAGGGGCCGTCAGGGCCGTTCCCGGGGTGCCTGGGCGCCGCGGGCGCGCCGGCTGGTGCGCGGGCGCGCTGGGGCAGGCCCTACGCCGGCGCCGGGACTCCGGTGAGGGCGGTGACGACCGGGTCGAGCGCGCTGTTGATCTCGTCGCCGATGGAGCGGAAGAACGTGATCGGTGCCCCGTAGGGGTCGTGGACCTCGTCGGACTCCGGGTTGGGCGCCAGCAGCCAGCCGCGCAGCGCGGCGGCCGCGCCGACCAGCGCGCGGGCCCGCTCGACCAGCCCGCCGTCGGGCAGCCCCGGGTCGGGCGCCGGCAACGTGGCCGGATCTATGGCGCGAACCAGTCGGTTGAACTCCTTCAGCGTGAAGGTGCGCAGCCCCGCGGAGTGCCCCATGGAGATGACCTGTGCGCGGTGGTCGCGGGTGGCGGTGAGCACCAGGTCGGCCCGGATGACGTGCTCGTCGAGCAGCTCCCGGCCGATGAAGCCGGCCGGGTCCGCGCCGTAGTCGGCGAGCACCGTCGCGGCGTGCGTCTCCATCGGGGCGCCCTCATGGCCCCAGGTGCCGGCGCTCTCCACGAGCAGCCCGCAGCCGCGGACGGCCTGTGACGAGCCGAGCCGCTCCTGGAGGGCGTGCCGGTGCAGCCGCTCGGTGATCGGCGAGCGGCAGACGTTGCCGGTGCTGACGTGGAGGATGCGGAAGCAGCGCGGGTTCTCCACCGGGACCGAGAAGGTCTCGGCGCCTCGTCCCGCTATGCCCCGTCCCTGCGGCGGCGGCATCAATGCGCCACCTCAAGCTCGGGTACGACCTTGCGCAGCTCCTCGACGCTGATCGCGCCCTCGCGCAGCAGCACCGGCACCCGGCCGGTGACGTCCACGATCGAGGACGGCACGGCGGCGGGCGTCGGGCCGGCGTCGAGGTAGACCGAGACCGAGTCGCCGAGCATCTCCTGCGCGGCGTCGCAGTCCTGCGGGGAGGGGTGGCCGGTGAGGTTGGCGCTGGAGACCGCCATCGGGCCGAACTCGGTGAGCAGTTCGATGGCGACCGGGTGCAGCGGCATCCGCACCGCGACCGTGCCCCGGGTCTCCCCCAAGTCCCAGGTCAGCGACGGCTGATGGCTGGCCACGAGGGTCAGCGCCCCCGGCCAGAACGCGTCGACCAGCTCCCATGCCTGCTCGGAGAACTCGGTGACCAGGCCGTGCAGGGTGTTGGGGGAACCGACCAGGACCGGGGACGGCATCCCCCGGCCGCGGCCCTTGGCCTCCAGCAGGTCGCCGACGGCCTCCGGACTGAAGGCGTCCGCGCCGATGCCGTAGACGGTGTCGGTCGGCAGCACGACCAGCTCGCCGCGCCGCACGGCCGAGGCTGCCTCACGCAGGCCGGTCGCGCGGTCGGTCGCGTCGCTGCAGTCGTATCGCCGTGCCATTAGCGGTCCTCCTCGTGCGGAACGGTTACGCGGAACGAATAAGCGGATGCATCGCCTGCATCGGGCGCCGGGGTGGGGCGGCTCATGGCGTCGCCCGGCGCGCGGTGGCGAAGCGGGGCCGGTTGTTGAGGTCGGGGTGGTCGGCCGCGTCCGCCCAGCCCAGCTCCTCGTTGAAGATCCACGGCACCTGCCCGCCCTGGGTGTCGGCGTGCTCGACGACGACCACGCCGCCGGGCCGCAGCAGGCGGTGCGCGGTCCGTTCGATGCCCCGGATGGTGTCCAGGCCGTCCTCGCCGGAGAACAGCGCCAGCTCCGGATCGTGGTCACGGGCCTCGGGGGCGACGTACTCCCACTCGGTGAGCGGGATGTACGGCGGATTGGAGATCACCAGGTCGACCTGCCCGTCCAGTTCGGGGAGCGCGGTGAGCGCATCGCCGTGGTGGAGAACGACGCGGGACCCCTCGACGTTCTTGCGGGCGTAGCCCAGGGCCTCATCGGAGAGCTCCACGGCGTGCACCCGCGAGCGCGGCACCTCCTGCGCCAGGGCGAGGGCGATCGCCCCCGAGCCGGTGCAGAGGTCGACGATCAGCGGCTCGACGACGTCCATGGCGCGCACCGCGTCTATCGCCCAACCGACCACCGACTCGGTCTCTGGGCGGGGCACGAACACCCCCGGCCCGACGGCCAGTTCGAGGTAGCGGAAGAACGCCCGACCGGTGATGTGCTGGAGGGGTTCGCGCGCCTCGCGGCGGGCGACGGCCTCCCAGTAGCGGGCGTCGAAGTCCGCGTCGGGGACCGTGTGCAGCTGGCTGCGCTTGACGCCGTGCACATGCGCGGCCAGTTCCTCCGCGTCGAAGCGCGGGGAGGGCACGCCGGCGTCGGCCAGCCGCTGGGTGGCCTGGGCCACCTCCGCGAGCAGCAGGTTCACTGGTCCTCCAGCCGATCGGTCCTCAAAGGTCTTGCGGTCTTACTGGGCGGCGGCGAGCTTGGCCGCCGCGTCGGCGTCGACGCACGCCTGGATGACCGGGTCCAGCTCGCCGTCGAGCACCTGGTCCAGGTTGTACGCCTTGAAGCCCACCCGGTGGTCCGAGATGCGGTTCTCCGGGAAGTTGTACGTGCGGATGCGCTCCGAGCGGTCGACGGTGCGCACCTGGCTGCGCCGGGCGTCCGACGCCTCCTTCTCGGCCTCCTCCTGGGCCGCGGCCAGCAGCCGCGAGCGGAGGATGCGCATCGCCTGCTCCTTGTTCTGGAGCTGGCTCTTCTCGTTCTGGCAGGAGACCACGATGCCGGTGGGCAGGTGGGTGATCCGGACCGCGGAGTCGGTGGTGTTGACGGACTGGCCGCCGGGCCCCGAGGAGCGGTAGACGTCGATCCGCAGGTCGTTGGCCACGATCTCGACCTCGACCTCCTCGGCCTCCGGCGTGACCAGCACGCCGGCCGCGGAGGTGTGGATCCGGCCCTGCGACTCGGTGGCGGGCACCCGCTGGACGCGGTGCACCCCACCCTCGTACTTCAGCCGCGCCCAGACGCCCTGGCCGGGCTCGGTGGCCCCGCCGCCGCCCTTGGTCTTCACCGCGACCTGGACGTCCTTGTAGCCGCCGAGGTCGGACTCGTTGGCGTCGAGGATCTCGGTCTTCCAGCCGACCCGCTCCGCGTACCGCAGGTACATCCGCAGCAGGTCGCCGGCGAACAGCGCGGACTCCTCGCCGCCCTCGCCGGCCTTGACCTCCAGGATGACGTCCTTGTCGTCGCTGGGGTCACGCGGGACGAGCAGCAGCCGCAGCTTCTCGGTGAGCTCCTCGCGGGCGGCTTCGAGGTCCTTGACCTCACTCGCGAAGTCCGGGTCGTCGGCGGCCAGTTCGCGGGCCGTGTCGATGTCGTCGCCGGTCTGCTTCCACGCGCGGTACGTGGCGATGATCGGGGTCAGTTCCGCATAGCGCTTGTTGAGCCGCATGGCCTCGCGCTGGTCCCCGTGGACCGCGGGGTCGGCCAGCCGCTTTTCGAGGTCGGCGTGCTCGCCGACCAGTTCCTCGACCGCCTCGAACATCGTGTGTTCCTCTGCTGACTGCTGGTGTGGCTTCCCGGGGCGCTGCGCCCCGTTGCCGCGGTGCGGCGGGCCGGCCCCTCGGCCGGGGGGCAGAGGGTACGGACGACAAAGACGCCGGTCCGGTCCCCCTTGTCCAGGGGCGACCGGAGACCGGCGCCTTGCGGGTCGCTACTTCTTGGCGGCCTTGGCGTTCTTGCCGAAGCGGGCCTCGAAGCGGGCCACGCGGCCGCCCGTGTCCAGGATCTTCTGCTTGCCCGTGTAGAACGGGTGGCACTCGGAGCAGATGTCGGCGCGGATGGTGCCGCCGGCGACGGTGCTACGAGTGGTGAAGGAGGCGCCACAGGTGCAGCTGACCTGGGTCTCGACGTACTCCGGGTGGATGTCGCGCTTCAAGGGATTCTCCTAGGTTCGGGAGTGGCACCGGGTCGTGGCACGGATTGCGTCACGTGAACCGGGGCCGACGGTCCAGTTTGCCAGCACTGGCCGTATCTCCCAAAACCGGGGTACGGCCGGTGCTATTCCCGCACCCGTCCACCCGGCGTTCCCCGGGCGGACGCGGCGCGGGCGACGGCTACTTGACGTAGCGGGACGTGCCGCCCTTGTCACCCGCCGAGCCCTTGAGGGCGGCCTTGGGGATGTCCTGGTCCTGGCGGAGCGCGTCCCACACCTGCCGGCTCTTGGTGGTGAGCGGCAGTACGCGGTCGGGGTTGACCGGGTCGAAGGTCACCGGGAGCGTCGCCATGGCGATGTTGTCGGTGGAGATGCCGCCGAGTTCCTTGGCCAGACCGGTCAGTGCGGTGACCGAGTTGAGGTCGGTGTCGGTGGTGACGGCCTTGGTGGCGGTGTCGGCGACGTCGTAGAGCTTGCCGGGGTTGGAGAGCACGCCGATGCTGCGGACCTGCTTCAACAGGGCCTTGATGAAGGTCTGTTGGAGCTGGATGCGGCCCAGGTCGCTGCCGTCGCCGCCGGGGACGCCGTGCCGGGTGCGGACCAGGCCGAGGGCGTCCTCGCCGCCCAGGGTGTGGGTGCCGGGCGTCAGGTGCAGATGGCTGTACTTGTCGTTGATCGGCTTGGTGGTGGTGATCGGCACCCCGCCGAGCGCGTCGATGAGCTTCTTGAAGCCGGTGAAGTCGACCTCGACGAAGTGGTCCATGCGGATGCCGCTCATCGACTCGACGGTCTTGACGGCACAGGCCGGGCCGCCGACCTCGAAGGCGGTGTTGAACATGGCGCGCTGCTGCCCGGGGACGGCCTTGCCGTCCTTGGTGGTGCAGTCGGGCCGGGCCACCAGGGTGTCGCGGGGGATGCTGACGACGCTGGCCTTCTTGTGGCCCTTGAAGACGTGCACGACCATCGCGGTGTCCGAGCGCGCCCCGCCCTCGTCCTTGCCGTAGGAGGCGTTGGCGCCGGAGCGGGAGTCGGAGCCCATGACGAGGATGTCCATCGAGCCGTTGTCGATGTTCTTGGGCCGGTCGCGGCCGAGGGCGGCGTTGATGTCGACGCCCGTGAGGTTGCCGTTGAACTTGAAGTAGAGGTAGCCGACCCCGGCGCCGCCGAGCAGCACCACGCCGACCAGTGCGCACAGGGCGCGGGTGAGGATCCGGTGCCGCCGGCTGGGGGTCTTGCGCCGCCGTCCGGTGCCACGTATGGAGCGCCCTCCGCTTCCGGCCGTTCGCCCGGTCCCGTCGCTCTGCGCCATCTGTTCTCAGTCCTTCGTCGGTCGACTGCGCCTCGCCGTCTCCCTGCCGTAAGCGGTGGATTGCCTAGTCAGACGGGGGGCCGACCGGAAGGGTTGCACAGCCCAATATGAGCGTTTTCTTAGAAGAACCGGGCGGCGCTCGACGACACGGGGCCCGCGGCACGGCCCTCACCAGGGGTTTCGTCGCGCGGCACACTCCGGCGTAAACGCCGCGGGAACTGTCGATCTGTGCGAAAGGTCTCAAGCGGGTCACGACCCCGCGCGGCGCAGGTCACACCGGAACGCACCGGGCCCCCACACCCGCGAAGGGTGAGGGGGCCCGGTGGAAGTGCGGCGCGGCCGCGGGCGTCAGTCGTTGCCGTTGCCCGTGGTCGGCGTCGTCTTCTGGATCTGGAGCAGGAACTCCGCGTTGGACTTCGTCTGCTTCATCTTGTCCAGCAGCAGCTCGATGGCCTGCTGCTGGTCCAGCGCGTGCAGCACCCGGCGCAGCTTCCAGACGATGGCCAGCTCGTCGCTGCCCATCAGGATCTCTTCCTTACGGGTGCTGGACGCGTCCACGTCCACCGCCGGGAAGATGCGCTTGTCGGAGAGCTTGCGGTCGAGCTTGAGCTCCAGGTTGCCGGTGCCCTTGAACTCCTCGAAGATCACCTCGTCCATCCGCGAGCCGGTCTCGACCAGCGCGGTGGCCAGGATGGTCAGCGAGCCGCCGTCCTCGATGTTGCGCGCGGCACCGAAGAAGCGCTTCGGCGGGTAGAGCGCGGTCGAGTCGACACCACCGGAGAGGATGCGGCCGGAGGCGGGCGCCGCGAGGTTGTACGCGCGGCCCAGGCGGGTGATGGAGTCCAGCAGCACGACCACGTCGTGGCCGAGCTCGACCAGGCGCTTGGCGCGCTCGATGGCGAGTTCGGCGACGGTGGTGTGGTCCTCGGCCGGGCGGTCGAAGGTCGAGGAGATGACCTCGCCCTTGACCGACCGCTGCATGTCGGTGACCTCTTCGGGACGCTCGTCGACGAGGACGACCATCAGGTGGCACTCGGGGTTGTTGCGGGTGATCGAGTTGGCGATCGCCTGCATGATCATGGTCTTGCCGGTCTTCGGCGGCGCCACGATCAGACCGCGCTGGCCCTTGCCGATCGGCGTGACGAGGTCGATGATCCGGGTCGTCAGACCGCCCGACTCGCCCTCCAGGCGCAGCCGCTCCTGCGGGTAAAGGGGCGTCAGCTTCCCGAACTCGGCCCGCTGGCGGCCCTGTTCGGGCGCCATGCTGTTGACGCTGTCCAGTCGCACCAGGGCGTTGAACTTCTCGCGCCGCTCGCCGTCCTTGGGCTGCCGGACCGCGCCGGTGACGTGGTCACCCTTGCGCAGGCCGTTCTTGCGGACCTGGGCGAGCGAGACGTACACGTCGTTCGGGCCCGGCAGGTAACCGGAGGTCCGGATGAACGCGTAGTTGTCGAGGATGTCGAGGATGCCCGCGACGGGGATCAGCACGTCGTCCTCGGCCAACTGCGGCTCATTGGCGAAGTCGTCGCGGCCACGACGCCCGCGGCGGTCGCGGTAACGGCCGCGCCGACCGCGCCGACCGCCCTCGAAGTCCTCGTCGTCGCCGTCCCGGCGGTCCCGCTGACGGTTGCCGCCCTGGCCGCCGCCATCGCCCGCGTCGCCCTTGCGACGGTCGCGGTCACGGTCGCGGTCGCGGTCCCGACGGCCCCGCTCGCCCTTCGGGCCGCGGTCCTGGCGGTCCCCGCGGTCCTGGCGGTCGGCGCCCTTGGCGGGCCGGCCCTCGCCGGTCTCCTGCGGGGCGGTGTCGGTCTTGGCCTCGGCCTTGACCGCGGTGGCGGACTCGGCCTTGGCGTCGGTGCCGTCCGGGCTGCCCGCGGGGGCGGTGGCCCGGCGCCGGCGGCGCTCACCGGTCGGCGCCTCCTCGGCGGCGGCGCCGCCCTGCGGGGAGGGCTGACCGGGGATGTCGATCTGCTGCTGCGTCCCGGCCTTCTCCGTCGACTTGGTCGACTTGGCGGCCTTCTCGGCCTTGGCGGGCTCGGCGCTCTCCTCACCGGTGCGGGCCTTGGAGGTGGCCCGGCGCTTGGGCTTGGTCTCGGCCTCGGCGGCGGGCGCTTCGGCCTTGGTTGCGGCCCCGGAGCCGGCGGCCTGCCGCTCCTTGATGACCTCGATCAGCTGGCTCTTGCGCATCCGCGCGGTGCCCTTGATACCGAGGCCCGAGGCAATCTGCTGCAACTCTGCCAGGACCATGCCCTCAAGGCCGGTGCCGGAACGGCGGCGCCGCGTGCTGGCAGGCGCGGCGGGAGCGTCCGTGGCGGGCGTGGCGGCACTGCCGTCGGTGCGCGCGCCCATCAGATCGGTGGTGTCGCTCACGAAGGGTCCTTCCCTGGAGCGGGCGTCGGCCTGTCTGGCTCGGCGACCGGTTGTGCTGTCCGGCCGGTTCCTTGGTCTAACGGACCGGGCCGGGGCGGTGGTCCCGCCTGATTCGGCGGAGAAATCAATTCATGGCTCCGGCGTGAAGATCTGGGATGTGACTTGTGTCGTCACGCCGATTCCGGAGCGTGCTCACGTCTGCTCAGGACAAAGGCTCCAAGCAGTTTGGGAGGCTCCCGGAAGAAATGGTCCCGATAGGGGACACGAAGCACCGCGCCACACTGGCGTCGAGTACTGACTTGAGGTTAACACTACCGGATCCAACAAACATTCCCCCTCTCCAAGACCGGCGATCGTCGATCACTCGGTGTGATCACCCGGCGAGCGGCAGCACGCAGGTGCCCGCCACGTCGAGGGTCAGCCGGTTGGCCGCCCACCCCTCTCCCGCCAGCGCCGCGACCTTGTCGGCCGCCGCTTCTTCGACCAGCGCGAGCACCGTCGGGCCCGCACCGGAGATGACTGCGGGGACGCCGTCCGCGCGCAGTCGGTTCACCAGGCCCATGCTCTCCGGCATCGCGGGGGCGCGGTAGTCCTGGTGAAGTCGGTCCTCGGTCGCGGCGAGCAGCAGCTCGGGGCGCCTGGTCAGGGCCTCGACGAGCAGTGCGGCACGACCGGCGTTGGCCGCGGCGTCCACGTGCGGGACGGTGCGCGGCAGCAGTCCGCGGGCGGTCTCGGTGAGCACCGGCTTCCCGGGCACGAAGACCACCGGAACGATGGAATCGGCCGGATCCATGCGGATCGCCCGCGCGGTGCCGGTGTCCGTCCAGGCCAGCGTGAACCCGCCGAGCAGGCAGGCGGCGACGTTGTCGGGGTGGCCCTCGATCTCGTTGGCGAGCTCCAACAGCGCGGCGTCGTCCAGCTTCTGCTCGCCGCCTATGGTCACCGCGCGGGCCGCGACGATGCCGGCGCAGATGGCGGCCGAGGAGGAGCCAAGGCCCCGGCCGTGCGGGATGCGGTTGGCGCAGACGATCTCCAGGCCGCGCGGCTGCCCGCCGAGCAGGTCGAAGGCGGTGCGCATGGCCCGTACGAGCAGATGGCTTTCGTCGCGCGGCAGCGACTGCGCGCCCTCGCCGGCGATGTCGACGTGCAGACCGGAGTCGGCGACCCGGACCACGACGTCGTCGTACAGCCCCAGGGAAAGTCCCAGGGCATCAAAGCCGGGGCCGAGATTGGCGCTGGTAGCGGGGGTGCGCACCCGGACGGCGGCGGCGCGGAACGCGGGACCGGCCATCGCTCGATGACTCTCCTTGATTGATGCTGCGGTACTGCCCCGGAGCACGACTCCGCGGCGCCTGGGCGCCCGGACGGCTCGTGGGGTCTGTTCTGACCTGCCCTGCACACCACTGCGTTATGCCGTGGGGAGGGGAGTTGGGTGCCAGCCTATCGAAGGAAGGTTCTGTCGCGACATAGGGCGCACAGGAGGCGCACGATGCGTGTCGCGCGCCATCACATGCCTCAACGGCGCCTTTGCAGCGTTTGCCCGGGGCTTTGCGCAATGTGCGGTTCGGGGGTGGGCGGGCGGCTGGTCGGCCCGCCCGCCCCCGAACGTCTGCGCAGGTCCCGGGGGTTGTCCGGGAGGGTCAGGCGAGGCCGAGGCGCTCGGCCGCGGCGTCGGCGTCGATCGGGACCGTGACCGGCTGCGGTGCGCCGGCGACCGCCCAGTCGGGGTCCTTCAGGCCGTTGCCGGTGACCGTGCAGACGATCCGCTGGCCGGGGTCGACCTTGCCCTCCTGTGCGGCCTTGAGCAGACCGGCGACCGAGGCGGCCGAGGCGGGCTCCACGAAGACGCCCTCCTGCGCGGCCAACAGGCGGTAGGCGGCCAGGATTTGACGGTCCGTCACGTCGTCGATGAAGCCGCCGGACTCGTCCCGGGCGCGCTCGGCGAACTCCCAGGAGGCGGGGTTGCCGATGCGGATCGCGGTGGCGATGGTGTGCGGGTCCTTGACGACCTCGCCGCGCACGATCGGGGCGCTGCCGGACGCCTGGAAGCCCCACATCCGCGGGGTGCGGGCGGCGACGCCGTCGGCCGCGTACTCCCGGTAGCCCTTCCAGTAGGCGGTGATGTTGCCGGCGTTGCCGACGGGCAGGACGTGGATGTCAGGGGCGTCGCCGAGCATGTCGACGATCTCGAAGGCGGCGGTCTTCTGGCCCTCGATGCGCACCGGGTTGACGGAGTTCACAAGTGCGACCGGGTACTTCTCCGACAGGCCCCGGGCCAGCGTCAGGCAGTCGTCGAAATTTCCGTCGACCTGGAGGATCTTGGCGCCGTGCACCAGCGCCTGGCCCATCTTGCCGAGCGCGATCTTGCCCTGCGGGACCAGCACCGCGCAGACCATCCCGGCCCGGACCGCGTAGGCGGCGGCCGAGGCGGAGGTGTTGCCGGTGGAGGCGCAGATGACGGCCTTGGCGCCCTCTTCCTTGGCGCGGGTGATGGCCATCGTCATCCCGCGGTCCTTGAACGACCCCGTGGGGTTGGCGCCCTCGACCTTGAGGTGCACCTCGCAGCCGGTGCGCTCGGACAGCACCTGGGCGGGGACGAGCGGCGTGCCGCCCTCCCGGAGGGTCACGACCTCGGTCGTGTCGCTGACCGGCAGCCGGTCGCGGTACTCCTCGATGATGCCGCGCCACTGCCTACTGGTGGCCACGGTGGAATTGGCAGACATGGGTTCCTCTACTCCCCTTCGACCCGCATGATGCTGACGACGCCGCGGACGGTGTCCAGCTCGCGCAGCGCTTGGACCGTCGACGACAGGGCCGCGTCGGTCGCCCGGTGGGTGACGACGACGAGGTCCGCCTCCCCGTCCTTGCCCTGCTGGCGGACGGTGTCGATGGACACGCCGTGTTCGGCGAAGACCGTCGCGACCTGCGCGAGGACGCCGGGCTTGTCGGCCACGTCGAGACTGATGTGGTAGCGGGTGACGACCTCACCCATGGGGCTGACGGGCAGCGCGGTGTACGCCGACTCCCCCGGCCCGGTGGCTCCGGCGAGCTTGTTGCGGCAGACCGCGACGAGGTCGCCGAGGACCGCGGAGGCGGTCGGCGCACCGCCCGCGCCCGGCCCGTAGAACATCAACTGGCCGGCCGCGTCGGCCTCCACGAAGACCGCGTTGTACGCCTCGCGCACGGACGCCAGCGGGTGCGTCAGCGGGATCATCGCCGGGTGCACCCGGGCGGTCACCGAGGCGCCGTCCGCGGCCCGTTCGCAGATGGCCAGCAGCTTGACGGTGCAGCCCATCCGCTTGGCGGAGGCGATGTCCGCGGCGGTGACCTCGGTCAGCCCCTCGCGGTGCACGTCGTCGATGGTGACGCGGGTGTGGAAGGCGATGCCGGCGAGGATCGCGGCCTTGGCGGCGGCGTCGAAGCCCTCGACGTCGGCGGTCGGGTCGGCCTCGGCGTAGCCGAGCGCGGTGGCCTCGTCGAGGGCCTCGCTGTAGCCGGCGCCGGTGGTGTCCATCTTGTCGAGGATGAAGTTGGTGGTGCCGTTGACGATGCCGAGGACGCGGTTGACCTTGTCGCCGGCGAGCGACTCGCGCAGCGGCCGCACCAGCGGGATCGCGCCGGCGACCGCCGCTTCGTAGTACAGGTCGGCGTTGTGCTTCTCGGCGGACGCGTGCAGCGCGGCGCCGTCGGCCGCCACCAGGGCCTTGTTGGCCGAGACCACGCTCGCGCCGTGCTCGAAGGCGGTGGTGATCAGCCCCCGGGCGGGCTCGATCCCCCCGATCACCTCGATGACCACGTCGATGTCGCCGCGTTTGACGAGCGCGGTGGCGTCGGTGGTGATCAGCTCGGCCGGGACGCCGGCCCGCACCTTCTCCGGGCGGCGGACGGCGATCCCGGCGAGCTCCACGGGCGCACCGATGCGGGCCGCGAGGTCGTCGGCGTGCGTCGTCATGATGCGCGTCACCTCTGAGCCGACTACACCACAGCCCAGCAGCGCCACCTTCAGCGGACGCGTACGCATCATTCGACCTCGTCTTTTCTTCGATCCAGCGGTTTCATGCTTGGTCACGCACCAGTTTCCTGGTCATGGACCAGTCTCACGCACCGGACGGCGCTTTCCGCCCCGCGTCCGGATGCCGAGACATTTATTTCATCAGGGGCCCGGTCCCCGACGATCCGCCCCTACCCGACATCCAACCGCAGGAGATCTTCCTCCGTCTCCCGCCGGACGATCACCCGGGCCGCACCGTCGTTGACCGCCACCACCGGCGGGCGCAGCGCGTGGTTGTAGTTGCTGGCCATGGAGCGGCAGTACGCGCCGGTCGCCGGCACCGCGAGCAGGTCGCCCGGCGCCACGTCGGAGGGCAGGAAGGCGTCCTTGACGACGATGTCGCCGCTCTCGCAGTGCTTGCCGACCACCCGCGACAGCATCGGCTCGGCGTCGGACGTCCGGGAGGCCAGCACCACGCTGTACTCCGCGTCGTACAGCGCGGTGCGGATGTTGTCCGACATCCCGCCGTCCACGGAGACGTAGGTGCGCAGCCCCTCCAACTCCTTGACCGTGCCGACCTCGTAGAGCGTGAAGGCGGTCGGGCCGACGATCGCCCGGCCCGGCTCGACGGAGATCCGCGGCATCCGCAGCCCGGCCGCCGCGCACTCCCGGCCGACGATCCCGCGCAGCGCCTCGGCGATCTCGCGCGGCGCCCGGGGGTCGTCGGCGGAGGTGTAGGCGATGCCCAGGCCGCCGCCGAGGTCGATCTCCGGCAGCTGGACGCCGTGCTCGTCGCGGACCTCCGCGAGCAGCTCCACGACGCGGCGGGCGGAGACCTCGAAGCCGGCCATGTCGAAGATCTGCGAGCCGATGTGGCTGTGGATGCCGATGAGTTCGAGGCCGTCCAGCTTCAGCGCGCGCCGGACCGCCTCGGCGGCCTGGCCGCCGGCCAGCGCGATGCCGAACTTCTGGTCCTCGTGCGCGGTCGCGATGAACTCGTGGGTGTGCGCCTCGACGCCGACCGTGACCCGGATCTGCACCCGCTGGCGCTTGCCGAGCCGCTCGGCGATGTGCGCGACCCGGGCGATCTCCTGGAAGGAGTCCAGCACGATGCGGCCCACCCCGGCCTCGACGGCCCGGGTGATCTCCTCGGTGCTCTTGTTGTTGCCGTGCAGGGCGATGCGCTCGGCGGGCATCCCCGCGTCCAGCGCCGTCGCCAGTTCTCCGCCGGAGCAGACGTCGAGGTGGAGGCCCTCCTCGTGCAGCCAGCGCACGATGGCCCGGGACAGGAACGCCTTGCCGGCGTAGAAGACGTCGGCGTCCGGCCCGAACGCGTCCTTCCATGCCTGGCAGCGCGCCCGGAAGTCCGCCTCGTCCAGGAAGTAGGCCGGCGTGCCGAACTCCTCGGCGAGCGCGGTCACGGACAGCCCGCCGACGGTCACCGCGCCGTCGGCGTCTCGCGCCACGGTGCGGGACCAGACCTGCGGGTCAAGGGAGTTGAGGTCGGCGGGCGGCCCGGCGTAGTGCCCCTCGGGCAGTACGTCGCCATGCCGGGGGCCTGCGGGGTGCGCGGAACGGCTCATAACGGAAACGGTCCCCTCAAGATCGTTCAGAGGTGCTGATCGGGACGGCCACCGTTGCGGTTCGCACGACGTCGGACGCATGCATCGGAGGTCTCCGGATTCAGACGTGTTCAGGAGCAGAGATGCCGAGCAGGTGCAGGCCGTTCCCCAGCACCGTCCCCGTGGCCTCGGCGAGGGCCACCCGGGCGCGGTGCACGGCCAAGGGTTTCTCCCCGCCGACGGGCAGCGGCCAGAACTCCTCCTGCCACCGCAGATAGGCGTCCGCGGTGGCTTCCAGATGGCGCACCACGCGATCCGGCGCGCACCGTCGGGCGGCGGTCGCGGTGGCGGTCGGGTACGTGCCGAGGCAGGTCTCCAGCGTCCGGAGCGTTGAGGCGTCCTGCGGGGGGCGGTGGTCGGCCGCGGTCCCGTCGGGCGCCTCGCCGCGGACGTCGCCCGGCTCGCCGGCGAAGCCCAACTCGGCGGCGTTGCGCACCATTGCGCGGGTGCGCGCGTGGGCGTACTGGACGCGGAACCGCGGGTTGTCCTCGTGCTGCACCGGCCGCTCCGGCGGCCGCACCGGGTCGTGCGCGGCGGGCCGCAGCAGCGCCCAGCGCGCCTCGTCGCTCCCCAGTCGCGCGACCAGAGAGGCCAGTTCACCGTCGAGGCCCGGGGCTCCGCCCGCCCCCGCCCCCGCGTCCGCGGCTCGGCCGAGCCGCGCCAGCACCTCGCCGACGACCCTCTCCCGGGCCCGCGCCCACTGCCCCACGAAGCGCGCCGGGCCACCGGGCCGGCCGGGCCCCGCGGCCCCCGGCGCCGGGGGCTCGCCATAGCGCTCCCCCCGGGCCAACACGTCCGCGACGAGGCCGGCCGCGGCCGCGCCGCCCAAGTGGAAGTTGAGGAACCCCGGCCCGGCGATCTCCACCCGCGCGATGCCGTCTTGCCCGGTCAGCCGCCGCCGCAGGATCTCGGCGACCTCGCGCGCCGGCAACCCGGCGGGGCCGGCCAGTTGCAGCGCGACGTTGGAGGCGTACTCCCCGCAGCCGGGACGGGGCGGCGGCTGCACCACGATCCGCGCCGGCACGGACACGGAGAGCTCCCGCTCCGCAACGGCCCCGCGCACGGAGCACAGGACGGTACGGGAGAGCTCTTCCGGGGTCACAGCACCAGCGTATGGGAGGAGGGGGGTGCCCACGCGAACGGGTTTCGCCCTGTGGACTGCCGGCCCGCTCCGCCGCCCGTTCCCCGCCCGACGACCGGGACGCGTCCGGCTCCGTCGCGCGTCATCCGGCGGCCCGATCGCCCCCGGCGCCCGGCTCACCCTCGCTCCCCCACGCGCCCCCGCCCGGGCGCCCGTTCTCCGCTCCCCCGGCGTCCTCCGCGAGGCCGCCGTACCCGCGGCGCTCCCGCCCCTCGCGCACCAGCATCCCCACCGTGCGCACCAGGTCCGTCGGCTCGAACGGCTTGGCCACATACGCGTCGATGCCCACCGACTCCCCGTTGTCCACCTCACCCTGGGAGCAGGCGCTGACGATGGCGATCGGGATGTCCCAGGTGCGCGGGTCGGAGCGCAACCGCGCCGCGGTGTGCAGCCCGCCCAGCCGCGGCATCATCACGTCCAGGGTCACCACGTCGGGTCTGACCCGGTGGACGACATCCAGACACTCGGCACCGTCAGCCGCGGTCACCACCTCGAAGCCCTCCAGCTCAAGGTTGACCCTGATCAACTGCCGGATCACCTTGTTGTCATCGACCACAAGGATCCGACCGGACAAGCCAGGCACACCATGAGACTAGGCGCGCCCCTGCTGCTGCGTCCCGGTTTTGCCCACTTCCGCCCTCGTGCGGGGGACGTTTCAACGACCGCCGTCGACCGCCCGCCCGCATGCGCTACGGACGCCGTTCCTCCCTTGCCCGGGCCCCGCTCCCGGCCCTGACCACCGGAACGTTCATGACCACCCCGGCGGAGCTGGTAGTGTTCTACCCGTCGCCGCAACGAGCGGCAAAGCCCCCGTAGCTCAGGGGATAGAGCAACGGCCTCCGGAGCCGTGTGCGCAGGTTCGAATCCTGCCGGGGGCACTTCGCTTCGACCGATGCGAGAGCGCGATTGGTCAGCGCAGCTGCCAAGAGGAAGAGCCGGATCCAGTCTCGCTGGGTCCGGCTTTTTCGTTTGGGTCGGGACGGACGGTTGTGGTGCGTCGTGAACGCCCGGCCGCCGTCGCCGTGTTGGCCAACTGGGGCCGGTGTTGCGGCTCTTGGCGGATGCGCGGGGAATTCGCGGGCGGCGCGGGCGAGTTGGTGGGGGCGCCGTTCCGGGCGCGCGGTGCCGGCCGTGGTGGTGGCTACGGTGTCACAGCAGATAACAGACGATGATGCATTGACCAGGAAGCTAAATTGCCTGGGAATTCAAGGTGTTCGGGGGTTTGAATCCCACACTTGACAAGGGCAGTCGGAAATCGCCTAATGTCGCTTCGACTCATCGAGTGGACTGGATGACGCGCTGCCATCGTTTGGTCTGCCGATTCCGGGGCTTACGGGTATAGGGAACCAGTCGCATGCGGTGGAGGAGGCGTCGCCAGGAAGGCGGGAGGCCGGTCAACCACCGTGCCGTGCGCAAGGAAGCCCGGCGGATCGTCGAGGAGATGCCCGTTCCCCGACCGTTCGACCTCGACGGGCTGGTGGCGAACATCGCCGCGGCGCGCGGCCGCAGCATCCGGCTGGTGCCGCTGCCGGACCGGCTGTTGGGGAGCACCGGGTTGTGCGGGCTGTGGCTCAAGCACGAGACCCTGCCGCTCGACCTGATCCTGCACGTCGAGAGCACCACGCGCTTCCACCGCGAGAAGATCATCCTGCATGAGTTGGGGCACCTGTGGTGCGACGACGCCGACGGGGTCACCTCGCAGGTGCTGGACCGGGTCGCCGGCGATCCGTCCGCCGAGCTGGTCGACCGGCTGATCGGGCGCGGGCAGGCGGCCGCCCGCCGGCGCTACGGCACCCGCGAGGAGGCCCGCGCGGAGACCGTGGCGGACCTCATCCACCACATCGCGTACAGCGACGAGTTCATCGAGGACGGTGCGCTGCGCGCGCTGGACGACACCCTCACCCATCCCGGCAGGAGCCCCCGTGACTGATGCGATCGCCTACACCATCGTGGGCCTGCTGCTGGTGCAGGCCCTGTGGCGGGCACCCGCCGCGCTGCGGGGCCGGGCCCGGGAGCGCTCCCTGTGGGGCACGTTCACCGCGCTGGCGCTGGCCTGGTTGATGCGCACCGCGCTCGGCAGGTTCCTCGTCGACCACATCGGCGTGGCCGACCTGGCGACGCTGCTGAAGCACACCATCACGATCGCGGCGATGTGCACGCTGCTGCGGTACCTCACGGCCGTCGACGCCGGGGAGCTCGCCTCGGGCGCGGAGCCGAGCCGTCGGGTTCGGATCACCTCGGCGGTGCACCGGCACGCGGGGTGGGCGTGCGCGCTCACCATCGCCGTCATGGCCGGGGTCTTCCTCTTCTGGCTGCACCGCACCGAGGTCCCCACGTCCCCGTACTTCATGGAGCGGCACGCCGGGGAGGCCGGACTGGCCGTGTACATGGGCCTGTTCTACGTCTATTCCGGCGCCGTCACCGCGCTGTGCGGATACCAGTGGGGCAGCAAGGCCCGGCACGCGCCGCGCCGCACGCTGCGCGTCGGGCTGTGGCTGATGGCCGTCGGGATGGCCGTGGCCACGCTGTACTGCGCGGTGCGCGCCGTCTGCGCGGTCTGGAACACCGTCAGCCCGATGCCCGAGGGGCCCGCCGCCGTCCAGGAGGCGGTGACCGACACCCTGTTGTACGGGGCCTTCCTCCTGTGGGCGATCGGTGTGATCGCCCCGACCATCCACGTCGCCGTGCTGCGCTACCGGACCCTCGCGGCGATCCGACGGCTGCACCGGCTCTGGCGGGACCTGGCGTTCGTGGTGCCCGACCTGGTGCTGTACCCGCCGAGCCGCATCCTGCCGGGCAGCCGGCTGGCGGCGCCGCTCAACACGGCGCGGGACATCTTCGCGCACGACGCGTCCCCGCAGATCCGACTCGGCCGGTACGTCACGGAGATCCGGGACGCGATCCACGAACTGCGCCGGCGCGCGCCGGAGGATCTGTACCAGCACGCCACGGAGTTGGCGGCGGCCGAGACGGCCGGCCGGCCCGCGGACGCCGTCGCCGAGGCGTACTGGATCCGGGCCGCCATGGCGAGCGCCGACCGCCCCGTCGGCTCGCCCGTGCCGTTCCCCTCCGGCCGCGGGGAGAGCCTCGCCGCGGAGGTGCCGTGGCTGCTGACGGTGGCCGACGCCTACGCGAGCGCCAACCCGACGGCCACCGTCCGGCTGCTGGGCGCGGCGACGCCGGCGTGACCGGCGGACGCCCCACCGATCTCGGTCCCACCAACCGTCGTTCCACCAACCGCCGTGCCACCAACCGGCGATCGACCCACTGACCATCGACCACCTTCCGGTCGGCCGGCTTCCAGTAGCCTCCGGTCGACCAACGACAGATCCAGGAGTCACCCATGAGCGCTGCTCACGCCCGTGTCGGGGCCTCGGCCGGGGCCGTCGTCACCGACGAGGACGGCCGCGTGCTGATCGTGAAGCCGACCTACAAGCCGGCCTGGAACCTGCCGGGCGGGCGCATCGACGAGGGCGAACTGCCGCGCGCGGCCTGCGCGCGCGAGCTGCGCGAGGAGTTGGGCGTCGAGCCGGCGGTCGGTCCGCTGCTGGTGAGCGCGTGGGTGACCGTCCCCGGCCGCGGCTCGCACGTCTACTACGTCTTCGACGGCGGCACGCTCACCGGCGCCCAGCAGGAGTCGATGGTGTTGCAGTCCGAGGAGCTGGCCGAGCACCGCTTCGTGGCGCCGCGGGAGATCGGGCCGGAGCTGATCCCGGCGCCGATGAGCGTCGCCTGGGAGGCGGCGTTGGCCGCCCGCGAGGACGGGCAGCAGCGCTATGTCGAGGTGACGGCGGGCTAGGGACGGTCCGACGGAGGCGGGGGGTCCGGGAGTTCGGTGCGCCGGATCTCCTGGAACATCTCGCTGATGTAGTCCATGAGTTCGGCCGGCACGCCGCCGTCCCGGCCGCGCGCGGCCATGCCGGTGAAGCCGTCCTTGACCAGCCGTATCCCGCTGACGATCCGGTCCACCTCGCGGTCGTGGCTGGAGAAGAAGAGCTCGGGGGCGTCCAGGGCCAGGGCCAGCGCCTTGAGGGCCTCGGGCGGGGCCTCGGTCACCGCCCCGGAGTGCAGCTCGGCAACGAGCCGTTCGGAGAGCACAGGTTGGCCGAAACGCTCGTTCCCGCGGGCGGCGAGCTCGGCGTGGGTGGGGCGGGCGTCGGGCTTCGAGAGCCTCAGCAGGCCGGCGATCTTCTCCGCGATGGTCCGCGGCTCCTGGCCGGCGGCGGGCCCGGTGGTGGGCTCCGCCGCGCTCTCCGTGGCCGGCTCGGCGGCCGGCTCGGCGGCCGGCTCGGCGGCCGGTCGGGACGGGGGCTCGGGGAGCTCGTGGCCGAACGAGCGCTCCTGCGCGGTCAGGAGCGCCTCGACGCTCACCCCGTAGGCGGCGGCCAGGGGTTGGACCAGGGCGTCGGCCAGGCGTCTGCGGCCCCGTTCGGCGTTGGCCACCGCGCCGGTGCTCTTGGTCTTGGTGATGGCCTTGGTGTCGCGCTGCGCATAGCCGGCGTCGGCGCGCAGATCGGCGAGATCGGGGAGGCCGTCCCGGGGGAACAGCTCGTCGAGCTCCGCTCCCAGGGCGCGGGCGAGCGCCGGCAGCTTCTCCGGGGGCGGCGCGCTGTGGCCGGTCTCCCAGCTCGCCACGGCCGTGTCCCGGACGCCGACCGCCTGTGCCACCTGGCACTGGACTAGCTCGGCGGCTCGGCGTACGGCGCGTACGCGGCGACCGTCGAATCGACGAGCGGGCATGGCAGTTACTCCTGGGCGACGGGCTTGGATTCGATCTACGAACTCTAGTCACCGGCGCCTGAAACGACGACTTGATCGGTTCACTGAATCGGGATAACTTCAATCTAGCCGACGCGAGGTTCGGCCGGGACGCCACCCGGCTCCCGCCGCACTCTCCTCGTCGGTCGCACCGGTTGGACCGGGCCGAACTCCGCGCAGTGGCGCGGCGGATGGCCGGGTGAGGGGCAGGGCAGGCAGCGCGCACGGGGGAGGCGCTGCCCGCCTTGTCCCCAACTGGCGTTTTCGCCCTACGCCTCGACGCCCGTGAAGCGCGCAAGTCACCCGCGGCTGCGGGCACTTGGCGACGCGCGCCGCGCCCGTCGGCCGGCGGCCCGGCTTCGCGCCGCCCCACAACACTGATCCCTTGACCGGCGTGCTGCCGGTCAAGGGATCTTTCGTTGCCCGGGGTTGGGGCGCCGGGGAGCGGGTCCGGGCCGCTCCCCCGCGCGGCGGGTGGGCGCCTGTCAGCCGTCCACCCGAACCGGCAGCGAGTCCAGGCCGTAGACGATCGACAGCTTGCGGAAGGCCAGGTCCTCAGGGCGGGCGGCGAGGCGCATGGTGGGGAAGCGGCGGACCAGGGCCGGGTAGGCGGCGCGGAGTTCCATGCGGGCGAGTTCGGCGCCGACGCAGCGGTGGATGCCGTAGCCGAAGGCGAGGTGGGAGCGGGCCTTGGCGCGGTGGGGGTCGAACTGCTCCATGTCGGGACCCAGTTCGCCGTCGCGGTCGGCGCCGCTGAGGGAGCACAGCACGACGTCGCCGGCGGCGATCCGGACACCGCCGACCTCCAGGTCCTCGCGGGCGAAGCGGGGGAAGGCGACCTGGACGACGGTGAGGTAGCGCAGCAGCTCCTCGACGTAGGCGTCGACGACGTCCTCGCCGTCCTTGAGGGCCGCGAAGTGCTGCGGGTCCTGGAGGAGGACCAGGGCGCCGAGCGCGAGCATGCTGGCGGTGGTCTCGAAGCCGCCGGTCAGCACGCCGTCGGCGAGGCCGGCGAGCTCCTCGTCGGAGACCGAGTCGCCGTGCTCCCGGATGATCATGCCGAGCAGGCCGTCGCCGGGGTTGGCGCGCTGCTTCTTGACGACGTCGCGGAAGTAGGCGAGCGATTCGGATATGGCGCCGAAGGAGGCGTTGGCGCCGCTGAAGAGGTCGAAGCGGGCGGCGCTGAGGCGCTCGAAGTCGTCGCGGTCCTCGTAGGGGACGCCGAGGAGCTCGCAGATGACCAGGGAGGGGATGGGGAGGGCGAAGTGGGCGACGAGGTCCACCGGCTCGCCGTTGCGGCCGGCCTGCTCCATGGCGTCCAGGCGCTCCTCGACGATGTCGTGGATGCGCGGGGTGAGCCGGCTCAGGCGGCGCATGGTGAATTCGGGGGTGAGCAGCCGGCGGAGGCGGGTGTGCACCGGCGGGTCGGCGAACCCGAGGCCGCCGGGGTTCTGTTCGGCGCCGGCGCCGGCCTTGCCGACGAGGTTGGTGAAGTCGGAGCTGAACGCCTGGCCGTTGCCGAGGACGGCCCTGGCCTCGTCATAGCCGGTGACCAGCCAGACGTTGGCGGCTATCGGCACCGGGAGCTTGCTGATGGGCTCGCGCTCGCGGACCGCGGCGAGGTCGGGGACCGGGTCGAGCCCCTCCCTGCGCAGCGGCATCAGGACGGAGTCCGGCAGGAAGGACATGCGGGAGAGGTCGAAGCCCTTCTTCCGCGTTCTCGCCAGGTAGAGGCGGCCGGCCCAGGCGAAGATCCGGGAACGGAGGGTCGTCATGGCGCTCATACTGCCTTTCGTCGCGGGGGACGGTCACCCGCGCTCGGCCGCCCCCGTGGGCCGAAACGGCGCGGGACCTTCACTGGCGTGCTCGGTGTCGTACGCCATAGCCCCTCGCGTGCGGCGCCATGGCACAGGTCCATGGCGTCGACCGGTGCGTTCGGTCGCCCGCATCAGCGTGACGAGCTCGGCCTTCTGCTTTTCGTTCTGACCGAGTTTACAAACTGCCGTTGGAGTCGGTCGCGGATCGGGCGCGCCCCGCGCCCTGTGAGGTCCCTGATTCTTCCCCTAGGGGACGGCGAGCACTTTCGGCCACCCGTGTCCCGGTCGTATTCCGTCCGTGTTCCGTACGGCGGGAGGGGTTGACAGGGTGGGCGACATGACCGAATTGCACCGTTTTGCTTGCTACGTTGCCGCTGTGGATGTGGCGGACGGGGCGGATGCGGCGGAGGTGCGGGCGGGGAACGCGTCGGCGGCGGCGCCCCGGCCCAAGAGGCGCGGCGTCGAACTGGCCCTCCTCGTAGGCGCGGTGCTGATCAGCTTCTGCGGCTACCTGGTGGTGGGGCTGGCGCGGGCGCACGCGGTACCGGGCGGGGCGCTGCGGTACGCGGCGGGGCTCGGCGGGCTGGCGCTGCTGGCCCACCTGGCGGTGCGGTTCGGCGCCCCGTACGCGGACCCGCTGCTGCTGCCGACCGCGGTGCTGCTCAACGGGCTCGGGCTGGTGCTGATCTTCCGGCTGGACCTGGAGACGGTCCACGACCACGCCGCGCCGGCCCAGTTGGTGTGGTCCACGGTGGGCGTGGCGCTGTTCATCGCGGTGGTGGCCGGGCTGCGCGACCACCGGGTGCTCCAGCGCTGCGCCTACGGGTGCGCGGGGCTGGCGCTGGCCCTGATGGTGGCGCCGATCTTCTTCCCGGCCGTCAACGGCGCGCGGATCTGGATCCGGGTGGCCGGATTCTCGCTCCAGCCGGCCGAGTTCGCCAAGGTGTTGATCACGGTGTTCTTCGCGGCGTACCTGGCGACCAACCGGGAGGCGCTGGCGCACACCGGAAAAGGAGTGTGGCGGCTGCTGCTACCGGCCAAGGGGGTACCCCCGGCTCGAACGACGTTGAGAGCCTGGGGGCGGGTGCTCGGCCCGGTCGTCGCGATCTGGCTGGTGAGCGTCGGGGTGCTGGTCCTCGAACGGGACCTGGGCACCTCGCTGCTGTTCTTCGGCGTCTTCATCGTGCTGCTGTATGTCGCTACCGGGCGGACCGGGTGGATCGCGGTGGGGGTGCTGCTGGCGGCGGCCGGGGCGGCGGCGGTGGGCGTGCTGGAGCCGCATGTGCACGGCCGGGTGGCGGACTGGCTGCATCCGTTCGCCGGGATCGCGGCGGGCCGGGGGCCGGGGCAACTGGCCCAGTCGCTGTTCGCGTTCGCCGCGGGCGGGACGCTGGGGACGGGGCTGGGGCAGGGGCACTCGTCGCTGATCGGGTTCGCGCGCAAGTCCGACTTCATCCTGGCGACGGTGGGCGAGGAGCTCGGACTGGCCGGGCTGTGCGCGCTGTTCCTGCTGTACGCGCTGCCGGCGGTCTGCGGGTACCGGGCGGCGCTCGGGCTGCGCGAGGCGTTCGGCAGCCTGTTGGCGGTGGGGCTGGCGGTGCTGCCGGCGCTCCAGGTGTTCGTGATCGCCGGCGGGGTGATGGGGCTGATCCCGCTGACCGGGATGGCGATGCCGTTCCTGGCGCAGGGCGGTTCGTCGGTGGTCACCAACTGGATCATCGTCGCGCTGCTGGTGCGGCTCACCGACCGGGCGCGCGGACCGCGGTCGACCGCCCCCGTCCGGCCGCCCCGGCCCGCCGTGGACGCCGTCGGGGCGGCCCGGTGATCCGCGGCATCCGGCACACCGCCGCGTTCTCCTTCCTGCTGCTGGCCGCGCTGTTGGTCAACGCCGTCCGGGTGCAGGTCTTCGAGGCGGACGGCTACACCGCGAACCCGGCCAACCGGCGGCCCGCGATCGCCCGGTACGCCCAGCCGCGCGGCACGCTCGTCGTCGGCGGCCGCCCGGTCACCGGCTCGCGGGACAGCGGCGGCCGGCTGCGCTACGAGCGCACCTACACCGACGGCCCGCTGTACGCGCCGATCACCGGCTTCGCGTCACAGACGTACGGCACCTCGCTGTTGGAGCGCGCCGAGGACGGCATCCTCGCCGGGACCGACCCGCGGCTGGCCGGCTTCCCGTGGTGGGACCGGCTGATCCGCCGGCGGCCGCCCGGCGGCCGGGTCGAGACCACCGTCGATCCGGCGATGCAGCGCGCCGCGTACCGCGGGCTGGCCGGCCGCAAGGGCGCGGTGGCGGCCGTCGAGCCGCGCAGCGGGCGGGTGTTGGCGCTGGTCAGCTCGCCCTCGTACGACCCCGGCGAGCTCTCCGGGAACGGCCGCTCGGTGTCCGCCGCCTGGCGCCGGCTGAACGGGGCGGCGGACCGGCCGATGCTCAACCGGGCGCTGCGGCAGACCTATCCGCCCGGTTCCACCTTCAAGGTCGTCACCGCGACGGCCGCGCTGGAGTCCGGCCTGGTCAAGGACCTCGACGCCCCGCTGGACGTGCCCGACCCGTACACCCTGCCGGGCACCCGCACCCAACTGGGCAATCCGACCGACGGCTGCGAACACATCGGCCTGCGGGAGGCGTTCCGGCTCTCCTGCAACACCGTCTTCGCGCGGCTGGGCGTCGGCGTGGGGCTGCGCACGATGGCCCGGACGGCAGCGAAGTTCGGCTTCGGCGCCGGGCTGCGGCTGCCCTCCCCCGTCGCACCCAGCACCTTCGACACGGATCTGGACCCGGCGCAGCTCGCGCTCTCCGCCATCGGCCAGTACGACACCGCGGCGACCCCGCTCCAGATGGCGATGGTGGCGTCGACGGTGGCCAACGACGGCCAGTTGACGCCCCCGTACCTCGTGGAGCGGGTGACCGACGCGCACGGGGTGACGGTCGGCACCGGACCCCGGGGCCCCACCCGGCAGGTGATGAACCCGGCCACCGCGCAACAACTCCAGGAGCTGATGACCGAGGTCGTCGAGCACGGCAGCGGCCACACCGCGGCCATCGACGGATACACCGTGGGCGGCAAGACGGGGACGGCCCAACACGGGGTGCGCAACGAGGGCACCCCGTACGCCTGGTTCATCGCCTGGGCCCGCAACCGCGAGAGCCACGAGCCGACGGCGGCGGTCGCGGTGGTCGTGGAGGACGCGGAGGCCGAACGCGACGACATCAGCGGCGGCGGCAGCGCCGGTCCGATCGCCAAAGCGGTACTGACCGCCGGCCTGCGGTAAGCAACGGAACACAACGGCCGGCCCCCACGTACCAGTTACGTCACCGCGCCCAACTCACCCGATATGTCCACGAGTCGGGGTGGGTGCGCGAGTTCCACTGTCTCGCTGGACTTACATGGTGGTTATTTCTTCGCCCTGGACAGCAGAGACGAATGCCGACCAGGCACCAGGTTGGAAGACCAGCGCCGGGCCGTGCGGGTCCTTGCTGTCACGGACGGGGACGACGCCGGGCACATTGGCGGCAACCTCGACGCAGTTACCGCCGTTGCTGCTGTAGGAGGACTTGAACCAGCGGGGGGAGTCGGTCGTCATGGGGTGCCCTTTCGTACCTCATTGATCACGTCCACCGATGCCGCCTGGGGCAGAGCTTCGGCCTGCAACTGATGGTAGGCCGTCAACAACGGCAGCACGGCTGCCGTATCGCGCTCCAGATGCCCCCGCAACTGGGACTCCGCGTACGCGACCACGGACAGGTCCGACATCGTCAGTAGGTTCATCGGGAGGTTGAACGACCGCCGCGCCCCTATCTCAAAGGGTGACACCTGCAATACCCAGTTGGGGAGAGAGGCGACTTCGATCAAGCGCCGAAACTGAGCTTCCATCACCTCGGTACCACCGACCGCATGGCGAAGGCAGCTCTCATCCATCACCACAAGCACCATGGGTGACCGGGAGCGCACCAGCGCGGCCTGCCTCCTCGCAAGGAAGGAGACCCGCTCCTCTGCTTGTTCGGGCGTGATGGCTCCGCGCTGCACGTCGCCGTCTGCCACCGCCCGCGCGTACTCCGGTGTCTGCAACAGACCGGGGACCAGTCCGATCTCAAACAGCCGGATCTCTGCCGCCTTGCCCTCGTACTTGACGTACTCCGGGAAGCCCTCCAACAAGTTGCCGTGCTTGATCTGCCGGTACTCGCGTTCGAACGAGGCGTCCGTTCCGACCAGCCCAAGCGCCGCGTCAACGCCCTTGGAAAACCGGAGGGTTGGAGGCTTCCGACCATTTTCGACGGCGGAAACGTGCACGCTGGAATAGTCCGTGCGGCCGGCAAGATCCTCTTGGGTCCAGCCGCGCGCTTCCCGCAGGCTGCGTAGACGCGCTCCGTAGGCCGCCTCGGGTGATGCATCCGGGTTCAACTCGTTTTTGTTTATGGCCTGTTCGCCTATCTTCCGTCCACCACCAACACGTTGAACGCTTCCCAGGTCTGAGCCACGATGAACCTCCCCGGTAGCGGAAGCGCTACTGAGAGCAAAGGAGGCGAGCATGTGTGCCACCCCCGCACCGGCACGCACGGTCGAAGAGTTGTGCAAGCGCCTGAGCGACGCGCTCAAGTCGGCCGGATTCCCTGATGGTGAACCGGTCGTCGCCACCATCAAAAGGGCCAGCGGCGCCCTGGTGGAGAAGGTCGCGCCCCCGCCGCTGTCCGACTCGGACACGGAGCGGCTGTGCCGGATCCTGGAGGCGGCCCGGCGATGAGTGAGCAGCCGAAGGAGAAGGGCTCCACCAAGGACTTGCGCGAGCGGGCCGCCGAGGAGAATCGCCGTTCGTCGTACGGCTCGGACGCGGGCAAGAACACCGGCCGGAAGTGGTAGCGCGGCGTCTGCTCCCCTGCCCTTCCCTCACACACTCCCGTCCCGGAGGGCGGGTACTCAGCACCATCAACGAGGAGGTAACGACATGAACGCATGGTGGTTGACGATGGCGACCGGCGGAAACCCGCAGGACGACAGCGACAGCGGCAACAAGCACGGCGATGGCGGCTCCGACGAGGGTGGCAACACCAACGACGGCCAGGGCCCGGCGGACGGCAAGTGACCGAGCACGAACTCAAGGAGGCGGGCCCCAAGCGGCTCGCCTCCGCGCTCATGGAAAAGGGAGCGCTGACAAGCGATTGGTTGCCCGCCTTTGAGGCGGTGCCCCGTCACCTGTTCGTGCCTGACACGATTTGGCCGGGTCGGGCGGGCATGAACCGCCAAGACGACCGCGTGGCCCGGGCCGAGCAACCCGACGTGTGGTGGGAGGCGGTCTACCGTGACGCACCGATCACCACTCAGTGGGACGGCGGGGAGTACACGGGCCCGAAGAAGGGCCGGACCCCGACCAGTTCCAACTCCATGCCGACCATGGTGTTTTCGATGCTGGACGCGCTGAGTGCTGAGGCCGGGCACGCGGTGTTGGAGATCGGCACCGGAACGGGATGGAACGCGGGTCTCCTGTCGCACCGGTTGGGCTCCGATCACGTCGTGTCCGTCGAGGTTGACCCGGCGACGGCCGAGGACGCGCGAACGCGCCTGAACTTGGCGGGGTTTCACCCGCTGGTGCATGTTGGCGACGGGGCGGCGGGCTACCCGGAGCGGGCCCCGTTTGACCGCGTGGTGGCGACGTGTTCGGTCGGGTCGGTTCCTCCTGCCTGGCGGGCGCAGACGGCCACTGGGGGCGTGATCGTGACCCCGTGGGGGCCGACGTACGGCGGGGAGGCGATAGCGCGTCTCACGGTCGCTGAGGATGGAACGGCATCCGGCCCATTCGTAGGGTCGTCGGCGTTCATGCGGATCAGTGCGCAACGCAAGCAACTACCGCCGACCAGCGCCTACTTGGGTGGATCAGGGTGGCCCGGCACTGGCGCCCGGTCCGAGACCACGCTTTCCCCGAACGACGTGGGTGACTGGGTGCACATGTTCGCCATCGGCGTGCAGGTGCGGGACTTGTTCTGTCGCGTCGAGTGGGGCGACGGCGGGGCCTACCGGCTGTGGCTCATGGACATGGGCGTTACCTCGTGGGCAACGGCCGGCTACCAGAAGGGCTGCGAGAGGTTCCCAGTCGTCCAGTCGGGCCCCCGCCGGCTGTGGGACGAACTAGAGGCCGCGTGGCGCTGGTGGGACGACCACGGCCGCCCCGGTTTCGAGCGGTTCGGACTCACCGTGGACGACGACGGCGAGCGGGTGTGGCTCGACTCGCCAGACAATCCGGTACCCGGCCGACCTGCCACGCAGTGACGGCCCCGAAGCCCCGTCTGGGCTCGTCCCCGGGCGGGGCACTCTCAGGCCCGTGACAGAAGTACCGGTTTCGAGCTTCGGACCACCCCCGCCGTGGGGGTTTTCGCCGCAGTTCGCGCCTACGGCACGTATCCGCTGCGCGGGGCGGGCCGAGTTGCCTTGTCCGCTGCGCGGGGCTTTTGGGTGCGGTGACGGTCCTCCGGGGTGGGGGTGCCAGACTGCTTCGCTTTACGTCTGGCACCCCCACCCCTCCGGCCCGTCCCCTCCCGTGGGTGGGTGGGAAAAACGGGTGGGTGCCACGTCCGCCCGGTGGGCCAACTCGGGTCGCTGAGTCAACTCAGGCCGCTGGTCAACTCCGGCCGGTGGGTCAACTCGGGACGTTGGGTTGAGTGGTGACCGTCAGAGGACGGGCGGCCTCAGCCACCGGGCGGTGACCGTCAGGGGACCACAAGGATCAGCCCCCGCCCAGGGAAATCCACCCCTCAACGGGAGGGGACGGGTCGGAGGGGGCGGTATGCCAGACGTAAAGCGAAGCAGTCTGGCATACCGCCCCCGGAGGCCCGTCACCGCAGCCGACAGCCCCGCGCAGCGGACAACAAGCCCCCGCCGCAGGCGCCACGGCGGGACAGCCAACAACGTGGGGCACAGCCGGCCGCAGGCAACGGCGGGAGAGCCGACAACGTGGTAGGCGGCCCCCGAAGGGGGACCCCTAGGGGATGTCACAGCTCGGCCCCAAAGGGCCGTAGGCCCACTGACGCGGGCCACCCGCTCCGCGGGACCAGGTACGTTCGGGAGCGTGGCTGGATTCAGGATGGGTCGCGGACGGGACGCCCGTCCCGCGCAAGACGGACAACAGGCGGGGCCCCAGGGGCCGCCCGGGTACGGGCCACCGGCGACGTACGGGCAGCAGCCCCCGCAGCCCTCGCCCCCGCCCACGCCCCCGCAGGGCTCGTGGCCCTCGGCGCCGCAGCCGTACGGCGGCCCGGGCCAGCAGGGACGCCCGCAAGGGCACGGGCAAGGGCCCCAGGGCGAGCCCGAGTACTTCGGCGACGGCGCCGGCGGCGCCTACGCACCGTACGACTCCCAGCACAACGCCCCTGGTCACACCCAGCAGTTCAGCGTCGGCGAGGCGCCGGACGCCTACGGCACGTACGGGGACGGCTACGGGCCCGGCGACGCGCAGTACGCGGCGGGCGGCACCTACCGGGCCGGGCAGACGTCCGCGCCCCCGGCCGGCCCCCGGCTGCCGTGGAAGGAGCTGCTGCCCGGCATCGTGCTGCGGCCCACGCCGACGTTCTGGCAGATGCGGGACCACCCGCTATGGGGCCCGGCGCTGATCGTCACGTTCCTCTACGGCCTGCTCGCGGTCTTCGGTTTCGACAAGGCCCGCGAGGACGTGCTCAACGCCACGTTCAGCAACAGCATCCCGTGGGTGCTGATCACCGCGGTGATGTTCATCGTCGGTGGGCTGATCCTGAGTGCGGTCACCCACACCATGGCCCGCCAGCTCGGCGGCGACGGCGCCTGGCAGCCGACCGTCGGCCTGGCCATGTTGATCATGACGATTCCGGACGTTCCGCGGCTGCTTTTCGCCATGTTCCTGGGGGGCGACAGCCCCCTGGTGCAGGTCCTGGGGTGGGCCACCTGGCTCGCCACCGGCTATCTGCTGACGTCCATGGTCAGCAAGTCGCACGACCTGCCGTGGCCCAAGGCGCTGGGCGCCGCCGCGATCCAACTGGTCGCGCTGCTGGCCCTGGTGAAGCTCGGCACCCTGTAACGGGCGCGCGGCACGATCCGGCCCACGAAGAGACCGCGAGAGACCGAGAGACCGCGGAAGAGTCCACGGCTGAGGGGCCCGCCCCGGGAGAGACACCTCCCGGGGCGGGCCCCTCGGCCGTATCGACCTCGTGGACGTTCACGCGAAGCGCTGCGCCGCCGAGCCGTCGCACTTCTGGAGCCGCAGCGGGTCCTTGGCGGCGCCCAGCGTCAGGCAGAGCGTCGGCGCGGCGGTCGGCCGGAGCGTGCCGCCGTCCCGGGTGAACTGCTGGTTGGCCGCGCCGGAGCAGCTCCACAGGATCAGCCCGGCCCCGGCCTCGTAGCGGGCGCCGGGGACGTCCAGGCACCGGGCCTGGGTCAGCTCGACGTGCAGCGACTTGTGGTCCGGGTCGTACCACCAGCCCTGGTTGCGCTGGCCGTTGCAGTCCCAGCCGCCGACCGCGGTGCCGTTGCGGGACAGGCCGCCGGTGGCGTCCACGCAGGCGCCGGTCGCGGCGTTCTTCAGCGGCCGGTAGGCGTCGTCCCAGGCGCCGGCGTACAGCGTGGGCTGCCCGGTGTCCGCGGGGTCGGCGCAGGACGCCTCGCGCAACTGCGGCGCCGCGTAGAGCTGGGTCAGGCAGGACGCGAACGCGGCATGCCCGCGGGCGTTGGGGTGGAACGACTGGCGGACCGAATTGGCGTCCGGCGGGAAGGGGTTGGCGACGTTGACGTACAGCCCGCGGGCCCAGGTGTTGGCCATGCACACCTCGTGGCCGTGGAAGAGCCGCGAGGAGTCGAGGTAGGTGACGCCGGTGTCCTGGGCGATCTTGCGGACGCCGCGCTCGAAGGCCGGCACGGCGGCGTTGCGGCCCCAGCCGGCGTCCGAGGTGTAGCCGGTGCAGCCGCCCGGGAGCTTGCCGGGGAAGTGCGGGTTGTCCTCCACGTCCGGCCCGATCGGGCTCGGGTACGACATCACCACCAACCGGTAGTCGCCGTCGGCGTATCCGGCGCCGCGCATCACCGTGCGCAGGTCCCGCACGGTCGACTCGACCTTCGGCACCAGGCCGTCGACGCGCGCCTGCCACCCCGGTTGGTACGTCGGCTCGCAGGTCCCCTGGAGCAGGAACCAGTGCTTGACGCAGTCCGTCATCACCGGGCCGAACTGGAGGTCGTCGTTGGCGCCGGCGACCAACAGCACCATTTTCAGCCGGGTGTTGCGGGCCGCGATCGCCAGGCTGTCGCTCTGCACCAGCTCGTCGGGGTACTGCTTGCTGCCGCCGATCTTGATGTTGCCGGTGTACGCGCCGGAGCAGGCGACGTTGTACGTCACGTCCGCCGCGATCCCGGTGCGGTGGATCGCCGAGTCCGGTGACCGGTGGCACCAGTTGGTGGGCCCGTCAGTGCCCGGCTCGTACGTCCCGACGCCCTCGCCCGAGATCTCGCTGTCGCCCAGCGAGATCAGCGAGGTCTTCCGGTCGGCGAGCGGCCGCACCGCGGGGTCGCCGTACAGCTTGGTCGCCTGCTGTGCCCGGACCCGTTCCAGTTCCGGCGACAGGGGGGCAACGGCCCGGTGCCCGGCCGTCGTTCCGGCTTCCGCCGTCGTGGGCCTCGCCCCGACGGCGCTCGCGCCGCCGGCCGTCACCGTGAACGCGGCGGTCAACACCGCCGCCGACAGCGCCACGACGGCCCGCAGCCGCCGCCCTCGTCCGCGTCTCGCTGGCACCATGGGCCTCCCCTCCGGTCTGCTGTTACCGCCGGTTTCTACTCGGAGGTAGTGACCGGCGGAACACCCGGGACGGAACTGGCCGAAAGGCGCGCCACAAACGCCACAAACGCCACGAGCCCGCGGAAAACGCGGGCTCGTGGGAAGGCGGTGCGGCGACCGTCAGGCGTCGAGGATCTGGCCCTCGCGCCGGACCACCGGCGGCTCGACGCTCCACGGGAAGTTGATCCAGTCGTCGGTGCGCTTCCAGACGTACTCGCACTTCACCAGCGAGTGCGGCTTCTCATAGATCACCGCGCTGCGGACCTCGGCGACGGTCCCCAGGCAGAAGTCGTGCACCAGCTTCAGCGTCTTGCCGGTGTCGGCGACGTCGTCGGCGATCAGCACCTTCTTGTCCGAGAAGTCGATCGCGTTCGGCACCGGCGCGAGCATCACCGGCATCTCCAGGGTGGTGCCCACCCCGGTGTAGAACTCGACATTCACCAGGTGAATGTTCTTGCAGTCCAGCGCGTACGCCAGACCGCCGGCCACGAACACCCCGCCCCGGGCGATCGACAGCACGATGTCGGGCTCGTACCCGTCATCCGCGATGGTCTGCGCCAGTTCCCGGATCGCTCCGCCGAACAGCTCGTACGTCAGGTTCTCCCGCACGTCACCCACGACTCTCTTACGACCTTCTCTTCGTCTCCGGGGCCCGCACCGACCCCGCCTCGCACCCTGGTGAGGTGCCTCACACCTGCGTACGGTGGAAGTTCTTGAACGACCGGGACGGGGTCGGACCTCGCTGCCCCTGATAGCGCGAGCCATAACGCTCGCTGCCGTACGGGTGCTCCGCCGGCGACGTCAGCCGGAACATGCACAGCTGCCCGATCTTCATGCCCGGCCACAACTTGATCGGCAGCGTCGCCACGTTGCTCAGCTCCAGCGTCACGTGCCCGCTGAACCCCGGGTCGATGAACCCGGCGGTGGAGTGCGTCAGCAGCCCCAGTCGCCCGAGGCTGGACTTGCCCTCCAGCCGCGAGGCGATGTCGTCCGGCAGGCTGATGACCTCGTACGTCGAGGCCAGCACGAACTCACCGGGGTGCAGGATGAACGCCTCGTCGCCCTCCGGCACGACCTCGCGGGTGAGGTCGGGCTGCTCGACGGCGGGGTCGATGTGCGGGTAGCGGTGATTCTCGAACACCCGGAAGAAGCGGTCGAGCCGCACGTCGATGCTGGACGGCTGCACCATCCCCTCGTCGTAGGGGTCGATGCGCACCCGACCTGCGTCGATCTCGGCCCGGATGTCCTTGTCTGAGAGAAGCACGCAGACGAGGATACGCGCCCGCGCACACCCCTTTGCACGACGAGGGCCCGGCCCCCACCGGGGACCGGGCCACTCCTGTCTCATGTCGACGTCACACCCGGAGATCACCGCCGGCCTCAGGCCGCCGGCCTCCGCCGCGACCTCGCGACCGCCGCTACCGCTTCGCGTGCTCCACCGGCACCGCGTGCCGCAACCGAGCACAGCGCGGGCAGCGCAGCAACCGTCCGGGACCGAGCCGGTCGGTGGTCTGCATGGGGAACGAAGCGGTGCTGAACACGTGCCCCTCGGCACAACGTACGACGGTGCGCTCCATCAAGTCCCTCTCCCAACTGCCTGGACAACAAAAGCCACATTAGGGGATGAACTGGATGGACTCGCAGGCGGCACTCCGGTGCCCCACCGTACGCCTCAACTCCCTTCCCCCGCACCCGCATCCCGCCCCGTGGCGCCCACCGGAACGCCCCGAAATCCGCCCTGCCACACAGCCCTTGGACATGCCAAATGCACCGCGGCGCGGTGATGGGGTAGAGTGTGCGGCGACGCTCCGCCTTCAGAAGTTCGGCGGTGTTACGCGGGTGTAGTTTAATGGTAGAACATGAGCTTCCCAAGCTCAGAGCGCGGGTTCGATTCCCGTCACCCGCTCCATAACGAAGGCCCAGGTCGGAGACCTGGGCCTTGTTTGTTGTCTAGACCATTTTTGGGCCGCGTGCCAGATGCGTGCCACAAGGGGCCGATTAACGCGCCGAGTTGACACCCGCAAGGCCCCACTGAGCGATCCGATCGGCCGTCATCTCGAATCCCGAGACGCAATTTCTGTGGCCTGCATCACGTTGCACTGGGCGGCCTGCAACGATGCAGTCGCAAACTCCCTTGTGTAGCTGAGTTTTTGACCGAGCCAGTGAGCGAACGAGCTGGCCCCGGGGGAGGGTTGGAGGTGACATGCAGGGGAAACGGAGCTCTCTCACCACCGGGGCTTTCGCGGGAAGTGGTACGTGAGTTGAACTGGCGGCCTCGCGTGATCTCCTGTTGCGCAGTCGTCCATTTCTGCGATCACGATCCATGACGGGCTTCGGTTCTCGCCCGTGCCTGGGCTCCGGGCTGGCCAGGCCACAGCGCGCAGCTTGGGGTGTCCCTGGTGAGCGTGGGGCCAATCGCATACGACGAGGTGCTGGCAGAGCGGGTCAAAGAGCGGCTGGAGCCCGAGGGTGTGACCGCGAAGAAGATGTTCGGCGGCCTCACCTTCCCCCTGAACGACAACGCGTTGGCGAACCTGTACGAAGAGGGTCTGATGGTGCGCGTCGGGCCCGACGGAATGGATGAGGCCCTGTCCAGGGGCAAGGAGCAGACGGGCTGGGTAGTCCTGGCAGAGGACACCCTCGACGATGACATCCCCGATGAGTGGCTGAAGTGGGCCATAGAGGTCACCGCGGAGCTTCCACCCAAGAAGTAACCCTGCCTGCCCGACCGCCTGCAGTGCCGGGGCCGGTGCTCACTGGGCCCCGGCACCGTTCCGGTTGAGGGCGCGGGCGGCACGCAGCAGGCGGTTGCCCAACTGTTCCAGGTGCCCGGCGAGTTCGGGGCTGCCCTCAATCTGTGACAGCATTCGCGACCCGGTATCGCCCATCACGACCACTCGCACCCGCGGGCCGCTCAAACCGCTCACCCGGGCCAACTCCACCACGCACAGGCCGAGTCAGGGGCTCAGTCACGCCCTGGCATCGCCACGGCCAAGACCGGCACGACAAAGGCCGGGCCGACTACTCGGCGACCCGGCCCCTGCTCCATAGGCTAAGGGCCTACGCCGGTACGGGATCCCCCAGGATTCCGCGGAGGACCGTGCCCGCAGCAGGCGAGGCTTCGTTCACCTGCCTGAGCGCTTCGCCATTGAGATACCGGTAGCTCTGCGGCGGGTGGAAGGTGCCGGCGGCCCGCAGGGCGCTGAGCGGCACCGGCTCCTCGAAGGGCCGGGGTTCTTCAAGTGTGAGCCCGCTGGCCTGGGTAGCTCCGCTCATGTACGTGTCGAACTCCCGTCGGCTGATGCCGGTTTGGGCCCGGTGGGCGCGCCACACCTCCTGTGGGGAGCCGACACTGACCGCCGCGATGCGCGCCAACCCCACCAGGGCCATCGTGGGCGCGGTGGCGTAGAGGACGACGGTGGTGCCAGGTGGCGCGGCGACGCGCTGACGGCGCACCTCGACCGTCTTGCTGCCCGCCAGGATCGCGGTAGCGAAGCGGGGATGTACGGACAGCAGCATCGCGCGGTCCAGATCGTTCACGTCCCTCGGTGTCCCTCTTCGTAGACCGCCTGGAACAGCTTGTTGCTGATCTTCGACAGCGACATCAGCGAAAACTGTAGTCCCAGGCTTCCGGCTAGTGAGTTCAATCGCCGCAGCGGCACCACCCTCGGGAAGATCTCGGTGTCCGAAAACCTCAAAGCCATGGCACGGCCTGAAGCATCCTTGCGAGCGATATCGCGTACCTGCTCTCGACCATATACGCCCAGGTGTTCGAATTTCGAGTGCAGGGCATCCGGTTGGTCGATCACCACCTCGTCCAACCGCGAGCAGCCGACCACCATTTGGCCCTCCTCATGGGAGGAGCCCTTGCTGACGTACCAGAGCAGCCGCGCCGGGACGCTCTCACCGCGACGCCCGGAAGAGCGGTAGTAGACGTGTTCTCTACTGATCCCCAGCTCATCGGAGCGTGGCAGCAGCGTCGCCGGAACGTTGAACAGCTCGGTGGACCAACGGGGTTCGATCGGCACGAGGAAGGACGGCAGCTGGGAGTCCATCACTTTCGCCGGCCACCAAACCCGCTCAACGACGCCCGCAACCCCCGCCGGCAAGTCGGCCTGAAGTGCCGTCTCCGCACGGCCCAGCTCGCGTGCCGCCTCGCCGGCCACGGCTTCCACCTCACGGGCGGTCCCGCAGGCATCGACCAGGAGGGACGCCAGCCCGCCCTCGTGCTCGAAGAAGCCGTCGTCGCCCGCAGCTGCCTTGGCTGCGGGCGACGGAAAGGGATCCGAGACACGAACGACTTGCGCCCCGCAGTCCCTCCCGAGTCGTTTCAGCAAGAACAGCATCTGGCGCGCGAGCGTCTCCTCCAAAGCGTGCGCCGCGGTGCGCAGGACGGGCACGGTCAGGGTCCGCCCGTCCATCGCCCATACGTAGAGGGCGACCGGGCGCCCCTGTCCGTCACGCAGCAACTCGCGGTGCCATACGACCGTGTCCCCGGCCAAGGTTTGCAGACGCCGGGCGAACCCCGAACCGCTGTCGTCTCCCGACTGGTTGAAGAACGCTATGAGTTCGGCTTCCGCCCCGGGTGCCACCTCGCCGGCACGGAATTCCGTGCCCATGAGGTCGGCCGGCCGGTACATCTGCGCCTGTCGCAACTCGTCCACATGCATGGTCACTACCGACGGTGTCACCACCTTCACCCTGGCGATGTTCCAGGCGACATCGGCCAGTTGCCTCAGCACTGGATCCCGGGTCACGAGAACCTGCAGGCCGGCGCACGATGTCTCGGCCACGTAGTGCAGGCGGCGCAACAACTCGGTGTCGCCCGGCAGGTCGTTGCCCCCTACGACGGTGCGGGCCGCCTGCAGCAGCTCGCGGCTCCGTACCGCGACTGCATCCGCGTCCGGGGTGACCTGGCGCAGCCCCTGCGAGGCTGCCCTCTGGTGTTTGCGCTCAGTGGTGTCCGCGATGTCCCTGAGCTCATGGTGCAGTTGGGGCGTGCAGGCGATTTCGACGAGGTCCGTCAACCAGCCGGCCTCAAGGGCCTGTGACTCCGCCGCTTCGCCCGCAGGTACCCTCCCCCGTAGGTCGGCGAAGACACCGTGGTCCACGGTCACGACCAGCAGCGCTTCGCTTTCCATGCCGGAGAAGAGGTCCAGGTGGCCGTGGTCCAACCACCAGCCGTCCAGCGTCTCCCCGTCCCGGCCGCGGCCACGGACCTCGCCACGCGGAACGAAACCCAGGCTCGTCCACATCTCGCTGAGGCCGTAGTCACGACGGCACTTCGCCTTGATCCCGAGCCGGTCCCGGTGCCGGCGTCGTATCTCTTCCACCAGCAGCCGCGCCGCACCTTTCCCGCGGTGTTCCTCCGCGACGCACAGGTGCGCGAGCCGCACATACGGGCTCCGCTTCGGAAGTCCGAACAACGCGTAGCCGATCACCACACCGTCGTCGACCGCGACGAGCAGACCCCCCTCACTCGCATGTGTCCGGTACGCGGGCGGCGTGAGCAACCCCAGCGTCTTGGTATAGCGGTCGCCCAACGCCACGGCCGCATCGACTAACTCCGCTTGCGCCTCCGCCACAGGCACGATCTTGATCGCCACGCGTCCCCCTCCGGAAGAACTTGCCACTGGCCAGTTCAGCTGTCCTGTCTGTACATACAGGGGAAGCCGCCCTGGGCCAAGACCGCCTTCGATCAAGACCGGTATGGGAGACAGGTACGGCAGGGCTGGGCCGACGGTCGTCGGCCCAGCCCTGGTCTCCGGTCACGCCCCTTTATCGCTCAGCCAACGCGCCCGCCTCCCCTGGTTCCTCACCAGCTCCGGTCGGAACGACAAGGCGATGAACGGTGGCCAACTCCCCGGACTGCTCCTCGCGTTCTGCCGCCTGCTGGCGCTGACGGCGTACATCGGCGTCCATGTCAGAGGCGATCTTGCGCTGGTGCCTCTTCTTGGAGTGCTGGTAGATGAGCTGGGCCCGCTCGCTGGAATGGCCGGCGCGGACCATGAGGTCCTTGAGCTTGGCTCCGGTGTCGGCGGCCAGGGTGTTGCCGGTGCCCCGCAGGTCGTAGAAGCGGAAGTCGTCGGGCAGGCCGGCCTTCTTCCGCGCCTTGCGGTACTTGCGTCCGAAGGTGGACCGGCGGAAGGGCGCGCCGCGCTCCCCGACGAAGACCAGGCCCTCCGGGCCCGGCTCGGCGAACCACTCCAAATGCTGGCGGAGATCGGTGAGCACGAACCGGGGCAGCACGATCTCCCGTTTGCCGGCACGGGACTTGAGGTCGCCGATGACCCGCTTGCCCGTGGTCAGTTCCGGGGCCGCGCGCTTTACCCAGATCGTCCCCTCGTCCAGGTCGACGTCCTTGCGCCGGAGCTCAGCGAGTTCCTCCGGGCGCATCGAGGCGAACGCGCCGAGGAGGATCATCAGCCGCCAGCGCAGCCCGATGGCCTCGGCGAGGTCGAAGACCTGCTCGACGGTGGCGATCGGACGCTCGTCGGCCTCCTCCCTGCCCCCGCCCCTGATCCGACACGGGTTGCGGCGGATCAGCTCGTCGTCGACCGCGGTCTCCGTGATCGCCTTGAGGAGGCGATAGGACTTGGCGACCGTGGTCGCGCCCGTCGCCGTCAGACGCTCGGCCCGCCAGGTCCGCACCTTCGCCGCGCTGATCTCGTTGACGTCCAGCTCACCGAAGGTGGGCTCTAGGTGCAGGCGCAACAGCCTGCGGTACAGCTCGTCCGTGGTCGCGGCGAGGCCGCGCTCGTCGATCCACTTCGTGGCGTACTCAAGGAAGTTGACCTCACCGGCGTGCGGGTCGACCCAGTCGCCGCGCGTCTGGTCGGCCTCGGTCTGGGTGAGCCAGATCTCCGCGTCCGTCTTGGTCTCGAACGTCTCCGGCGCCGCGCGCAGGTCTCCGTTCGTATCCGGGTAGCGGGCCTGCCAGCGCCCCGAAGGGAGCCGGCGGACGGACCCGTAGCGCCGCTTCTGCGGCTTGCGCTTGCGGGCCATCAGACCGCCAGCCGGTAGCCGGAGCGGGAGCGGGGCTGGCGCACCGGCTCTACGGTGCGGGCCGCGATGTACGCGTCGAGCGCACTTTGTGGGATGCGGACGTGGCGTCCGACCTTGACGTAGCGGATGCGCCGCTCGGCGATCAGCCGGCGGGGGAAGCGCTCGCTGGTGCCGAGGAGTTCGGCGACCTCGGGCACGCTCAGCAGGGGGGCTGCGTGGTTGTTCACCTCCCCCGTCGCGCGCGAGGGCGAAGGCAGGGCAGGGGGTATTGCGGGGTGGCGCAAGGATGGTCCTCGTCTGGCGGGCGCGGGGCGGCAACCCCGGCCTGGCCGGTGATCGTGGGATGGGCGGTGGTGGGAAGGTTCCGGGCGGGCGGTGGTCGCAATGCCTGTGGCCCCTGGGGGGAGGTCAGCGGTCGGAGCCGGTGCTGGTGTCGGTGTCGTCCGGTTCCGGTTCCGCCGGGGGTGCCTGCTGCACGAAGCCGGGGGGCTGCATGGAGGCCATGAGGTCCTCGGCGATTGCGTTCGAGACGAGGACGTCGGCCTCTTCCCGAAGGTCGGGGTGCTCCGCGAGGTAGGCGTCGAGTGCGTCGCGGGCCTCGGCGGCGGCGCGGTTGGCCAGACGCATCTCGCGGTAACGGAGCCGGATGTCCTCAATGAGTTCCATCGCGCGGGCGTGAGCGGCCAGTCTCGGCGGACCGACGAGGTTTTCGAGGGAAATGCCGAAGAGCTCGGCGAAGCCGATGGCCTCGTCGAGATTGACCCGCCGCTTGCGGTTCTCGATGCGCCACACGGCGGACGGGTTGATCTCGTAGCCCGCTTCGTTCAGCCGGTCCGAGACCGCATTGGTGCTCCAGCCGCGGGCCTCCCGCTCCAACTTGATCCGTACGCCGACGTTCTCCTCGCCTCGGAGCACCAGAGGTTCACCGGACGCCTCGTGGTCTTCCACAGCCAACCCTCCTTCGTGACGTAACAAGGCACTGCGATTTGCAGCACCCCAAAAGAGTAGCATCGTTTCTGCGCGATGCAGAGCTCTTCTGCGATCAGCAATATGGCTGGTACAATAGATGCCCTGAGCCCGCTTCGGGCCCAGGAACGCGAAAAGCCCCGGTGCGCTAACACCGGGGCCGAAGCGAAGTCCCCACCACCGCCCATCCCTGAACGATCTACCGGTCAGGCCGAGGTTGCCGCCTCGATGGCCTGCCGTGTGAGGAGCTCTATGCCCCAGAGTACGTGCCGGCGTACCTTCCCCGCACCCCTGTCGTGCCGCCCGTCGGCGAAGGCGGGGCGATAGGCATGGCACGCATACGCACCATCAAGCCGGAAGCCTTCGCCTCCGAGTCCCTCGCCCAGGTCTCCGTGACCGCCGAGCGGACCTTCTTCGGCCTGCTCACCCAGGCCGACGACCACGGTCGGTTCCGCGACCAGGCCGCCGTCATCGCCGGACTGCTGTGGTCCCTTCGCCCCGAGCACGGCCCCATGGGTGTCGAGGACGACCTCACCCAACTCGCCGGCGCGGACCTGATCTGCCGCTACGAGGGCGCCGACGGCAAGCGGTACCTGCACATCGTCACCTGGAGCCGCCACCAGAAGATCAACCGGCCCAGCGGCGTCCGCACCCCCGCCTGCCCCCACCACGACGGAGCACCGCGCAGCGAGCGCAGTGAGCCCTCACGGCCAATGCAGGGAGCCCTCACGCCCTCCTCCGTGACACCTCACGGAGACCTCACCGACAGCTCACGCGAAATGCGCGAGCCCTCCGTAACACGCGGCGAAACCGCAGGTCAGGAGGGTGTCAGTGATCCCTCAGTGAGGGGGCAGGGAGGACTCACCGCGCCCTCCGTGAGCCCTCATCGTCCGGATCTAGGACCTAGGATCCTGGATCTAGGATCAGTACCTGTGGGGGCCGCAGGCGGCCCCGCGCCGGACACCGTCTCGGCCAAGCAGCTGATCGGCGAATTCGTCGGCTCGTGCGCCCACCGCCCGCCCGAGAAACTCCTCGGCCATCTCGGACGTGAGGTCAACCAGCTCCTCGGCGAAGGCATCGCCCCCGACCACGTCCGCGCGGGACTGGAGCGCCTGCGCGTCAAGGGCCTGAGCCCCAGCGTGCTGCCCAGCCTCGTCAACGAGGCCATGAACGCCACCCAGCCCGCCCGCGCGGCACATCATCGCCCCTGGACCAACCCCACCGACGTCGAAGCCGCTTACGGGGGTGAGCTGTGACCACAGTCGCAACCGCCACAGACACGGCAGCCCGTGAGCCGGAGCGCGCCGGTGCCATCGCCACCCGGCTCCGCGCGATCCTCGACAGCCGGGGCGTCGATCTCGACGCGGCCACCGCCGAGGAACCGGCTGCCGAGCCGGTGACCGCGCTGGAGCTGGCCGACGCCCGCATCCCAGCCCGCTACCGGTGCGCCCTGGCCGACCACCCCGAAGTCACCGCCTGGGTCGAGGAGATCACCCGTGCTGGCCGTAGGGGGCCCGGCGGCGCCCCCGGCATCGCGGAGGGCCCGTCGCTGCTGATCGCCGGCCCCACCGGCACCGGCAAGACCCACCAGGCATACGGCGCGGTCCGCTCCCTGCTCGCCGCCGGCGTCCGGCTGCGTTGGGAAGCCACCACGGCAGCCGACCTCTACGCCGGCCTGCGCCCACGCCAAGGCCACGACCCCGAACGCACCCTGTGGTCCCTGGGTCGCTGCCCCCTGCTCATCCTCGACGACCTCGGCGCGGCCAAGACCTCAGAGTGGACAGAGGAGTTGACGTACCGGCTGATCAACCGCCGCTACAACGAGATGCTCCCCACCCTGGTCACCACCAACCTGCCCATCACCGAGCTCCGCGACGCCGTAGGCGACCGCGTCGCCTCCCGCCTCGCCCAGATGACCACCCGCGTCATCCTCAACGGCACCGACCGCAGAAGGCAGCCCACCGCCTGTTAACAGGCCCCTGCGCCCTGCCTTCTTCGCCCCACATTTCCACCCCGCCAGCACCGCTCCCGTCCACCGGTGCGGCGGACTCTCCGGAGACCCACATGCCCCACCTCGCCCTAGCCGCCCCCACCCCAAATCCCGTGCCGCCGGCTGCTGATGAGCGCCGCGCCACCGGCTGGGACCGCGCCGCCATCACCGCCCTCGGCGCCGCAGGATGCGCCCTCTCCTACGACGCCCTGCAGCAGATGGCCACCGCCATCCACGTCCGCGGACTGCTCACCTACCTCTTCCCCCTCGTCATCGACGGGTTCATCGCCTACGGCGTCCGCGCCCTGATCATCCTGCGCGCCGCCCCCTTCCGCTCACGGCTCTACGTCTGGGCGCTCTTCGGCACTGCCACCACCGCCAGTATCTGGGCCAACGCCCTCCACGCCGTACGCCTCAACCAGCAAGCCACGGAGGCGGGTTTGCGCCTCGGCGACCTCACGGTCGGAGTGCTCTCCACCCTCGCCCCACTCGCCCTGGCCGGCGCCGTCCACCTCCACATCCTCATCGCCCGCCACACCCCAACCTCGGCAGCCCCGTTTTCTACCTGCACGGAAGTGGTGCCGCCGCACCCCGGTGACCGCACGGAAGTCAGCCGTCCCCACCCGGAGGAGCCCACGGAACTCCCGGAACCTCAGGCCGAGGCCGACGCCCCAGAGCAGGCTCCGCAGTCCGGCGCTACGGACGGCCCCCGCTACGGGCGGCCCCCGGCCGCGGAATTGGACGTCCTGCTCGACATCGCACGCAAGGCAAGCGACGCGCACGGAAAGCCCTCCCGCACGGTGGTCCGCGATGCCATCCACGAAGCCAAGCTGACCATCGCCGAAAGCCGGCTCACCCAAATCATGAAGATCCTCCGGGCCGAGGCCGACCGCCCCACGGATCAAAGCCACACCACCTGACCGGATATCCGGTCAGGCCAACCGACCGCCCAACGGGCCAACGCCCACCGCCAAGGAACCAGAGGCCACCCCTCGCCCATACACGCCACCCCCGGTTGTGGTGCCCCCGTTCCGCTCATCAGCGGTCACAGCCATCCCCCGCCCCATCCCGCCCGCCGGAGAACCACCCCACATGCACACCCCGAACCCCGAAAACCCCACCCACCACGACCGCGCGCACACCTCCACCCCTGCCCCAGGCGGAGCAAGCTGTAGCGTTGGACCGTCCAAAGGCCGGTCCAACGCGCTTGCCCCCGCCCCAGGGGTGGCGGCGGAGGCCCAGCGCCAGGAAGCGCAGGACCAGCAGCTCGCGACCGAGGGCGGCCACGAGCGGAAGGTGAAGCAGGGGCGACGCCGCTCCCGTCAGCCCCGACAGCGCTCCGTGCGCCTGACCTTCCGCGCCAGCACCACCGAAGCCACCGACATCCAAAACGCCGCCGACGGCAAGGGCGTCTCCAAGGCCCGCTTCATCGCCCAGGCCGTCCACGCCGAACTCCACGGCCGCCCTGGCCTCGACCGGGACGAGGCGCTCGACCGCCTCGAAGCCGCCCGCATCCAACTGGTGCGCGCCGGCACCAACCTCAACCAGATCGCCAAGGTCCTCAACTCCGGTGGCGACGCCCTCCACATCGCCCGCGTCGCCGACGCCGTAGCCCACGCCGCCACCGAAATCCGCACCGCCGCACGGACGTTGGTGAGCTGAACCGCCTTGGTCCCCGACGTCTCCCGCGGCAGCCGCACCATCGGCCTGCTCCACTACCTCTACCGAACCAGCGACATCGAAGCCCACATCGACCCCCACCTCGCCGCCGCCTACGACCCCCACCTCCCCGACCCCGGCCGCGACCCCAACGCCACCTTCAGCGACCTGGCCGCCGACCTCGACCTGTGGGTCAACGCCCTCGGCGACAAAGCCCCCAACAAGCACGTGTGGCACTGCCCCGTCCGCACCGCCCCCGGCGACCCAACCCTGTCCGACGACGAATGGGCCACCGTCGCCCGCCGCATCCTCGCCGCCACCGGCATCGCCCCCGACGGCGACGACCAAGCCTGCCGCTGGATCGCCGTCCGCCACGCCCCCGACCACATCCACCTCGTCGCCACCCTCGTCCGCGCCGACCGCACCCGCCCCCGCCACCACAAAGACGGCACCCGCGCCCAAGCCGAATGCCGCAAGATCGAGAAGGAGTTCGGCCTACGCCGCCTCAAGGAAGGCGACGGCACCGCCGCCCAACGCCCCACCACCGCCGAACGCCGCAAAGCCGAACGCCTCGGCCAGGACGGCGCTTCACGCGAGCTGCTACGCGAACACGTCCACCGCGCCCTGGCCGGCGCCACCAACGAGGCCGAGTTCTTCGACCGGCTCGCCGCCGAAGGCGTCCGCATCAAGAAGCGCCTCGCACCCTCCGGCGACGTGCTCGGCTACTCCGTCGCCATCGTCGGCGACCGCAACAAGGCCGGCGAGCCCATCTGGTACTCCGGTTCCAAACTCGCACCGGACCTGTCCCTGCCCCGCATCCGCAAGCGATTCACGGCCAGCGCCGAGATGCCCGAGCCGCCCGCAGTTCTGGAACGCAGTGGCGCCACGGCACCGGCCCGCGCCCGCCACTTCGCCGCCCAGGCCACCGGTGAGGCCCTCGATACGTTGGCGTCCGGCGACGACGGCGCAGCGGCAGCCCAGTTGATCGGCGTCGGGGAAGTCCTCGACGCCCTCGCCCAGACCTCCCTCGGGAGCACACGAACCGAACTGCGAGAAGCAGCACGGCACTTCGAGCGCGCCACCCGCTCCCACATCCGCGCCAAGGACGCAGAGATGTACGCCCTGCGCCGCGCCGCCAACCAGGTCGTCCATTCCGGCACCGCCTTCGGCCACGGGCCAGATGGCGCCGCCACCGCCCTGGTGCTCGACATCGTGATCCTCGCCGTCGTCGCCGCAGCCCGGTGGCACGCCGCCCGCAACCACGCCCAGCAAGCCGAGGCCGCACAACGCGCCGCCGACCACCTCCGCGCCGCCTACCAGGTCACCGCCGCAACCCCGTTGGCTGCCATGCGAGCCTACGGCCAGCGTCTCCCCGCCCCGGTACGGCAACGGCAGACGAACGCCGTCCGCACCACCCTCCCCCACCTCGCCGACCGCCTCCAGGCCGAACCAGGCTGGCACGCCCTGACCGCCGTCCTCGACCAAGCCGAACGCGCCGGCCACGACGCCACCACCCTCCTGACCAAAGCCGCCGCACAACGCGAACTCGACAGCGCCGACTCGATCAGCGACGTCCTCGTCTGGCGGCTACAACACCTCGGCTACATCACCCCGCCCGCCTCGCCGCCTCGATCGCAGCGCCCCAGGAGTGCGTCCGCTCCGGTTTCCGCGACATCCACCGTCGCGCACCAGCAGACGAGCCGGGTCCGGCGACGATGAGCGCGCTTGTTCCGCCTCGTCTCCGCCCCCGGTCAGCCGGCTAGGGCTTCCCCGAGCCGGTTGTGGGCACCGCCTACAAGCGACTGGTGCAGGACCTCAGCGCGTGTTCGGACCAGGCCGTCCCGGTATGCCTGGGGCAGTCGCTGCCAGACGTCGGCGGCCATGTCTGCTGCCGCGGTGGGGTCTCCGTCGGCGTTGAGGCATGTTGCGGCGTCCATGGCCAGCAGGGCGCGGGTCATGACGGAGGGGGAGCGGGTGAGGGCGAGTGCGGCTTGTTGCTCGGAGCGTGCTTCGCGGGTGCGTCCCATGAGGGTGAATGCCTGGGAGAGGTGGACGTGGTGTTTTTGCGTGGGGTAGCCGAACCAGGTGTCGGCGGCCTGCGTGGTGTCCAGGCGCTCGGCGATGGAGCGGGCGTCGGCGATCGCGCGCAGGGCGCCTTGGTGGTCTCCGGTGGAGGCGAGGGCTCGGGCGGTGACGGCGGCGGCGAGTGCGGCTGAGGCCGTCGGGGTGCGGCCGGCTTCGGCGCGGGCGCGGATGGCGAGGTCGGCGGCGGCTTGCGGGGCACCGTAGTTGAGGGGGACCATCGCGTGCCGGGCCAGGCTCCAGGCCATCATGTGGCGGTCGCCCGACTCCCGCGCGGCTTGTTCTGCGGTGGCGAACCAGCCGATCGAGTCCCGTTGGTCACCGCGGTCGTGCTGGATGATCGCCACCAGGCCGGTGATTCCCGCCGCCGTTCGGGCGAGGTCCGCCCTGGCGGAGGCCCGCATGGGTCGGCTGAGCACGTCCCGTAGAAGTTCGAGGTCGCCCTTCATCTGGGCGAGGACGGCGCCGGGCGGGCGGCCGCGGTAGCCGCCTCGATGGCGCTCGAACGCTCCGGCCAGGTAGTCGAGATCGCCTGAATCGGAGTCGGAGAGGCCGGCGTTGATGCCCGCGCGCGCCTCCGCGATCCCCGGCAGGGCGACCGCTCCCGTCGCCCCTGCTGCCACACCGAGAAACTGCCGTCGTTTCACCGCCGCACCCTCCTCTCCGTCTCCACCACTGCGTCGCTGCAGTCGACGCCAGCGCCGACTCGCTGCCACCGCGCGGACGATCTCCTCCACGGTGCACCCGTAGACCGCCGCCAGCAGCTCGTGCCACACCGGCGTCGGCAGACGGCGTTCGGTCTCCCAGCGCTTGAGGTTCTCCGGGTCGAACCACTTGCCGTCCTGGGCCTCTTGTAAGGCCAGGGCCTGCTCTTCGCGCGTGAGCCCGGCGGTCTCCCGGAGTCCTCGCAGCATGGCGCCGATGCCGTCTGGTGCCATCATGCCCGTCCCCCAAGCGTCTGACAGTCGTGAGCCCGAACCTGGCCCCCCAAAGCGGCCCCCTACGGGAAAACGCACCCCTCGCTGGCACCGGAACGGTCTGCGCACGGGGAGTTGACTGCTCCTCAGCGAAGCAGGCGAACGCCCGGCGTTCAATCCCTCCCCGCCTCGCGGCCTTCAGCTTCCACGTCCGGTCCGTTGTCTGTCGAAGGGGCCCGTCATGCGCGTACACAGCCGAAGTTTCTTCCTGGTCCGTGATCCGACCGCCGTGCCGATCGGCCGTCGCCACGTCAAGGGTTTGGCGGAAAAATGGGGGCTCCGCCTCGACGAGTCTGCCGATACCGCACTGAGCGTCGTCGCGTCGGAGCTGGTCACCAACGCCGTGCGGCACGGCACCGGCGCGATGCTGACCCTCACGCTGTCCGCCAACCTCAGCCGGCGTCGCCTCCTGGTCGAGGTCTACGACGGCTCGCTCATCCTGCCCGTTCCACACCGCGCGGGCACCGAGGACGAAGCCGGGCGCGGAATGGCACTCGTCGGCAGCCTTTCACTCCGCCACGGCGCCAAGCGGACGACCTGCGGCAAATGCATCTGGGCCGAGCTCGCCCTGCCAGCACAGCGGATCGCCCGCCGGCGGCTCGTCTTTCACCCACGGCAAGCAGCCCGAGCCGTCGCCCGCCGGCTGGGCGCGGCCCGCCGGCTCCCGATGGCCGTCCGAGCAGCAAACCGTGCTCGCCACGGTCGCCACGGCCGTCACACAAGTCTCCGGCCCGCTTCGGCCAGTAATTCCGAGGCCAGGGCCGGCCAGCAACACCCATCGCACATTCCGAACGCAGAAGGAGCACTTCCATGCCCGACCAGCTGAACACGGCCCCGGCCGAGGGGGAGAACAACGATCTGGTGGCCGTCGAGATCGGCGACGCCGTCGAGCTGACCGAGGGCCAGGGCGGCGGCCACAGCGAGGACAAGCGCCGCGCCTACAACTGACCCACGTGCGTGCGTTGCCGGCCCCATCCTGAGGGCCGGCAACGCACCGGCACCCGACTTCCTGGAGGAACCGGTGATCTTCGGTGGCTTCAGCAGCCCACGGACGCTCCGCCCCTGGCCGACCGAGGCAGAGCCCGTCGCGGCCGGGTCAGCGACATGGCGTCTGGGCAACGGCCCTGCCCGCTCGGTGTCCGACGACAGCGGTCGGCGGCACGTCCTCATCCTGGGACCGTGCGGTGCCACCAGCTCCGAGACACAGCGCCTGATCGACGCCCCACTGCCGGACGACATCGCATGGCGCTGGCCCGGTTCGTACGTGGTCCTCGAAGAGACCCAGGACGGTGTCAACGTCTACACCGACCCGGCCGCCGCCTACCCCGTCTACCTCACCGCCTACCAGGGCACCTGGGCGTGGTGCACCTCCGCCCGAACCCTGGCATCGCTCATCGGGTCCGCTGTGGACGTCCAACGTCTGGCGTGCGCGGTCTTCGTGCCGTCCGTGCCCGCTCTGGCCGGCACACGAACGTTCTTCGACGGAATCCGGCAGCTCCCGCCCGGCAGTCGCGTCGTGTTGCCCGCCGACGGCGGCCCCCAGAGGTGGACGACCGTGTGGCGCCCCTCTCCCGACACCGACTCCGCCACGGCGCCGTCACAGCGTCTGCGCTCCGCACTGACCAACGCCGTGGCACTCCGAGCGGCACACGACCCCAACCTGTCGTGCGACCTGTCCGGAGGACTGGACTCGACCTCCGTCGCGGTCCTGGCGGCACACGCGGTCGTCCCGCCTCGCCGCCTCGACGCCGTCACCATCCACCCCGAAGGCAACACCTCCGGCGCAGACCTGCGTTACGCACGCCTGACCGCCAAGGCGTACCCCAGCCTCTTCGCCCACCACCTGCTGCCGATGACAGCAGAGCACCTGCCCTACACCCGCATCACCGCCACGCCAGCCACCGACGAGCCGGCCCCCTCCACTCTCACGCAGGCCCGCCTGATCGCCCAACTGGACTGGCTGCGTGCCGAACTCGGCACCCGTACGCACCTGACCGGCGACGGCGGTGACAGTGTCCTGTTCCAACCGCCTCTCCACCTAGCCGACTTGCTGCGTCACGGCCACTGGAAGCGCGCAGTTGGGGAGGCGTTCGGCTGGGCCCGCCTCCGGCACACCCAGGTGCCAGCCCTCCTGCGCGACGCCGCCAAAGCCGCCAGGACCAGCCGCCGCCAAGCCCTGGCCGACCTCGCCCAGGCCGTCGGCACCCGCAACCGCAACGATCACGGCTGCGTCCGCTGGTTCCCCCTCCTGTCCTTCCCCACCTGGGCCGAACCACCAGCCCGCCACCTCCTGACCCAGGCAGCCCTCCAAGCCGCCGCCACACCGGACCCGCTGCCCGGCCTCGACGCCGCCGTCCGGTCCCTGATCGACGAGATCCGCGAGGTCGCCCGCACCGCAGCCGCCGACGCACAACTCGCCGCCACCCACGGCATCGACCTGCACAACCCGCTCCTCGACCCGGCCGTGATGGACGCAGTACTGAGGACCCCGATCAGCCAGCGCCCACCGATCCACGCCTACAAACCCCTGCTCAGCCGCGCCATGACCGGCTTACTCCCGCCCGCCGTCGCTGCCCGGACCACCAAGGGCAGCTTCGACGCCGACCACTACACCGGCCTCCGCGCCAACCTCCCCGACCTCCGCGCCCTGGCCCACGGACACCTCGCCGACCTCGGCCTCATCAACCCCACCGCGCTCGACCGCGCCCTGCGCGAAGCCGCCGCCGGCATCCCCACACCCCTCGCCACCCTCGAACAAGCCCTGACCGCCGAAGCCTGGCTGACCGCCCACCACCGCAACCCCGCGCCCCTGTGGACGACCGAGTCCCTCCGGAGTACGCATGACTGACCCACCCCGCTTCGTCACCGCCCCCGAACACGTCCGAGCCCTGGACTTCGACCACGTGCTCGTCCTCATCAACTACCGCACCAGCAACGTCCAATGCCTCTTGCCCAACGCAGCGAAGCTCTGGCACGACGCAGCAACCACCGGACAGCTGACAACCCTCCCGCCCACCCTCAGCACACGACTCCTCGCCACCGGCTTCTTACGCCCCTCCGCAACCCCCACCCCCTGGCCGGCACCCCTCCCCGCCAAATCCGCACCCGCAAGCTGGGGCAGCGCAGAGCACACCGCCGGAACGATCCACCCCGCCCCCAGCCCCGGCACCCTCACCGCCACTGCCGCACTCGCCGCAGTCCTCGCCCTCACACGGCTCGGCCCCCGCAGCACCGCCCTGCACCGCATCACAACCGTCCTGGCGAGAGTCGCGTCAACCTGCCGCCACCCCGCTACCCACGATCAGGCGGAGGCAGCCGTCCGCGCCGTCCGCCGGGCCGGCTGGTACTCACCATCGCGTACCGCCTGCCTGGAGGAATCCGCCGCCACCGTGCTGTTCCTCGCCTCACGACGCCTGTCGGCCACCTGGTGCCACGGCGTCGCCCCGGACCCCGTACGACTCCACGCCTGGGTACAAACTGACGACGGCAGTCCGGCCGCCGAACCACCCTCGACGCACGCCTACACCCCGGCACTCACCATAGGAGGCCACCATCAGCACCAGCTCTGACCCGATCCTGTGGATCGGCACCGACACCTGCGCCCTCGGCCCCTACCGCGCCGACCTCGTGGAGACGTACTGGCGCTGGGAACAGGACCCCGCCCTCCTGGTCGGCTACGGCCGCCAGACACCCGAATCCCTCGCATCACGCACCGAGGGCATGACCCACCAACTCCGCGGCGAGAACATCCGCTTCACCATCTACGACCGTACCTCCGGCGAACCCGTACCCGTCGGCGTCGCCACCCTCCTGCCCGACCACGCCGTCCGCACCGCCGAATACGTCATCATGCTCGCCCCCGAAGCCCGCGGACGCGGTCTCGGCACCCAGGCCACCCGCCTCACCCTCGACTACGCCTTCCACATCACCAACCTCCGCATGGTCTGGCTCAAGGTCCTCGCCCCCAACACGGCAGCCATCCGCGCCTACGAAAAGGCCGGCTTCCGCACCGTCGGCGCCCTCCGCGAAGCCGGCTACTGGCTCGGCCAGGTCTGCGACGAACTCGTCATGGACACCCTCGCCAAGGAGTTCACGGTTCCTTCTCGTGTTTCGCCCCTGCTGGCCGGCTAGGCACACGGCCATCAGCAACTCCGTCCGACCGCAAGAGCCATGCCCATGACGGACGAAGGTGGGCATGGCGCCTACGAGCTGCGGCAAGCGCCCACTCGTCACGGGCGGCCCTTGCCTCCTTAGTGGTCGGCTCCGGAAGCCCTACGGGTGTTGACCCCAGAGCCGGTGTCGTGTGTGGCGTTCGGTCAGATCTCCAGGGGCAACGTAGGGGGCGCAGGCGCAGTCGGCCGATGGCGTCTTCCTCGTGTCGGCTTCTTGAACCGAACGGGCCTGGGTGCCGTCCTATTAATTCCCAGGCGAGTAGGGGGAGTTGAGATGACGGGTGTTGAGGTAGCCGTCAGGGTCTTATTCGCCTCGGCTGTGTAGAAGGCCAGGCACGTGGCCGGGCGGGCCGATGCAGAGGTCGACCGGGCGCTGGACTCGCGCGAGGCTGGGCGAGCAACCCGCACTCCTGGAGCTGACCGCCGAGGCCGCAGAGCAGGCCGAAGAAGCCGGAACGGAGGAGGCCGCCGTGCCCTCCGGTCCCGTCCGGTAGCGGATGCAGCGCGTACTTACGGACGCGGCCGAGCACGACGCGGACTTCGCCGCAGCTCTGGAGCGCGCAGTCCAGCAGGTGCAGGATGCCCGTAACAGCACCGCCGGTCAGGCGACGGCGGAAGGCGCCGGAGGCGTAGCCGTCAACGGCACCGCCCAGAGCGGGGGAGCAGCCGCCATGACCAAGCAGCCACACTTCATCGCGCCCACCGATGGGCAGGTCATGTCGATGGTCGCAGTCTTGGCGCGGACCTGTCCCCGGGCAGGTCTTCGACGTGCCGGGTTGTTGATCAGCGGGAACGACACCGGCGTGAGAGCCCGCGTGTGAAGTACCTCCAGTATCTTGGCCGTACTTCGGTCGGCGGTCCGCGAAGGCGTGCGTGACCAGGAACTCTCCTGACGAACGTGATTCCGACCCCGTCGCCGCGAGGAGTACGGTGAAGTGACGAGGTCACCTCGCCAGGCGGACGCACCTCCCCGGAAGGCGGGCGAACACACATGACCGACGCCGGTACTCCCCCCGTACCGCACGTTCTGCCGGACGCGGTCCACCAGGCCGTCAGACCGGGGACGGCTCTGTTGAGGCTGGTGACCACGCACACCCGTGAGCAGGTTCTCGACGGCGCGTGGTGGCCGCGTTCCCGCGACATCGGCGCTGAGCTCCCCGCTCTGGTCGCCGCGCTGACCGAGCATCTCGGTCCCGTCTTGCGCGTTGGCCTGGACGCGGATGCCTGGGAAGAACTGCCGACTCGTCTGGTCATCGACGAGCGGGTCGTCCACATCGACTCGTTCCCGGTCGGTGACGACACCGTCCTCATCACCCGGGGCGACCAGGACCACTTCTCCCTGCTGGTGGTCCCACCGCACGCGACTCCTGAAGCAGCCCGCGACGCCATGGCCAGGGCCGTCCGGACGGGCAACGTCGCCCCGGCCGAGCAGATCCTCATCGACACCGGTACCCGTCGGGCACACCCCGTTCCCGTGGAACAGCCTCGAACGGACCGCGAACGCGGCGAGCGGTGAGGGAGCCGTCGAGGCTTCGGCACCAGGACGAAGGTCGCCGTGCGCCGCCGCGCTCCATTGCGCCCGGGTGGTACGGAACCATTGGGCGCTCATGCCCGTAGCCTTGCGGGATCGCCATCGGGCTACCGCTCGATGGGTCGGCACCACATGGCGGGTGCCGAAAACTGGAGGCACCACGTGCTGATCGCTCAGCGTCCCTCTCTCACCGAAGAGGTGGTGGAGGTATACCGCTCCCGGTTCGTGATCGAGCCGCTGGAGCCGGGGTTCGGCTACACCCTCGGCAACTCCCTACGTCGCACCCTCCTCTCCTCGATCCCCGGCGCTGCCGTCACCAGCATCCGGATCGGCGGTGTGCCGCACGAGTTCACCGCTGTGCCGGGCGTCAAGGAGGACGTGACGGATCTGATCCTCAACGTCAAGCAGCTCGTCGTCTCCTCCGAGCGCGACGAGCCGGTCACGCTGTACCTGCGCAAACAGGGCCCCGGTCTGGTGACCGGCGCCGACATCGCCCCGCCGGCCGGCGTCGAGGTGCACAACCCCGACCTGGTCCTGGCCACGCTGAACGGCAAGGGCAAGCTGGAGATGGAGCTGACCGTCGAGCGCGGTCGCGGCTACGTCTCCGCCGTCCAGAACAAGCAGGCCCACCAGGAGATCGGCCGCATCCCGGTCGACTCGATCTACTCGCCGGTGCTCAAGGTCACCTACAAGGTCGAGGCGACCCGTGTCGAGCAACGTACCGACTTCGACAAGCTGATCGTCGACGTCGAGACCAAACAGACCATGCGCCCCTGCGATGCGATGGCCTCGGCCGGCAGGACTCTGGTCGAGCTGTTCGGCCTCGCCCGCGAGCTGAACGTCGACGCCGAGGGCATCGACGTGGGGCCGTCCCCGACGGATGCCGCCCTGACCGCCGAGCTCGCACTGCCGATCGAGGAGATGGAACTCACCGTCCGTTCTTACAACTGCCTCAAGCGCGAGGGCGTCCACTCCGTGGCCGAGCTCATCGCGCGCAGCGAGGCGGACCTGCTCGACATCCGCAACTTCGGCGCGAAGTCGATCGACGAGGTCAGGGTGAAGTTGGCCGACATGGGCCTGGCCTTCAAGGACAGCCCGCCCGGTTTCGACCCCGTCGCTGCCGCGGACGCCTTCGGCGCCGACGACGACACCGGGTACGTCGCACAGCAGGGCGCGGGGTAGTGCTTCACGGTGTGGTAACTGAGCTCTGCCTCGACACACGGTGTCCGCCGCGGTCAACGACGTCCGCGACAACGGCCCACACCTCCCGGACGGGTCAGCGACGACCACACCGGGCCGACGTCTGGCGTTAGACGGGCAGTGGCGAACGGCGAGCCGGACGACGCCTGCGAGGAAGAGATCCATCCCGAGCTTGTGCGATCTTTGCAGGGCTGTGATTTCGGACAGTTTTGAGTGGTATGCGCTCGTGTGGGACTCGTCGTCGATGCCTGCGATCGATGCGAAGTTCGACGGCAAGCGGATGGTCGTTGGTGCACCCAGGAGTATCTGAAAGAGCTGGTTGAGCAGTACGAACACTGCCCGTTCGCCGACGCGGAGCTGCGGGCGGGGAAGATCGGCAGGGCGATGCAGCAGCATCCGGAGGGCATCAGCGAGGAGGACCTGGTCAAGGAAACCGGGCTGGACCTGGGCCAGATCGAGGCCGGAATTATGTGGCAGAACGCCGAGTTCGTGCGCTGGCACCGGCAGTTCGGTGAACCGGATGGGCCCGACGCCCCACCAGGGTAAACAGATGGCGTGGTAGCAGATGAGGCGTCATGCGACGAGTGCCGGCGGACGATTGCCGAGGGAAGCCAGATGCGGACGGCGGTGCCGGATTCCTCAGCTGTCTACGTCTATGACCTGGGAAACGACGGTCGGCGGTCGGTCACCGCGTGCTCGGAAGACCATCTGACGGTGCTGCGGGAGCGTTATGCCCGTCGGCCGTTCATCGAGGAAGAACTGTGGGTCGGCAAGATCGCCCGGGTGCTCGATGAGCATCCCGACGGGCTCGGGATCGACCGGCCGGCTGGGGCCGTTGGGCTGACGGTGAGGCAGGTCGAACAGGCCCTTGCATGGCAGAGCGCTCGGTTCGATCAGCAGTGCCGGCATCTGAGGTGACCTGCGGGGCAGGGCGGCGATGGTGGTCTTGCATGTTGCTAGTGCCGCATCAGGATGGTGCGCACCGCAACGTTGTAAGGGTGGACAGCAAAAATACCTTTCCGCCCGCGGAGATGGCTCTCAGATCGAGGCTTCCGCCGGCTGGCAGTCGGCGCTTCGTCGCCAACTCGACGGTGGCGAAGTTCAGGCCAGGACTGAACGAAAACACCTGGTGGTCGCTTTCTGGGAGTATCCTTCAATTACCGAGGGAATTTCGCATATGAGCCTCCGAGCTCCTGTCTCCCTCGGTGATTCACAGCGTCGGGCCGGTGCATACGACCCGGGACAGGTTCGTGTCATGACCGCGACCGCTCTTGACTCGACTTCGGCCGAAGACCGGGCCTCTTCGCCGCCTCCGCGTCTTGCGCTGGCCCCTTCCCGCACTCCTGGTGCTCTGCTGGACGGTGCCTGGTGGCCTCGCTCCCGCGACCTGACGGCAGAACTCCCCGCGCTGATAACCGTGTTGGACCCGCTATGGGGGCGCATCACCCATGTGACGGTGAACCCGACATTCTGGCCGGCCATCCCCCGCCGGGTGCCCGTCGACGGGCATGTGGTGCGAGTGGGCTGGTTCCAGGCCGAGCAGGACCCCCACAAGCTGTTACTGCTGTCCTACACCGCCGGCCGCTGGGACCTCCTGGTGATTCCGCCGCAGACTGACCCGGCCACCGCCGCCTGGCTAATGACCGCGGCCACCGGCCCGCTGCGCACTCTCACGGCGAGCGCTCTGGTGGAACGGGCGGAATCCCGACGCATCGTGGCAGAAAGCGATCGGGCCGGCGAAGAGGTCTGGGATTCCGAGGGCGGCCACGGCGCCCGCGTGCTCGCCCAAGATGGTCCGACGTAGAGCAGAGCGCACCGCTCTGAACGGCCCTGGCGAAACCCGCTGGAGCTGTCCTTCCCGGCGCAACACGTGAGAGTGCACTTCCCGACTTCGGCGTCACACCTGCCGGCGAGGTGCTATTCGGTACTGCCGTGCCACTTTCCGGCGACGCGGAACCAGAGCCCTGGGGCGTAGACCGCATCGACTACGGCGGCTTCCCCCTTCCCCACGCGCAGGATCCTCAATGCGCCGCTCGGAATCACGTCGTACTCGTAAGTGGCCGGCGATTCGCCGTCGGTGACATCGCCGTAGGAGATATCCGAGGCCGTCGGGTCCGCGTATTCCTTGGGGGGCCGGTTCTCCACCAGCTTTATGAACACGCTCATGTCTTGATGGTAGATCCATCGCGGTCGGCCCGCCCTCGGTCCGTCAGGGAAACTGCCACGCCTGGCTTTGTTCACGAGTTTCGAAACTCGTGAACAAAGCCACACGCCGGCGGACAGCGTGACATGCCGCCTGTGGAGCAATGAATCGGACCCCTTCGGCTGCCATTGCACGCTGCTCCCATCGATCACCGCCGTGTCGGGAGTTCATGTGCGCACACCCCTCCAGGGAGTTCTTGAGAACGTCCCGCCTCGTACGGCCTGCGCCCCCGCGGGCATCCCCCCTACCGGCTGCCGGCGAGGGCCCGGCGATGGCAGACGGTGAATGCCGGCCCCGTAAGGGAGGCCCGGGCCGGTCGGAAGGGTTCGGGGAGCGGCTGGTGGGGACGTTGCTGGACCGGGGGCACGAGTCGCCGCCACACCTGCTCGCTCCGCTGATCGCAAAAGCGGTGGGCCGTCTCGGCGGCCGCGATATCGCGATCCTCCTGCAGGACTACGGGCAGTTGCTGCTGGTGCCAGTGCCCGGCGAGGGGCTGCTGGCCGGTGCACCGCAGTCGATCGACGATTCCGACGCCGGCCGGGCCTTTCTGGAGGGACGTCCCGTCGAGGTGGAACAGGCCGACGGTGTGCGGGTCCACCTGCCGCTGCTGGACGGCGGGGACCACGTGGGCGTCATGGCCGTCACGCTGGACAGCGTCGATGACGACGACCGACGACTACTGCGCAGGATCACCGCTCTGGCCGCCGACATACTGGTGACCAAGCACGGTTACACCGATCTGTTCTTCCGGGTCCGGCGCAGGGAACCGATGAGCGTTGCCGCGGAGATCCAGTGGTCGGTCCTGCCGCCACTGGCGATGTCCGTACCCCGGGTCGCGGTGGCCGGGATGTTGGAGCCCGCGTACGACGTAGCGGGCGACAGCTTCGACTACGCCCTCAACGACGACATCCTGCACGTGGCCGTGGTCGACGCGATGGGCCACGGCCTGGACGCCGCCACGATGGCCACGGTGGCCATCGGCGCCTACCGCCACGCCCGGCGCATCAGCATCGGGCTGTCCGAGATCTACGCGTTCATGGACCGGGCGATCGCCAGCCAGTTCGGCCCCGACCATTTCGTGACCGCCCAGATGATGCGGCTCAACACCACGACCGGGCACCTTCAGTGGGTCAACGCGGGCCATCCCGCGCCCCTGCTCATCCGCCGGCAGCACGTCGTCCGACGGCTCCACAGCCCGACCACCCTGCCGGTCGGCTTCGGCGGTCAGGAACCCCGGATCACCGAGCTGGCCCTGGAGCCGGGCGACCGCGTCCTGTGTTTCACCGACGGATTGATCGAGGAACACACGACCGGCGGGGAGGAGTTCGGCGAAGAGCAACTCATCGCGTGGGTGGACCGTCTCGCGCGCACCGGGTCCGCCGTGCGGCCCATGGCCCGCTCCCTCTCCCACGCCCTCATGCGGGAACGGGGCGGAATCACCACGGACGATGCGACCCTCCTCCTGATCGAATGGCGCGGCTGACGGCGCCGCACGACGCCACGGACGATCACCGGAGCACCAATGCGCGGCAGGGTACCCACGCGGAAAGATCGAGTGCCGCCGTGCCTCCCGTGCGGTGGTCACCCCGGACCAAACACCCGATGGCGACAAATAACCCTGGCGGGGCGGCAGTTACGCGCCCTCTGACTGCTCCCGAAGGTCGTGGTGACCTATGGACGCCGGGCTTCTGCGGGCGACAGGAAGAAACTCGGCAACGAGAGAACCCTCAGCCGTGCCACTCCCGGGCCATATCCGACGGACGACAACAGGTAGGCGGCCACAGGCAACTACCGTGCCGTGTTGCCTACGAGATGGCCGGGCCGGCAGCTCGTCGATCCGACCATCGCCGCTCCACCCAGGCGGATCCCACAGACCTCAACGCGTTGCTGGATGTGCTCGCGCTTGGCATCGCCAACAGCAGCTGGCGCAACAGCTGCGTTGAGAACTGGCACGCCGGGGGGCGACTGGCCTGGCGATGTGGTGCGCAGGGAGCAGCACCCGACCTCCCGCGGTTCCTACCACGATCCCTCGTTGCCGTTCGCAGACCCGGCATCCCCGCTTTCTAAGCCCCCCCCCCCCGCTGACCGGGGAGCTGAGGTGATCGCGGGTCCAAAAGGTCCGCGGCGCCTGCGACCTCCGCCAACACGCGGGCGAGTTCGGCCAGTACCTGCCGGGAAGCCCGCAGCTCCCCGCGGAGCTCGGCCTCGTGTTCCCACTGCTGCTCGTACTGCTGTGCAGCCATGCCGGCCGGTCGCGCGGCTTCGTGTGCCGCGAGGGTGGGATGCCAACGGGTCAGGAGGGGGCGAACCACCGTGTTGAGGACCGTGACCGCGAGAGAGCCGAAGGTGATCTGCCCCTGCCGGCTGCGCGGGGCGACGTCGGGGCCGTAACGGCGCAGAATGTCGCGCGTGGTGGTGAAGAGCGTGTAGTGCGAGGTCAGGGCTTCCCTCAAGACCCCCTCCGCCGGGCCGAGCTCGACCACGCTCACCCGGGTGATCAGTTCGACGTAGAGTTCCCAGGCCGCCTTTCGCTCGGCGTCGTCCGGCCGCCAGGTGCCGCTGATCTCCCCGACGAACGGCACGGTGAACTTGACGGCTACCTCGGCTGGTCGCCTGCCTAAACCCTTCCTCCTCGGCACGCATCCCCCACGTCGTGTCGCACCCACGGTCTGGGGCGCAACGATACTGGATGGGATCACCGTTCGGGCAGGTCGTCTCGGGCAGCGCAAGAGAAGGGGCTGGAATGGATCGGCACGCGGGCGAGGAGGACTGGGACGTCTTCATCAGCTACAGCCGGTCTGATGCTGACCTGCTGGAACTCCTGACCCCTGCTCTCCGTCGCCGTGGTTTGCGTATTTTCGTAGATGACACCGCTGTTGAGGACTTCGCCGGGATCACCTCCACCATCTCGCACGCGCTTGCCCGGTCGAAGGCCCTCTTGGCCATCTACTCGAAGGAATACCCACGCCGTCGTGCGTGCCAATGGGAGTTGACCTATGCCTTTCTGGCAGGGCAGCGGGAGGGGGACCCGCGTCGGCGCATCCTGGTGATCAATCCTGAGCAGTCCGCCGACCACGTACAGCCGCTGGAATTGAGGGACGCCCGGCATTGGCCCGGTATCAGGGACGAGGGCGTTGCGGAGCGCCTCGCCGATCGGGTCGCCGCGTACGTAGGGGGGTTGACGAGACCGCTTGGTTGGACGCCTGACCGAGCGAAGCCGCGCTGGCTGCCGGCCCCGATACCGTCCGGGTCTCGCCATTTCACCGGTCGGCTGGCCGAGCAGTGGCATCTGCACACGGCGCTTCACCGCCACCTCGCGCCGCTCGTCTCGCAGACGGGCCACGGGCGCACGGCAGTTGTCCGGGGAATGCCTGGAGTCGGGAAGTCGCTTCTGGCCCAGGAGTACGCGCTGCAGTTCGCCTCCTCGTTTCCCGGCGGTATCTACTGGTTCGACCTGCACACAGCCGCTGGCACCCCACCTCAACGCGTCCTGGAGAGCTACTTCCATCAAGTGCAGACGGTGGGTTCTGCACTCGGGTTGGAGACACGTCGCACCTCCTTGCACGAGTTGCTCAGCCATCTCGCCGTCACACTGGAGAAACAACAGGAGCCTTGCCTATGGGTGCTCGATGGTGTCCCAGACGGCCTTTCACGTGAGCAACTCGCGCTGCTACACGGCCCGCACATGCTCGCCGCCACCCTGCTCACCACGCGCTCGCGGCACTATGGTTCCTCCGGAGAGCCGCTCGACCTCGGCCCGCTTCCCGACGCCGACGCCTACGATCTCCTCACCTCACGCCGCCGTCCCGCAGACGCGGCGGAACGCCTGGCCGCCGACGAGGTCATCCGCGATCTCGAAGGCCACCCCCTGGCGCTGGATCTCGTTGCCGAGCGCATGGCCCACGAGGATCTTCCACACCTGCGTCGACTGCTGCACAGCAATACGACAGACGTGCTGCTGCGCTGGGAGCGTGCAGCAGTGCCCAGTCCTGGTCCGGAGCACACGCCGCGCTCCTCGACGCTCCTGCCGCGCAGCATCAAGGCGCACAGTTCCGCCAACGACATCCTCAGGGTCCTCGCCCTCGTCCACCCGGCGCCCCTCGCCGATGCCCCGTTGCAGCAGACTCTGGCGCTTGTCGATACTCTTCGGCCGCCCGAAGCCGCTCAACGTGTGACAGAGGGCATCGACGCTCTGGTAGGTGACGGCATCGTTCGTCCATCCGCTCCGAATGCCCGCGTATGGAGCGTGCATTCACTTGTCGCCCGTGCGGTGCGGCGCCATGACGAAGACTCCACCAGACAGGAGGATCTCCGTCAGGCCCTCCTCCACACCCTGGTGCAGTCGTGGCCGGCTCCTATCCTGGAAAGCCGAACCAATCCGACCACAGCGCAGGAGCATCCCGTGCCTTCCCAGTCGCCGGTCTCGCCCAACGACGTCGAGCGGGCAGTAGCTTTCGACCTGCAAGTCGAGCTCTCTCTGCGCGTTGGGGTACAGCCCCTGGCCGATGGACAGGGCTCTCTCAGAGAGGCCCTGACCTCCCTCCACTCGCTATTCACCACGGCACGCGACGGCCTCCACCGCCTCGGCCCGAATGCCTCGGCCTCCCAGCTTCCCCAACTCGTGGCAGCCCTCGTGAACAACCACCTTCGGCCTTTCCTAAGCACATGGCACCCGGCGCTGGAAGTCCACGAAGCAGCCCGGCCAGCTACGACGAGCACCATCGAGCATGAACGCCGTTGGGAACACGCCGCCAACATGCGCAACGCACTGTCGGCTCTAAGAGAACCACTCACCGAGCTCACCAGCGCGCTCGGCGAACTCTCGGGAGCCGACCTGCTGACCGCCGTGGAGTAGACGACGTGTCCTGCGCCACCCGCCCACTCGCGCGAACGCACAGCTGACTCGTCGCCACGCCGGCAAGGTCCCTGCAGGTGCTCTACGGACATGGGATGACGCCGCGTCCTTTTCTTTCCTCTCTAGCTGCTGGACCGCAGATTGCAGCGTAGTCATCATCCGTACCGTTGAAAATCGTGCGCTCAATACACTTCCGCAATCCAGCGGTCAAGAAGGATCAGGCGCTCGTTGAGCGTCCCCACCGTGGCATGCTCAATACTGGCTTCGCAGAATGTCGAATTAAGTTTTCGGTGAATATTCCGGTGCGGATTTTTCGAAATTACTGCGAGGCGCCCCACCTTGCGGTTGACGATATTTCGAAGTTCTTTCTTGCGCTCAGCGAGTGTTTGCTCCGCTACGGCCGGCCATGGCCTTCCATCACCGATTCCTGTGCCATTCAGCCGGAGCAGTCGGACGATTGATGAGGGTTCGGTACCTACGGGCAACCCAGCCTGCTGACCAAGGCGGCGGGCGTGTAGAAGTAGGGGTTCGCCGTACCGCTCGCCGCTGTTAATGGTGAAGGGGTGAACAGACTCAGATGAACCGATAACTTCGAGAGTGCGCGGGTCGCGGGTACGGTCGGCAGGACAATCGCTTTCACCTCTGTTGTGGCGGCGCCTGACCTCGTCCTCCTCGGCACGAAGAACATGCTTGACGGTGAGTTCGATCTCTGCGGCAAATTGAAGGATTGGCTGGACAGAGGGGACGAAGACCCTTGCGCACAGGTCATCGTTATCGCCTCGGCGACGGATGCACCTGCCGACGACCTGGCGAAAGAATAGCTGTGTGCGGATGCGTGAAGCGTAGACAATCACGCCCAAGCGGGGAATATCGACACCTTCAGCAACCATTTGCGCTGCCACGATCCAACGAGAGGAACCAGCAGAGTAGTCAAAAATACTCTTGCTCGCGCGTGGACAGTCAGAAGTCGCAACAGTAACCGCCTCGCCGGTAATGTCCTCCAGAATGGCGGCATACGAGCGGGCGACCTTCTGATTCGAGGCGACAACCAACCCGCCAACATCTGGCACGTCTTGCCTGATGAGGGAAAGTTCGTCGTTTGCCCTACGAAGCGCTGATGGGATCCACTCTTTGTCTGGAGCTAGCGCTGCGGCTAGTGCATGGGAAACCGTATTTGCATCAGTTTCAGATAGTTTCTTGGCGCTTGCATGTTCGGACGCGAAACGCCAACGCGCTTCTCCATCCAAGGCTGGGAACACTACAGGGCGAACGACTTCCTGATCCTGAAGGGCCATCCCATAGTCGTAGTTAACGCCGGCGACCACTCGTCGATTTTCGTCATAACGAAGAAATGGGATGGGCTTGGCGTCTGTCCGGAAAGGAGTGCCTGAAAGCATCAGGCGCCGGTAGGCGCCACCAAATGCCTCAGATAGGGCAGGGCCCCAAGACAGGTTATCTGAATCGCCAGCGTGATGCACCTCGTCCAGGATTACCAAGTATGGCGCCTGATACAGTCGAGATGATTTACTATCCATGCTCACCGTATCGGACCAGGCTTGAGGATTTTTGGCGACTGCATGGTAGGTCGTCACTGGTCCGTCGTAGTCACAGGCAGCGACCTTCTTGGCGTTCTTGAAATCAGGGTCTAGCTGAATTCCAATTCGGGCGGCCGCCTTCGCCCACTGCCCCTTAAGATGGCCTGTCGGAACGACGGTGACAATCCCGGAGATTTCTCCGAGATCCATCATGGCTTGGGCTGCCAGGAGAGCGAACGCTGTCTTTCCGGCCCCGGGAGTCGCAACCGCAAGAAAATCCTTATTACTCCCCAGGAACTTTCGCAGGCCGTCGTCCTGCCACTGCCGCAACCGCAATTCAATTCCTCTCCGCCTAGCCATCTACCGGAGTTGGGCTGGGGTATTAGCGCACGAAACCGAAGACAGAGGCATGCAACTTTGTGACGCCGTGTGGCGCCGAGTTTGTGAGCACCATGCGGTCGACACGGTGGCGCTGCACGCACCTTGTTTGCTACCGATACCCGAGGCGCCGCGCCCGCGAGCCAGTGACACGACCCCGCTGGCACCTGAGCCGTCCCCACTGGGGACGCAACGAGCGGACGCGTGTTAAGTCACCACCTTCACCAGTTCGTGTCCCGGCTCCTGACCTCTTGTCGCCGCTAAGCCCCTGGTTTGTGTGCAGTCGCATCGGGCCCGACAAGAGGTCGGCGGGCTCGCCTGCGCGTGAGCGGACGTCGCAGTGCAGGGCGTTCCGTACCGGATCGCTCGACATGTCGTACCTGAGCTGATCAGGGGGAATCGGACTGGCAGGAACCTGGCGGGACCACCACCCATCACGGCCCCGCCAGGACTCTTAATACGGTTGTCCCGGGCTGTGACAGTCACGTGTGCTCGGTGGCTGTCGGTGCCTCTCGATAGCGTCTGCTCATGGCACTACAACCCTTCTGGGCAGCACTCGTCGACGCCCCCTCGCTCACCGCCAATCAGCAGATGGCCATCGCCAACGTTGTTGCCGTCCGAGGGGCCCCGGCGACAGCCGCGCGCTTCTTCTCCCGGCCGGACACGACCAACGACGTGCGCAATGCGCTCATTGAGAGGGCGCACGACAGACAGGTACTCAAAGCCATCCTGGCCACACCGGCCGTCGCGACGGAGCACCTACTGGCAGTCGCCGAGAAGCTGGGAGCGGAAAAGGTGCTCCTTGAGGTGGCGCGCACCCGCTGGGACCTACCAGAAGCCCAACTGCTTCTCATTCAGCAACTGGACCACTCCGCCGCTCGACGTGTGGCCGAGGAATGGCAATTCTTCGGCCAGGACGTGCGCATAGCACTCATCGATGCCGCAATCCGCGATCAGCCGCCACAGCCTGACGAAGATGCTCTCTCCGACAGTCGCCAAGAAGCTGAATACGATGCATGGCGGGCAAAGGTGCAGTCGTGGCACGACGACATCTGGGCACTGCTCTCCGCCGAACCGGCCCAAAGTCTTTGGCCTGAGCTGGTCGCCCGAGAGCCAGATGACGAGGGCCGCCGGATGGTCACCAACATGCTGCTCAACCGGGCGAAGAACCTCAACGACCGCATGCTGCTGGCCTGCCTCCGGACCGCCTATCCCGACCCCGCTCCAGAAGCAGATGACGACTGGGCAGAGTGGGGAGCCGGATTGGAGCTTGCGAGGCTGGCCAAAGTCACCGCTCGCCATCCGCGCGCCCTACTGCTCCATGGGGCCATTCTACGCACCCGCACCGCCACGGCAGGGGCAGCCGTCATCACCCATGTCCGGAAGGAGGGCATATACAGCGCCAGCTGGTCGACCTTCGAGAGTCTGGCCGCGGCGTGCGTCACCCCAGACCTGTTGCGGGACGCAGCCGAATGTCTCTCGGAAGCCACCATGCCTTCTTGGTACGGGAATCGGCGGCCCGATGCCGATTGGATCACTGCGCGGAGCAAGGCAGCCGACGCCTTCGCGAACAACCCGCTCTGCCCGGTCGACGCCCTCGTTACCCTGGCCCCACTGCTGGGACCGGCGACTGCCGCCAGGTTCGTCGAACACCCCGACCTCAGTGTTCGCGAAGCCGCTGAACAAGCGGTCAGCGTGGTGGCCGAGCGGGTTGCGCCCCCGAAACCCCGTCCAGCGGGCCGCAAGCAACCTGCGCGCCCAACAGTTCCCTCCGACGATGAGCTGAGCGGCCACACCGACCCTCGCTCGGAGCTTGCCGGGTTTCTGCCGCTGAAGGGCCCCGCGGCTTACAAGCGTGAGGTGGCACAGGCGATCTTGGGCTCCCGATTCGCCGACGCGGACTTGCTACGTGAACTGCCGGCCCCCCTGACGCTTCCCAGCGCCTCGCACGCCTCCGCCATCGCCGGCCTCCTGCAAGCCGAGCTGGGTGATGACGCTCACGCGTGGCATGCCTTCGGCAGAGAGGTAACACGACTGCCCTCCAACGCCACCAAAACACTGGGCGCACTTCTCGAAGAAGTACGAAGCAGCTCAACTTCGCTCCATGCTCGTAGGGGCGGGTGATTCGCACCGGCCGCCTCCCTCGACAGCCGCGCACACCTCCCTCCACCCGCAAGAAGCACTCTTCGCGCGAGCAATTCGCATACGTCAAGGTGACCGCCCAGTGGCACTCGGCGGTCCAACCACAACGGAAAAACGCCCTCCCAGGGCCGCGTCGATCACCGTGCCAATGTCATGCCAGATCGAGCGGTAAACGGCGGTCACCAAGGGGTAGGGGTTGCATCAGGCACACCCTTGAGTTGCGATATAACCGCTGGCCAGAAGGTGTGAGACAGCCAAACGCCCCCTGATTCCCAAGCTCAGAGCGCGGGTTCGACTCCCGTCACCCGCTCCATAACGAAGGCCCAGGTCGGAGACCTGGGCCTTGTTCGTTGTCTGGACCATTTTCGGGCGGCGTGCCATTCGCGTGCCATAAGGCGCCGATTAGCACGGGGAGTTGGGCACCCACACGCCGCGCCCTCAGTCGTCGATGTTTCCACTACCTGCCTCAGCGTTTCGCCCACGAGACAGCGGTAGCCCTGTGGCCCTGGCCTGAGCAGCGCCGCTCCTGTACTCGTCGAACTACCTCCGCCTGGCGCTGGTTTGGGCCTGGTGAGCGCGCTACACCTCCCGGGGTGGGCCGACACTGGCAGCCGCGATGCTCGACCGCCCCACCAAGGCCATGGTGGGGCGGTGGATGGAGGACGACGGTGGCGCCAGGTGGCGCGGCAACGCGCTGGCGGCCTACCTCGACCGGCACGCTGACCGTCAACTAGTGCACGGGTGAGTGTGATTGGGGCTACGAGAGGGGTGCCGGGCCCATGCGGGCCCAGCACCGGATCGGGTGTCCCTGTGCCGGAATCGGTGTTCCGGACGAGGGACTCCTTAGTGGGCTTTAGCCAGGGCTTTGAAGAAGTTGCCGAAGGTTTCGAGGCTGCGAGTGCCGACCTTCTTCGTGAAGACGCTGACCGTGTCCTCGATGCCGACCTCGGACATCGCTTGTACGACGGCGGGGTTGACGGTGTCGGCCGGGGCGGAGCCGGCTGAGCGCACCTCGACGTGGTCGCCTGCGAGGTGGGTGAGGAAGGCCGCGGCCATCTGGGAGCGGCCGGCGTTGTGGACGCAGACGAACAGCACGGACGGCGGGGCGGTGTCAGGCACGGGTGGTTTCCCCTTGCGGTACGGCGAGGGGTGAGGGGTAGAAGCGGCGGGCCCACAGGGCGACGTAGACGAGGCCGATGAGGACCGGTACCTCGATGAGGGGGCCGACGACGCCGGCGAGGGCTTGTCCGGAGGTGGCTCCGAAGGTGGCGATGGCGACGGCGATGGCCAGTTCGAAGTTGTTGCCGGCGGCGGTGAACGCCAGGGTCGTGGCGCGCGGGTAGTCCAGCCCGACCGCACGCCCGAGCGCCATCGATCCGGCCCACAGCACGGCGAAGTAGACCAGCAGCGGCAGGGCGATGCGGGCGACGTCGAGGGGGCGCGAGGTGATGGCGTCGCCTTGCAGGGCGAAGAGGACGACGATCGTGAACAGCAGGCCGTAGAGGGCGAACGGGCCGATCTTCGGGAGGAGTTGGGACTCGTACCAGGTGCGGCCCTTGGCGCGTTCGCCGAGGCGGCGGGTGAGGTAGCCGGCGGCGAGCGGGATGCCGAGGAAGATCAGGACGCTGCGGGCGATCTCCCAGACGGAGACGTTGAGTCCGGCCTGTTCCAGGCCGAGCCAGCCGGGGAGGGCGGAGAGGTAGAACCAGCCGAGGGCCGAGAACGCGATCACCTGGAAGACCGAGTTCAGTGCGACCAGGACGGCGGCGGCTTCGCGGTCGCCGCACGCCAGGTCGTTCCAGATGATGACCATGGCGATGCAGCGGGCCAGGCCCACGATGATCAATCCGGTGCGGTACTCGGGCAGGTCCGGCAGGAACAGCCAGGCCAGCGCGAACATGACGGCCGGGCCGACGAGCCAGTTGAGCAGCAGGGAGGGAAGGAGCAGGCGGCGGTCGCGGGTGACGGTGTCGAGGCGGTCGTAGCGGACCTTGGCCAGGACCGGATACATCATCACCAGCAGGCCGAGCGCGATCGGCAGTGAGACGCCGGTGACGGTGACCTTGGCCAGCGCGTCCCCAAGGCCCGGCACCACACGCCCCAGGCCCAGGCCGACCGCCATCGCGGCCAGGATCCACACGGCGAGGTAGCGGTCGAGGAAGGACAGGCGGCCGGCCATCCCCGTCTCGGGAGCGACGGCGCTCACGAGCAACCCCCGGTGGTCTCGGCGGGAACGGGCAGGGGCTCGCCCGCGGGGCGGGTGAGGATGCCGGCGAGGCGGTCGGTCATCTGAGGCAGCAGCCAGTAGTAGACCCAGGTGCCGCGCCGTTCGCAGTCGATCAGGCCGGCCTGCCGCAGCAGCTTGAGGTGGTGGGAGATCGTCGGCTGGGAGAGGTCGAAGGCGGGGGTGAGGTCGCAGACGCAGACCTCGCCCCCGGCCCGGGAAGCGATCATCGACAGCAGCCGTAGCCGGACCGGATCGCCCAGCGCCTTGAACACCTTCGCCAGTTCTGTGGCCTGCCCCTCGTCGAGGGGGGCCGCCAGCAGCCCCGGACAGCAGACGTCGACCGCGCCGTCCTGGTCCAGCACCTCAAGCTCTTGATTCGACATACGTCTATGTTGACGTTCTTCGATTCAGAGCGCAACCTTGCATCGATAGATTTCAATGCAATCCCTTGGAGGCATGCCATGTCCCGTGCCCAGCTCGCCCTGCGCGTCAGCGACCTGGAGGCGTCGATCACCTTCTACTCGAAGCTGTTCGACACCGAACCCGCCAAGCGCCGCGAGGGCTACGCCAACTTCGCCATCGCCGAGCCGCCCCTGAAGCTCGTCCTGATTCAGGGCGAGCCGGGACAGGAGACCCGACTCGACCACCTCGGCGTGGAAGTCGACTCCACCGAGCAGGTCACCGCCGCAACCGACCGCCTCAAGGAGGCCGGCCTGGCCACCTTCGAGGAGAACGACACCTCCTGCTGCTACGCCCTCCAGGACAAGGTCTGGGTCCACGGCCCCGGCAAGGAGCCGTGGGAGGTTTACGTTGTAAAGGCTGACGTTGACACGCTCGGCAAGAGCGTCGACCCGAACGCGGGCCTGGCCGGCCACGGTTGCTGATAGCTGGCCCTGCGCCTCGCCTTCGCCACGCCCGGTCGCCACGGCGCCGATGCATCGTGGCAGGGTGGTCGACTGGGCGAACCGCCTGGTCAGCCACCCTCCATGCGTGAGCGATGCGTGAGCGGACGGCGTGGCAGAGCTCGTCCGGCGCTGGACCTCGTGTCAGGGAATGTGTCTCTGACCAGGAAAAACCGGACTGCGGTGGACCAAGTAGCAGCGTCGATCATGAAACCGCCGGGACTTTTAATCCGCTGGCCTCAGAAGTTTCCCGAAAGCAGTGAACACGGGACCACGGAGCTCCTGTTCACGTCGTTGCTTCACCCTCGGCACCCGCGTACGGGTGGACGCTCCGTCCCTCGTTGAACGGGGTGAACCAGTCCCTGATCCCCATCGGTGCGATGCCGAGGTGAGCGACATCGGGGTCCTCGTCGATGCCGTCGGCGGCCGGCTGGTAGAGCCATTCGTGGTCGAAATCCTCGTAGACCTCGTGGGCGAAGGCTTCCCAAGCGGCTTTGACCCCGTCGTCCAAGAGACCGTAGGTGTCGAGGGTCACCTCGGCCTCGGCCAGGAGCAGCTTGAGGATGAGTTCCTCGGCGACGCAGCTCAGGTGCTCGAAGTCCGGGCGCGTGAGGCGGGCGGTGAGGTCGACGGCCTGGACGAGGAGGCGGCGCGCGAAGTTGGCCGTGTAGTGGACGGCGAACTGTGCCGGGAGCTGGTCGAGTAGCCAGAGCGGATCGTCGCACTCGGCGACGTTGTCGTGCTCCTCAGCGAGCGTTTCCGCGTCGTCGAACAGCTGGTCCACCAGGATGTCGATCGCGTACACCAGCGCGCCGGCGGCGAGCTCCGCGTCCGCACGTTCGACGTAGGGCTCCTCAACGTCATCGTCTTCGTCGTCATCGGAGCGGTAGCCGAAGGACTCCAGCCCGAATGACTGGAGCCGGGGCGCAAGTGCCCGTACCTTGCCCCGCATCGCCTCCACCTCTTCGGCACTGAGGCCAGCGAACTCAGCAGAGGCCGCCTCGGCGTGCCGGGCCGCGCGTTCCGCGGGGTCGACAGGCGGGGCGTCCGGACCCTCGGCGGCATCAAGGCTCTGCTGAGCCAGCTCGGGATGCAGCTCGACCTCGCACTTCTCGATCCGCCACTCGGAGAGGAGCTCGGAGCGCTCCAGCAGCTCACCGACGACCTCGCGGACGGCGTCCTCGGCAAACTCCAGGGCGGGGGCATCCACGAAGATCGCCAGCAAGGCACCACCGGGGTAGACGCCGACGGAGGAATCCAGCAACTCGACTTCCATGCCGTCGGGTCCCTCGATGGCCTCGACCGATCCGAGCCCCTTCTCGAAGAGGGAGCCAACTCCCTCACGCTGTAAGGGATCCAACTCGGGTGTGCCCTCAGGGAGGACGGTGTCCACGCTCACTACATATGTCACAGGATCATGGTGCCTCAGCGGCACCTTCGCACGGAGGGGGTTCCGTCCCCTTCGGCACCTACGGGCGCTCCGCGAGCTCGCCCTTCGCACCAGCAATCCCGCGGGTACGCAGCCAGCTTCGCCCAGCGCCGATGGCCTCGTGCGCGGCCCGCACCACGTCACAAGGAGCAGAATGGCGACCTCCTCAAGGCACCGTGCCACTCGCGTGCCAGACAGAGCGGTAAATCATGGTCAACAAGAGCCAGTTCTGCCCTTGAGGCGCGCACCGAGTCAGGGCGTTTCCCCAGTTCAGCAAGATATCCGGCGGCAAAGGCCCCCTGATTCCCAAGCTCAGAGCGCGGGTTCGATTCCCGTCACCCGCTCCAAGCGAAAGCCCCAGGTCGGCGACCTGGGGCTTAGTTATTGTCTAGACCATTTTTGGGCCGCGCGCCAGTTGCGTGCCACAAGGGGCCGATTAACGCACCGAGTTGACGCCCGCAAGGCCCCGCCGAGCGATCCGATTGATCGTCATCTCGAATCCCGAGACGCATTTTTTATGGCCTGCGTCACGTTGCACTGGGCGGCCTGCAACGATGCAGCCGCGAACTCCCTTGTGTAGCTGGGTTTTTGACTGAGCCAGTGAGCGAACGAGCTGGCCCCGGGGGAGGGTTGGAGGTGACATGCAGGGGAAGCGGAGCTCTCTTACCCCCGGGGCTTTCGCGGGAAGTGGTACGTGAAGTTGAACTGGCGGCCTCGCGTGATCTCCTGTTGCGCAGCCCTCCATTTCCGTGATCACGATCCATGGCGGGCTTCGATTCTCGCCCGTGCCCAAACTCCGGGCTGGCCAGGCCACAACGCGCAGCTTGGGGTGCCCCTGGTGAGCGTGAGGCCCTGGCATACGACGAGGTGCTAGCGGAGCGGGTCAAAGAACGGTTGGAGCCCGAGGGCGTGACCACGAAGAAGATGTTCGGCGGACTCACCTTCCCCCCGAACGGCAACGCGTTGGCGAACCTGTGTGAAAAGGGTCTGATGGCACGCGTCGGGCCCGACGGAATGGATGAGGCTCTGTCCCGTCCCGGCACCAAGCAGCTGGTGTTCAGGGGCAAGAGCAGACGGGCTGGGTAGTCCTGGCGGAGGGCACCCTCGACGATGACGTTCTGGATGAGTGGCTGAAGTGGGCCATGGAGGTCACCGCGGAGCTTCCGCCCAAGAAGTGAGCCTGCCTGCCCGACCGCCTGCGGTGCCAGGGCCGGTGCTCACTGGCCCCGGCGCCGTTCCGGTTGAGGGCTCGGGCGGCGCGCAGCAGGCGGTCGCCCAACTGTTCCAGGTGCCCGGCGAGTTCGGGGCTGCCCTCAATGCTCTCGTCGGGGCCGAGGAGCTGTTCGGCGATGCGGCGGAGATTGTCGGCGGCGAGGTCGAGGGTGCTGGTGTGGTCGTCGAGGCGCTCGGCGACGTATGCGGCCTCGTTACGGGCGGGCATCCTGCAGGGGAGGACGCGGGTGGCGAGGCACTGTCAAATCCTGTGGACTGACCAGACAGCCCAATGGCCGTTCGATCAAGCAAGAGGCTTGCGGTAACGGACGTACTCGTTCTGCCGTCGTAGAACCGGTGCGGATTTGCCGTGCCCGTGAACAGTCGGGCGGTCGTTGCACCTTGCTGGCGAAGGCTCCGCAGACCGTCCAGCAGCAGGACCCGGCCGATTCCGAGGCGTCGCTGTCCCGTTCGGACACTCAACTCTTCTACCTCGCCCACGGTGTGGTTGTGACGGCGGATGGAGCAGAGGGCGACGCCGACCATTGTTCTGCCCGTTCCAGGCAGCCCTCCAGCACACCGGGTCGGCGGTGTCGCGAAGTTTTGGAAAGGCCATCGCTGAGTGAAACCGGTGTCCGCATACGAATCAACGACCGTTCTCCAGGCTGCACGGCAGTGGCGTGTCCCGATCGGCCCTGTCCGTATCCCGGCTGGCAGTTCACTGCCCGGCTCGGGCACCTGCCGCAGATCGCCCAGCTCCAGCTCGACCAGGCTGAAGACACGTCGGTAGCCGGCTGCGCGCAGAAGTGCCGTGGCGTCCCGCTCGGAGGCCATGGCGTTCGCGCCGATCACTGCCGTCCGCGCCGTTCCATGCTGTTTGACGAGCTGTGGCCCTGGCGTTCAGCAACACTCCGGAGGTGTTTGACCGCGTCGGCCCGCAGTTGTTCGGGGTGTTCCCGCTGATCGTGATGTTCATGGTCGCCTCCGTCACCACGCACGCTCCGCGAGCGCGTGACCGGCATCCTGGAGCGGCTGCTGGCCACACCGCTGCACAGGGTCGAGCTGCTGGCGGGGTATCTGCTCGACTTCGGGGCGCTGGCAGCGGTGCAGCACCTGCCCGCCCTCGTTCTGCCGCAGTTCCTGCTGTGCGGGTTGTTCGCTCCCCTTGCAATGATGCTCGCGCCGCTGGGGTTTGTGGCCCGGGCTATGCCGATGACCTACGCCGTCGACGCCGGTGTCCGTGCCGCCCGCCAGGCACACCCGTCCGTCGCGCTGACGGGCAACCTTAGACGGCGAGGACGAGGAACCTGGCTACCGCCGGGCAGCGGAGCCGTCCGGTGGGTTCGTTGGCGCGGCCCAGGATCTGGTGTTGCCAAGGGTTCGGAGACGGGCTGTTGAGGGCCGTCCGTCGGCGAGGAAGACCACCCCATCCGCGTACGGGGTGGCGACCGGGTCGTGGGTGACCTCGCTGCAGCGAACGCACCGATCGACGTCGTATGCCTTCAGTACTCGTGGCCGGGCGGCCGTCGCCGTGTCGTGGAATTCGTCGTCATCTGCCCTGTTGCGAACCCGGTCGGGTGTGGAGGGCCTGACAGAGCCACGGGGGCCGGAGGAGTGGGGGTAGGGACGCGGCCTCGTGCTTTCCGGGTGCTTTCCGGGCCTCGGAGGTCACGCGATCGCCGCGGGCGCTGGCGCATCCGGCCGGCTTGCCCGCACGGTGGAGGTGCGAAGAGATCCGGTGCGGTGCATCGGCACATCACTGATGGGCGGACGGGAACTGTGGCGGACAAGGCAGCCATGACGACGGCCGATGACGGGGCGACGGCCCGGGAGGCCCTGACCTGTCTGGTGACCGGAGCCAGCGGCTACGTCGGTGGCCGGCTGGTGCCGGAGTTGCTGGGCGCCGGTCACCGGGTGCGCTGCCTGGTCCGCTCCCCTGACAAGCTGCGTGACCATCCGTGGTCCGGCCGGGTGGAGATCGTCCCGGGCGACGTGACCGACGCCGGGGCGGTGGCGCGGGCGATGGACGGTGTGGACGTGGCCTACTACCTGGTGCACGCGCTGGGCAGCGGGCGCGGCTTCGAGCGTACCGACCGCGCCGCTGCCCAGGTTTTCGGCGAGCAGGCCCGGCAGGCCGGTGTGCGCCGCCTGATCTACCTCGGCGGGCTCCATCCCGCGGGAGTCCCGGAGTCCCGTCTCTCTCCGCACCTGCGCTCCCGTGCCGAGGTCGGCCGTATCCTGCTGGACTCGGGCGTGCCGACCGCCGTCCTGCGCGCCGCCGTGATCATCGGCTCTGGTTCGGCCAGTTTCGAGATGCTGCGCTACCTCACGGAGCGGCTGCCGGTGATGATCACTCCGCGCTGGGTGCGCACCCGCATCCAGCCGATCGCCGTGCGGGACGTGCTGCGCATCCTGGTGGGCTGCGCCGGTCTGCCCCCCGACGTCAACCGCACCTTCGACGTCGGCGGTCCGGAGGTGCTCACCTACCGGGACATGATGCGGCGCTACGCCGCTGTGGCCGGCCTGCCTCGGCGGTTGATCCTGTCCGTGCCCGTCCTCACCCCCGGCCTCTCCAGCCACTGGGTGGGCCTGGTGACGCCGGTGCCGGCCTCGATCGCCCGCCCGCTGACGGAGTCCCTGCGCCACGAGGTGGTCTGCCGGGAGAACGACATCGAACGGTACGTACCCAGCCCGCCCGGTCACCCGCTCGGCTTCGACCGCGCCGTCTCCCTGGCGCTGCAGCGCGTCCGCGACGCACAGGTCACCACCCGCTGGTCATCGGCCTCTGTGCCGGGCGCGCCCAGCGACCCGTTGCCCACCGACCCGGACTGGGCGGGCGGCAGCCTCTACACCGACGTGCGCGAACGCGAAGCCGAGGTCACGCCGGAGGCGCTGTGGGGCGTCATCGAGGGCATCGGCGGGGAGAACGGCTGGTACTCCCTTCCGCTGGCCTGGGCAGTGCGCGGTTGGCTCGACCGTCTCGTGGGCGGTGTGGGGCTGCGCCGGGGCCGGCGTGACGCGCGCCGGCTGAGGGTCGGCGACTCGCTGGACTTCTGGCGGGTGGAGGAGATCGAGCGCGGCCGACTTCTGCGACTGCGCGCCGAGATGCGGCTTCCCGGGTTGGCGTGGCTGGAGATGCGGGTGGACGGCGACGGGCCCGTCCACTACCGGCAGCGGGCGGTGTTCCATCCCCGCGGACTCCTCGGCCAGCTGTACTGGTGGGGCGTCTCACCGTTCCACGCGGTCGTCTTCGGCGGTATGGCCCGCAACATCGTCCGCGCCGCGGCCCGAGTCCAGCAGGAGCGCGCGCGATCCTCGGTGACGGCCGCGGCCGACGGGTCCTGCGGCACGGACAGTGCCCCCCTCACCGGACCTCCCGAACCACCGGAGAGAAGCTGAAACCCATGCCCGCCTCGGTCGTCCTCTTCACCTGCGACCTGCGTCTGCATGACCACCCGCGAGGGGTACGTGAGCAGACGTTTTCGGCGCACTGTGGGCGGCGTGACGACTCCCGCAGTCGTGCGGAGCATGCCCCAGCGGCAGTTCCGCACGGACCGGAATCCCCCAACGCTCCTCGCACAGGGTTTGCGACAACCCTTCTCCCCGGCAATCCACGGCCCCCAGCCGGCCCCGAACATCCGAGTCGACCTCACGCACGGCCCGTATCGAGCGACACCGCAGCCGCCCGCGAGCCGTCGTGCCACTTCCGTGCCAGATGGTGCGGTAAACAGCGGTCAGCAAGGGCCGAAGAATCGATCGAGCGCACCTCCTCAGCAGCGGCGTCTCCGCAGGTCAGGATGGCGCCAGGCCCCCGAAGGCCCCCTGATTCCCAAGCTCAGAGCGCGGGTTCGATTCCCGTCACCCGCTCCACAGCGAAGGCCCAGGTCGGAGACCTGGGCCTTGCTTGTTGCCTGGACCATTTTCCGGCGGCGTGCCATTCGCGTGCCACAAGAAGCTGATTAACGCGGGGAATTGGACATCAGCGCGCCCCAACCAGGGCCCGCCTGCAACGGTGCATCCGCGCACCATGCTGGCCTCGCCGCACTTAGCCGACAACGAAGGCCAGGCCGCCCCCGCCGCCCCGGCCACCGGCTGCAAGCCCTGACTTACGCCGGCATGGGCTCTCCCAGGGTCCCGCGCAGGACCGTGCCCGCGGCCGGCGATGTTTCGACTGCCTGCCTCGCTGGCCTGAACGCGTCGCTCATGACTCGTCGAACTCGCTTCGGATGATGTCGGTTTGGGGCCGGTGGGTGCGCCCCGGCGTCACGCCCGGGACCCTGCGGTTGTCCAGGACGGCCCGTGAGTGTGATCTGCGGATCCAGCGATCAAGGGCCGAAGCGCAGATTCAATTTCAGGGAACCGCATCTCCGGGCAGCGCCGGTCACCGCCCCAGAGCCACATGCTCCCCAAGTCCCCAGCGCAGTGGGCACGTTGGCCGTCCGAGGAAGGGCGGGGGCGAGACGTTCGCCGCCCGCGAGCCGAGAAAGATCACAACGGTGATGCGATCAAGTGCCCCATTTATGACGTTTGCGGGGATTCTGGGGCGGCAGTCGATCGGCCGTCGAAGCGGTTTCCCGGCGTTGCGTCGATTGGGGAAATCAGGCGAGCGGCGTCAGCATGGGACCCCTCGCCTCCGGCCCTCGCTGGGCCACCGTGCGGGCTGTCCCCCCTCACCGCCCCGGAAGGATCACATGCGAGTCCGTGCCCTCCGTGACCTGGCCGCACTCCCGTACGCGCACCACCTTGAACCCTTCACCGGCGAGCTCGAACAGGCCGGCGCCTACGAATGGCTGCACTTCGACGGCTCCGCCTTCCCTGACGCGGAAGCCGGCAGTTCCCTCTTCAGTCAGTCGGCGTTCTCCTCGGCCACCTTCGACCGCGGTCGCCTGCGGCGCTCCCGTTTTGACGAGGTGTGGCTGCACACCGTCCGCATGGTCGGCACCCGTCTCGCCGAGAGCACCTGGCTGGACAGCGAGTGCATCGCCAGCGTCTTCGCCGGCACCGAGATCCATGGCAGCGAGATGCGCCGCATCGTCTTCCACCAGTGCAAGTTCGACTCGGTCAACCTGCGCGCGACCTCGCTCAAGGATGTCGTCTTCGTCGACTGCCTGCTGCGTGACGTGGACTTCGGCGGGGCGCAGCTGACCGACGTGAGCTTCCCCGGCTCGACCCTGGACCGGGCACGGTTCGACCGGGCCACACTGACCCGGGTGGACCTGCGCGAGGCCACCGCGCTGGGCATCGCCTCCGGGATCGGTGCCCTGAGCGGCGCGACGATCAGCACGGCCCAACTGTTCGACCTGGCGCCCGTCCTGGCGCAGCACATCGGCCTCACCGTGAAAGACCACTGACAGCACCACCAGGGCCACTGCCGACGGCGCCCGCGTCACCATCACGGCTCCGGATTGCTGTGCGGCCGAGCCCCGCCGCTTTCCACGAGGCGGGCTCAGCCGTCGTGCTTTCCCATGCGTCCGCCCTCGGCAGGCCGCGGGCGCGGGAGTCAGTCGCGCCAGTAGTTGTTGGCGGCGGCGATGGTCTGGAACTCGATCGCGACGACCCGCGCGGCGTCGATGAGACTGTCCGGGGTGGAGGAGTAGTTGGGGCGGCCTCCTTTGAGGATGTCCAGGTCAGGCTGGATGTTGTGGATGGTGTGCCGGGCCAGCGTGAGCGCGAGGGCGCGGCCTTCTTCCGGGTTCTTGGTCATCAGGGAACCGCCGGGAACCAGGACCATGTCGTCGTCGGATACTCGGTTCATGCCGCCCAGTGTCACTGGCCGATCGGGCACTGCTCCGGTTCGACACAGGCCAACCACACCCTCGGTGTCCCACGGCACCGAGGGGCAGAAATGCCCCATGCCGCGGTGCCCGCACACAGTGCACTGCCACGGGGCAACCGGCTTTCCCGAAAGCGCGTTGCTCTTCGCATGGCAGAGAGCCACCGGGTCACGGAAGCGAGCCAGGGCCGCAACTGGCGAACAAGGCCGCCATCGTCGCTCGCGTGCATGCGGTAGGCGGTCGGCGTGCCAGGCATCGTCGAGCGCATGACCAGTGTCGCTGACGCGCCATAAGGACACCTTTGAACTCCGCCTGCAGCGGCTTTTGTTAACGAATCAAATGCTTTAGAGGTGATTTGGTATGCGAATCGAAGGTATGCAAGCCTATGTCGGCCGGAATTCTTCATTCCGGATATTGGTTTGCCGCTGCCTGTGCCGGCCCCGTGAGGCTTCGCACCGTCAGGTGCAGCGCGCCAAGTGGCCGGCAACCGGGGTCCGGTGACCGGCAGAAGGTCTTCCAACAGACAGGGGATGTGGTCCAGTGCGAATCCGGGACGGCCATGTGGTGTCCGTGCGGAGCGAGATCGACGAGCTCTGGCAGCGCCGGGACGAGGCAACGCTGCACTCGGCAGAGGCCGTTGCCGCGGTCGACTCGGCGATCGACCTGCTGGACCGGGGGCACGTGCGGGTGGCCGAGTTGGTGGACGGGGAGGTCATCGTCCACGAGTGGTTGAAGCGCGCGATTCAGCTGCTGTACAAGCAGGCGAAGCCCGGCGTCACGCGGTTCGGTCCGTTCGAGTGCGCCGACAAGATCCCGTTGAAGTCCGCGATCGAGAGCTCGGGTGTGCAGGTTTCGCCCGGTGCGGTCATCCGCCGGGGCAGTTACCAGGAGCCGGGCGTGGTGGTGATGCCCAGTCACATCGGGATCGGGTCCTACGTCGGCGAGGGCACGCTGGTCGACTCCTGGGTGGGGATCGGGTCCTGTGCCCAGGTGGGCAGAAATGTGCACCTGTCGGGCGGAGTTGGTCTCGGCGGAATGATCGAGCCGCCCATGGCCAAGCCGGTGGTGATCGAGGACGACGCGTTCATCGGCGCCCGGGCGATGGTCTACAGCGGAGCCCGGGTCGGCGAGGGTGCGCTGCTGGGCGCCGGTGCGCTGCTGACCGACACCATTCCGGTGATCGATGCAGCCACCGGCGAGGAGCTCAGCCGGGGTGAGGTTCCGCCATGGACCGTGGCCGTTCCGGCCAGCCGACCGCGGGAGTTCGACGGCGGCACCTTCGGTCTGCCGTGCCTGCTGGTGATCAAGCGCCTGAAGAAGGGCCAGCGCCATGACAAGGCCAAGCTCAATGACGCGGTGCGTGCCCAGCCGCTGACGCTCTGACGGCTCTCGTCCCCACCCCCATCAGGCTTCGCCCTGGGCCTCCACCAGGCGATCAACTACCCAGCACTTCCCAGGAGTTCCGACCCGTGCGCGCCACCGGCATCACCCCGATCCTCAACCGTCACCCCGAGCTCGCGGAGCTGACGTCGAGAATCACGGCCTTCCTCGACACCCATCTGCCCGCACCAGTGTGCGAGGGGGAACAGCGGCCGGACTGGCTCGCGTTGCGCGAGCAGGCGGCACAGGCGGGGCTCACCGGGTTCGACGTCGAACGGCAGGAGCTGGGACGGGTGGCCCAGGGGACGGCCATGTTCCTCGCCGGACAGCGAGACTGCGATGCACGCGAGGTGTTCAGCAGCGGGCACGCCGCCATGGCGCTGCGCTACGGTGCGCCGGATCTCGTCCAGCGTACGCAGGAACTCGCCCTCTCCCAGGGGAGGTTGGCTGGTGTGGCGTCCAGTGAACCCCAGTCCGGATCGGATCTGCGTGGCTTTCGGACCGTTCTGATCGACCACGGCGACCACCTCGTGCTGTCGGGCACAAAGGGGCTGATCAGCCGGGTCGAGGAGGCATACGGATTCGTCGTCTTCGGCAAGCTCGTCGGTCGTGACGAGGCGGACACGGTCGACCTGCGCGAGGTCCCGCTGTCCGCGGTCTGGGTCCCCATGGACACCAAGGGCGTCCTGATCGAGACCACCGACCCGCTGGGCATGCGGGGATGGAGCTTCGGACACCTGCATTTCGTCGACGTCCGCCTGGACAGGTCCCTGCTGCTCGGCGCGCCCGGCGACGGCCGCCGGATCTTCGATACGCACTTCGCCGCCTGGCGGCTGATGATGTCCCTCGTCTGCCTGGGCGCCGCCTCGGCGGCGATCCAGGAGGCCGCCGACCGCACCCGCAGGCGCACGGTGGGCCGTACCCCGCTGGCCGCCATCCCGTCCGTCGCCGCCCGCCTTGGCACCGCCGCGTCCGAGGTCGAGGCCGCCACCGCCTGGTGCTTCGCGCTGCTGGAGCGGATAGACCAGGGCGAGATCGACACGGCCGCCTGCTCGGCCGCCAAGGCGCTGGCCACCGACGCCGCCTACCGCGCCGTGGACCTGGCCCTGCAGCTGCACGGCAGCGAGGGCTACACCCGGCGCACCCCGATGGAGAAGCGCCTGCGGGACATCCGCGGACTGCGGATCGCCGACGGCCCGAACGACACGCTCTACAGCGTCCTCGCGCACTCCCTGGTGACCGGCGATCAGCAACCGGCAGACCATCGACCGCTCGCCCGCCACTGACCGAGAGGCGCGCACATGCCCACCCCGGCACAGCCCTTCCGTACCGAAGTCGAGCAGATCCTCGACACCCTGGACGCCGCTCCCGGGCGAGTCGTCCTCACCCACCAGCACCGACGCATCACCGCCGGCGAACTGCGTGATCTCACCCACCGCTTGGCGTGGGAGCTGCGCGCACAGGGGGTCGATCGCGGCCAGACCGTCACCCTGCTCACCGGCAACCTGCCGGCGGCCATCGCCGTACGCTACGCCGCCGGTCTGCTCGGCTGTCGCCTGAACCAGCTCTACAACAAGCTGCCGACGAGCACCCAGGCCGTCATGGTCCGCGACGTCGAGACCCACACGCTCATCACCGATCCCGGCCACGCCGAACGCGCCGCCGACATCACCGCCCGGGCCCCGGTCGAGCGCCTCCTGGTACTCGGCACCGCACCCACGGGCGCGGACCTCCTGGCCCTCGCCGCCCGTCGGCCAGGCGCCCCCTTCCCCTGCCGGGCACGGCCTCAGGACATCCGCACCATCCGCCACTCCGGCGGCACCACCGGCCACTCCAAAGGGATCTGCATCAGCTACGGCCAGGCCCGGCCGTTCGGCCCCGACCTGCCCGTGGACCCCGGCGAGCCGCCGAGGCTGCTGGTGTGCACCACCCTCGCGCACGCCGCCGGCCTGATGGCGGACAAGACCCTGCGTCACGGCGGCAGCGTCGTCCTGCACGACGACTTCGACCCGGCAACCGTTCTCGCCGCCGTGGAACGCGAGCGCATCACCGACGTGTTCCTGATGCCGCCGCTCCTCTACCAGCTCATCGACCACCCGCACGCCCGGCGCGCGGACACCTCCAGCCTGCGCCGAGTGACCTACGGAGGCTGCCAAGCCTCCCCCACCCGACTCGCGGACGCCGTACGACGCCTGGGCCCGGTCCTGGTCCAGCTCTACGGCCAACACGAGACCGGGATCGTCACCGCCCTGGACACCCAGGACCATGACCCGGCCCGCCCTGAGCGACTGCGCTCGGTCGGCAAGGCGCTGCCCGGCTGCGAAGTGGCCATTCGGGACACGGCCGGCCGAAGCCTGCCGACCGGACAGGCCGGCGAGGTGTGCGTGCGCTCCGACACCCTGATGCAGGGCTACTGGAAGCTGCCCGAACTGACCGCCGCGGTGCTCCGCGACGGCTGGCTGCACACCGGTGACATCGGCTACCTGGACGAAGACGGCTATCTGACGATCGTCGACCGCCTGAAGGACATGATCAACACCGGCGCCGGCCACGTCTACACCTCCGAGGTGGAGGAGGTGCTCAACTCCCACCCCCACGTACGGCAGAGCGCCGTCTTCGGCGTCCCCGACACCGACGGCATCGAGCGCGTGCACGCCGTCGTCGTCCCTGCCCCCGGCACCCGGCCCGACACCGGCCCACTACGCACCTTGGTTCGCCAACAGTGCGGCACCCTCCACGAACCCACCCGCATCACCCTGAGCGACACCCTGCCTCTGACCGACGCCGGCAAACCCGACAAGAAACTCCTGCGCCGGCAGGTGCGCGAACTCCCTTAGAGCCGACCCGACTTCGTCTCCGTTCTCAGCCCTCGGCCGGCACGCCAGCGCGACCAGAGCGCTGGCCCACCTCAGCCCTGTTGGCGCGCCGGGTTGGGGCGGCAGCCCTTCTTGAGCAACTCGATCACCTCGTAACCCGGACTACGAGGCGCGATCTTCGTAGCCTGCACAAGGCATTGAAGCAGTCTGCGATAACACGCCCTCAAACAGTCCTTCAGCCGGCGCTTCTCGTTGGCAGGAACTTCCGTACACCACGACCTTCCTGACACTCCCCGCCGTCGTCGCGCACAGGGTCCCTCCCCAACCAGGTTTCCAAGGAGCCCAGTTAGCCAGCCCGCCGAATGCGCACCACCACGTCCGTCGAGGAGACGGCGCTACCAGGGCCTGAGGTGGCCCGCTTCGAGACACAGCGGAAGAAAGCCCAGCTCGGGGGCGCAACCCCCAGGCTGGGCTTTCTTGTTGGCCGGGGTGGGTGGGGCTCGGTGTGCCGCGGTGGGTGGCAACTCGGGTGGTGGTGAGGGGTGTTGGGTGGGGCGGTGTCGGGGGTCAGACGGACTTGGTGACGCGTAGGAGTTGCCAGATGGCGGTGAGGCTGGCGCGGCCGTGGAAGGCGAGGTACTCGGGGAGCACCAGGTCGGGGCCCCATTTCTCCTTGTAGGAGAGCTGGCTGGCGGAGGGGTAGACCTTCTCGCCGCGCTCGGCCATCAGGCGCATGAAGCGCGTGGTCAGGCCGCTGGCGCCGGTGACCTCGTGGTCGGCCGACAGGCCGACGAACGGGGTGAAGCCGAAGTGCAGCCACTCGGCGCCCTCGGCCCGGAAGGTCTCCATGGCGTGCTGGTTGAGGGCCTCCATCACCCCGGGCGGGGCGGTCGCCCGGCGGCGGCTGAGGTCGTGCAACCAGCCGGGCCGCGCACCGTACGCCGGCGAGTAGGAGATGTAGCCGATCGCCGTGCCCTCCAGGCGTCCCAGGAGCAGCCGGCGGTGCGGCTGCGCCGGGCCGCCGCGCTCGCCGACCAGGAACTCGATCTCCTTGACGTGGCGGCCCTTGGAGCGCAGCCACTCGCGGTCGATGTCGGCGAGCTCCGCGGCGACCTCCTCGTGCTCCACCTCGGCCACCTCCAGACCGCTCCGCTTCGCCTTGGAGATCTTGTTGCGCAGCTTCATGAACTTGCTACCGCGCAGCGTGTGGTCGGGCAACCGCAACGCGTACGAGGAGCCGACCTGGTTCACGGTGAAGCCGCACCGGGCGTACAGCTCCGCGTCGGCGCGCTGGAGTTGGACGGCGACCACCCTGCGCCGGGCGGCACGGGCGAAGTCGAGGAAGGAGCGGAGCAGGGCCTCCTGCGCCTCCTCGGGGGCGAAGGCGCCGCCGAGTTGGATCAGATAGCGGCCGGCCGCGCGGTAGGCGATCACTCCGTCCACCGACGGGTCGGTGAAGTAGGCGTTGCCGTCATTGAGTGCGAGGAAGGCGCTGGGGTTGTCAGCGTGCGTCCGGAGGGCCGCGACCACTGACTCGCGGTCGATCCTCTGGTGGACCGTGGTCATCGGATCCCCCTGTCGTCGGGAAAGCGGCGGCGAACTCCCGGCCGATGGTGGCCGATTCCGCTCTCATCGGCCTGACACGTCGGTCTCAGGTCCGTCTCCGCGGTTTGTCAGGGCGTGCTGTGACAGTCGGGAGGCGAGGCACCGACCTCGGACATTTCTTCCCGACCCCCGCGGTCGGGGGCGGGAGAGCGGAGGATCTGCGTGAGCAGTGCCCGTACGACGCCCCGGGCGTCGCACCATGAGGACGCCGTCGGCGCTGTGGCGGGCGGCGGTCTGCTGACCTACACCTCGCTGGTCGACGGCAAGAGCGTGCCGAGCGACCAGTGGGTGTACGTGGTCGACTCGGACGCGCTGCTGAAGGACGCGTTCTCAAGCCTGACCCTGAAACGGAAACTGGAGAGCGGCCGGCTGGCCCCCGAGGAGGCGCCCGGGGACAGCATCGTCGGCCGGGTGGCGCGGGCCGATTCCGAGACCGTGGCGCAGGCCGTCGAGGCGGCGTCGCGCGCGAGCGTGGAGTGGAACGCGTTCCCGCTCGACGTGCGGCTGGACCAGTTCGGCGCCCTGCTGCACCGCCGGCTGGCCGAGCAGGCCGACCGCACCATCGAGATCCTGCTGCGCGAGGGCCACCCGTTGGAGCTGGCCCGGTGGCAGGTGTCCGGGGCGCTGGAGTGCTTCTCGCCCGAGTCGCTCGCCTTCTACCGCAGCCAGATGCTGCACGAGAGCCGGCACGGGGAGCGGCGGATCTCCGTGCGCCGGCGGCCGGACGGCGTGGTCTGCCTCAACCCCCCGCAGAACGCCCCGCTGTCGAGCGCCCTGCTCGGCGTCACGTCCCTGATGGCCGGCAACTCCCTGGTGGTCCGCGCCCCGCGCAGCGCTCCGTTGGGGGTGATGTACGTGCTGCACGAGGTGGTCGCCCCGGTCCTCGCCGAACTCGGCGCCCCCAGCGGCACGTTGAACGTGGTCTGCGGGGACCCGGCCCCGATGCTCTCGGCCTGGCTCGACAGTCCGCTCGTCGACGACATCATGTACTTCGGCAGCAGCGAGGCCGGCGTCCGCTTCCAGGAGCGCTGCGTGGCGGCGGGCAAGAAGCCGATCCTCGAACTCGCCGGCAACGACGCGGTGGTGGTCTGGAAGGACGCCGACCTGGAGTACGCCGCCGAGGCGCTGACCGAGAGCTTCTACGGCTCCGGGCAGTTGTGCATGATCCCCAATCAGGTCCTCGTCCACCCGGACGTCGTGGAGCCGCTGGTGGCGCTGCTGACCGAGAAGGCCGCGGGCGTCCGGGGCGGCTCGGTCCGGGAGGAGGGCGTGCTGCTCACCCCCGTGCTGCGCAACGAGAAGTTCTTCGCCGCCCTGGACGACGCCCTGGCCGGTGGCGCCGAACTGGTCTGCGGCGGCCACGCGATGCAGGACGACGGCACCCGCAACTCCTCGGGCATCTTCCTGGAGCCCACAGTGGTGCTGGTCCGGGGGTTGGCCGGGGCCCGGGAGATCCAGGCGGTGCGCCACGAGACGTTCTTCCCCCTGCTGCCGGTGATCGCCGCCGAGCCGGCCCCCGACGCCGTCCTGCTGGACCGGTTCGTGGAGTTCGTCAACAGCAACGCCTACGGGCTGCGCAACTCGGTGTGGGCCCGCGACCCGGAGGTGGTCGACCAGTTCGTCACCCGGATCACCAAGGGCGGCCTGCTGAAGGTCAACGACTCCCACATCGGCTTCCTGCCGGGCCTGCCCACGCACGGCGGCACCGGACTGACCGGCGGCGTGTACGGCGAGGCCAACTACCCCATCCTGCGCACCTCGCACATCCAGGGCGTGAGCGTCTCCGGGGGCGGCATCCGGCCCAGGGACGCCGTGTTCGGCGCCTGGCACGCGATGCGCGGGGCGCCCGCGGGGACGCCGGACGCCTGACAGCGCCATCGGCCGCGTCGCCGGCGGCCCGTCCCAACGGGCCACCGGCGACCGGCGGTGGCAGACGAGACAACTGACAGAGCAGAGAGAGACCATGCGCCCACTGGAAGCGGCACGTGCTGCTTGTGAATCCTTCCTGCCCGGCCTGCTCGACCGCCTCGCCGACGTTCCGCTGCCCCAGCTGGAGGCACCGGGCAGCCCGGCCCTCGGCCACTTCCGCGCCTGCGGCGGGCCCGCGCTGGTGATCCCCAAGGAGTACGGCGGGTTCGGCGCCGACCCGTTGGAGGCGATGGCGGTGACCCGGGCGCTGGCCGCCCGCGCGCCGTCCCTGGCCGTGGCGACCACCATGCACCACTTCTCGGTGGCCACCCTGTTCAGCCTGGCGGCCAGCGTGCGCAGCAGCGGCATGGAGTGGGCACTGCTCGAAGGGGTCGCGGAGCAACGGCTGTTGGTCGCCTCCGGCTTCGCCGAGGGGCGGCCCGGCCAGGGCATCCTGTCCCCGACCATGACGGCCCGGAAGGCCGAGGGCGGCTATCTGATCGACGGCGCCAAGAAGCCGTGCAGCCTGGCCCACTCCATGGACCTGCTCACCGCCAGCGCCGCCCTGCCCACCGACGACGGCGGCTCGCAGATGGCCGTGCTGCTGATCCCGCGGCAGACGGACGGGTTGACGGTGCACCCCTTCTGGGCGAGCCGGGCCCTGGCGGGCGCCGAGAGCGACGAGGTGCGGCTGACCGACGTCTTCGTGGACGAGCAGTTGCTGATGCCGAACACCGCGGACCCCGGTGAGCTGGACGACCTCCAGACCGTCGGCCTGATCTGGTTCGAACTGCTCATCTCCAGCTGCTACTTGGGCATGGTCAGCGCGCTGGTCGAGCGGGCCGTGGACGGGCGTCGGGGCACCGAGTCGGACCGGGCGCGGGCGCTGATCCGCCTGGAGACGGCGGCCCAGCTGCTGGAGGGCGTGGCCCGCCGGGTGCGGGACGGCGAGACCGGCAACGGGGCCCTCGCCCAGGCGCTGGCCGCCCGCTACGGCGCGCAGGACGCCCTGGGCGACGCCCGTGACCAGGCCGTGGAACTGCTCGGCGGCACGGCGTTCATGGGGTCCTCGGACGTCTCCGTGCTGGCCGCCGCCTCGCACGGCATCGGCTTCCACCCGCCGTCCCGCACCAGCTTCACCGGCCCCTACCTGGAGCACGTGGCGGGCGCACCGCTGCGGCTGGCCTGAGGAGACCCTCGTGACCGTCACCCCCAGCACCGACACCACCCCGGCGTCCCCGGCCCGTTCAGCGGCTCCCGGGCCCCGTCCCCTCCCCGGCCGTGAGGAACTCGGCCGGCTGTACCGCGCGCACATGAACCAGGGCCGGGCCACGCTCGGCGAGATGTTCGGCGGCCACGTCGAAGTGGAGTCGCAGGGCGCCTGGGTCACCACGGCCAGCGGGGACCGCTTCCTCAACTGCGGTGGCTACGGCGTCTTCCTGACCGGCGCCCGGCACCCCACGGTGATCCGGCACGTCACCGAGCAGTTGCACCACCACCCGATCGCCACCCGGCTCTTCCTGGAGCCGCAGGCCGCGCTGGCCGCCGAGGCGCTGACCGCCGCCGCCCCGCCCGGGCTCTGCCGCGTCCACTTCGCCGGCTCCGGCGCCGAGGCGGCCGAGACCGCGCTGAAGATGGCGCGCACCAAGGGCCGCCACCGCCTGGTCGCCACCGTGGGCGGCTACCACGGCAAGACGGCCGGCGCCCTCAGCCTCACCGGCAACGACGTCTTCCGCACCCCGTTCCAGCCGCTGCTGCCGGGGACCACGCATGTGCCGTTCGGCGACGCCGAGGCCCTGGAGGCGGTGCTCGCCGAGGCGCCCGGGGAGTCTTGCGTCTTCGTCGAGCCGGTGCAGGGCGAGGCCGGCGTGATCATCCCGCCGGACGGCTATCTGCGCGCGGTGCGGGACGCCTGCGACCGGCACGGCGCGCTCCTGGTGCTCGACGAGGTGCAGACCGGCCTCGGGCGGCTCGGCACCTGGTGGGGCGCGGACCGGGAGGGCGTCAGCCCCGACATCATGCTGGTCGGCAAGGGACTCAGCGGCGGCGTCGTGCCGGTGTCGGCGGTGCTGGCGACCCGCGAGGCGTTCTCCGTCTTCGACCGCGACCCGTACCTGCACACCTCCACCTTCTCCGGTGCCCCGCTCGCGATGGCCGCCGCCCGCGGGGCCCTCGCGGCGATCCAGGAGGACGACCTCGTCACGCGGGCCCGCGAACTCGGCGACGAACTGCTGCCGGAGCTGCGCCGGATCGCCGTGGGGCACTTCGGGGACGTCGTGCGCGAGGTGCGCGGCCGGGGACTCATGATCGGCATCGAGTTCGCCGAGCCGGGCCCCGCCGGGGACCTGCTGATCGAGCTGATCGCCAACGGGGTGATCGCCAACCACTCCCTCAACTCCCACTTCGTGCTCCGCCTCACGCCGCCCGCCGTCCTGGTCCGCAGCGATGTGGACTTCCTCTACGAGAGCTTCGACCGGGCGTGCCGTGCACAGGCGGACCGCTACCCATCCGCCGCAGGAGGCAGCAAAGACCATGCGTAACGCATCCGTAGTGCTCCGCATCGAGGGCATCGACCCCGAGACCGTCTTCGAGCGCATCCACGACTTCGCCCGCTACCCGGAATTCACCGACGTGGTCCGCAGCGTGACGGTGCATCAGGTGTCGGCGCAGGAGGAGACCAGCGACTGGGAGGTCTACTTCCGCAACGGCATCCTGCGCTGGACCGAGTCCGACCGCTTCGACCGGGCCGGCCTGGTCATCGCCTTCGAGCAGGTCGACGGCGACTTCGCCGAGTTCACCGGCAGCTGGCGGATCGGCACCGACGGGCCGGACAGCCTGGTCGACTTCTCCGCGGACTTCGACTTCGGCATCCCCAGCCTGGCCGGGATCCTGGACCCGGTGGCGCAGCGGGTCTTCAAGGAGACCATCACCCGGGTCGTCTTCGGCCTGTTCGAGGGCCGGGTGTCCGTGGTCGGCGACGACGCCGTGGCCCGGGCCGTCGCGGCGTCCGCCGCCCCCGTGCCGAGCGCCAGGGTGCTGGGCTGATGGACGCCAAGAACTTCTTCGAGACGCCCACCACCTCCCGGCTGGTCCGCGCCGAGTACGGGCTCGGTCTGGTGGTGGCCGCCGCCTTCTTCTTCGCCCACCTCGACGAGGTCCGCTGGCTGCCGGCGATCGGGCTCTTCGTCTACATCGACCTGATCGGGTACCTGCCCGGCGCCTTCGCCTACCACCGCAGCCCCGACAAGCAAGTCTCCAGGGTCTACTACGTCCTCTACAACGTGATGCACAGCCTGGTCACCCAGGGCCTGGTGGTCCTCGCCTGGATCTGGCTGTTCGGCGCCGAGTGGGCGCTGCTGACCGTGTTGATCCATCTCTTCGGTGACCGCGCCCTGTTCGGCAACTTCCTCAAGCCGTTCGGTGTGCGCTTCGAGCCCGAGGCACACCCGGCGTACGCCGCCTTCCGCGAGCGCTACGAGCGGCCCGAGGCGCCCTCGTCCCTTGGCGCGGCGGCCGGGGTGCCCGCCGCCCGCCACTGACCGCGCAAGCCGCCGCCCGCGCTCCCACCAGGGTCCGCACGGGCCGGCCGTACGACATCAAGGAGCCTGTCATGAGTAACGTCTACGACCGTCTGGTCAAGCTGATCGCCGAGGGGTTCGGGTTGGAGCCCGGCGAGCTGAAGTCGGACGACACGCTGGGGGGTCTGGAGATGGACTCGCTCGCGCTGGTCGAGCTGACCGTCGCCGTCGAGGACGAGTTCGGGGTCGCGCTGACCAACGAAGAGGTCGGCCCGGACGCCACGTTGGCCCGGGCCGCCGAGTGCATCGAGCAGAAGATGGACCCGGCGTGACGGGGGAACGGAACGGGGGCCGCCGGCGGTTCGACGCGGCCGTCACCGGACTCGGCATGATGACCCCGGCCGGGAAGGGGACCGCCGCGTCCTGGGAGGGCATCCGGCGGGGCGCCGGCACGGAGGCCGTCCGGGTGCCCGAACTCGTCGGCATCGCCCCCGAGTTCGTCTGCCAGGTCCCCGACTTCGACCCGGTCGCCGTCGTGGGCCGGCGCCGGGCCGGGCAGTTCGACCGCTCCAGCCTGCTGCTGTTGGCCGCCGCCATGGAGGCGGTGGCCGACGCGGGCCTGGACCCGGGGACCTGGGACGGCACCCGGGTCGGCGTGGTGATCGGCAACGGGATCGGCGGCGCCGAGACCTGGGAGACCCAGCACCGGCGGCTGTTGGAGCGGGGGCCGCGCCGGGTCTCCCCCCGGCTCATCCCGATGCTCTCGCCCAACATGGCCGCGGGCTATGTGTCGTTGGAGTTCGGCGCGCGCGGCCCGTCGCTGGTGACGGCGACCGCCTGCGCCTCGGGCACGACCGCCATCGGGACCGCCCGTGAGCTGCTGCGGTCCGGGGCCTGCGACGTGGTGATCACCGGGGGCGCGGAGGCTCCGCTGACGCCCTCGCTGGTCACCGGCTTCCACCAGATGGGCGCGCTCTCCGGACGCGGCGACGACATCCGCGGCGCCTCCCGTCCCTTCGACGCCGACCGGGACGGCTTCGTCGCCGCCGAGGGCGCCGCCGTGCTGGTCCTGGAGCGGGCCAGGGACGCCCGGGCCCGCGGGGCCCGCATCCGGGCGATGGTCAGCGGCTATGGCGCCTCCGCCGACGCCTACCACCCGACCGCCCCGGACCCACAGTGCACGGGCGCCGCGCTGGCGCTGCGGGCCGCGCTCCGGGACGCCGGCATCGGCCCGAAGGAGGTGGACCACGTCAACGCGCACGGCACCGCGACCCGGATCAACGACGCCACCGAGGCCCGGCTGATCCGCCAGGTCCTGGGGGACCGGCCCCTGGTCACCTCCGTCAAGGGGGTGACCGGGCACTCGCTCTCCGCGGCCGGGGCGATCGAGGCGGCGGCGTCCGCCCTCACGCTCCAGGACTCCTTCGTCCCGCCGACCGCCAACCTGGAGAGCCTCGATCCCGAGATCGAGCTGGAGGTGGTGGCCAAGGAGGGCCGGTGGACGCCGGCCGAGGTGGTCGTCAGCAACTCCTTCGGCTTCGGCGGGCAGAACGCGGTGTTGCTGCTCACCCGGGCCTGACCCGCGCCCGCCGGTCCGCCATCATGTCCGCTGACACCACACCGCCATGACGGGCCGAACCGAACGCCGGGCAGCCGGCGGGCACTTCGCCCCGGGAGGGAGCCGACGGATTCGATGGAACGTCGCTGGGAGATCGAGGAGAGCGTCTTCATCGAGGCCGCTGTGGAGCAGGCGTACGCCGCGGTGGCCGACGTGCGGTCGATGGGGCGGTGGAGCCCTGAGTGCCGGGCGGTGCGCGGGGTGCCACCCGGCCCGGTCGGCGTCGGCGCCCGCTTCCTCGGCTTCAACCGCAAGGGCGCCTTCGTGTGGTTCACCTCGTGCCGGGTGACCGGCGCCGAGCCGGGCGAGGTCTTCGCCTTCCGGGTGAGCACCTTCGGGCTCCCGGTGGCCCTGTGGGGCTACCGGTTCGCCGCGGAGGCCGGCGGCGTCCGGGTGACCGAGTTCTGGCAGGACCTGCGCACCGGCCGGCGCGGCGCGCTCGCCGCGCTGCTCGGCCGGCTCTTCACCGGCACCCGGCCCGACCGCCGCCACCTCGCCAACCGGGCCGGGATGCGCGCCACCCTCGGCCGGCTCAAGCAGGCGCTGGAGAGCCGGGAGAACCGGGAGAACGGGGAGAACCGGGAGAACCAGGGGAACCGGGAAGTCCGGGAGAACCGGGGCCGCTAGCGCCAACTCCCGCTGTTTTACGGCGCGTTCGGCCGCCGAGCGCCCGCACCACCGCCGCCGCCGTCACCGCGTGCCCCCGGCTGTTCAGCGCCGTACCGGTGCTGCCCCACACCTCGGCCCCCGCCCCCGAAGGGCCGGCCGAGAGGTCCACGTGCAGGGCCCCGTGCCGCAGGGCGAGGGTCCGCGACTGCTTGGTGCGGGCCCGCTGCCGGGCCCGTACCTGTGCCGCGTCGGCCCCCCGCGCGGCGGGCGCGTGCGCCAGGTCGAAGGGGTCCACCACCAGCACGTCGTAGCCGCGCTCGCGCAACGGGGCGATGATCCGGACGAGTTCCGTCCGCACCGCGCCGGCGTCGAGGCCGGGCCGCAGCAGATCGTGGCCGGTCAGGTGGACCACCGCCAGGTCGCCGCCGAAGGCCAACGCCTGCGGCAACTGCCGCGCGCGCACCTCGGCGGCCCCCCGCGCCCGGCCGCCCAGCAGATCGAGGCAGGCCGCCCCGGGCGCCACCTCCCGCAGCGCGCCCGCGACCCGCGCGCTCCACGGGGTCCCGTCGTAGCCGACGACCCGCTCCGGGCGGCGCCCCGACCGGCCGTCGCCGAGCACCACCATCCGGCGCCAGCGCGCCCCGGCCAGCAGCCGTCGCGCCTCGCCCGCACCGAGACAACGGGGGTCGTCCCGCTCCCCGTTGGCGGTTGTCGGTGGTTCCAGCACCAGGCTTCTCCCTCGTCGCGGCCGTTCCGTGCCGGGCCGACCCGCGGGTCGGTCCGGCGCTGCGCGACTCCCTCTTACTCCTGTCCCGCCCGTGGATGCCAGTGATCCGGGCATCTCAGGACCGTCTCAGCCGAATGTCAGGGGGGCTCGGCAGAATCGTGTTCACCGGCGAGCGGGCAGGCAGTGCGCACCTCGCCGAGAGGAGAGGTACCCGAAGCGGCCCAACGGGGTGCCGGGGCAACCTGGTTCGGGCGCAAGCCCTCGCAGGTTCGAATCCTGCCCTCTCCGCATCGGCCCTCCGGGACGGACCGCCAAGGCCCCGTCCCGGAGGGCCGGAACGCGCCACGGTCCCGCCGCCGGCGCACCGGGACGACGACGGCCACGGCCGGACCCGTCCGCCGGTGCCCCTGCCGGCCGGGAACCCCGGCGGCCCTTCTCGCGCCGTCGGCCAGGGACGCGCGCCAACCCGCAAGCCGCGAAGGGATCCCGGATGATCGGCTCGCTCCTGAAGAAACCCCTGGAAGTCGTCGAGGCGAACTTCCGGCAACCCAACGGCACGGCAGGGCAGCTCGTCGGCCACCTGATGACCCTCCAGCACCGCTCGTTGACGGTGTGGGCGATCGAGCACATGGCCGTGCGCCGCTCCCAGCGGGTCCTGGACGTGGGGTGCGGCGGCGGAATGGCGGTGCGACTGCTGTCCGAGCGGACGCCGCAGGGCTTCGTCGCGGGCGTCGACTACTCGATGGACATGGTCAGTCAGGCCGTGCGGCGCAACGCCGACGCCATCGCCCGCAACCGCGTCGAGATCCGGCACGGCGACTGTGCCGCGCTGCCGTACGACGACGCCAGCTTCGACCACGTGAGCGCCGTCGAGACCTTCTACTTCTGGCCCGACCCGATGCGCGGCCTCGCCGAGGCACACCGGGTGCTGCGGCCGGGCGGCCAGGTGGCGATCACCCTGGAGATGAGCCGGGAGGCGGCGGCCGACCCCTCGCTGCTCCAGCGGTTCTTCGGCCGACGGTTCACCGAGCGCTCGGAGCGGGACGGGCTGCACATCCTGTCCGGCGCCGAGCTGGCCGAGCAGCTGACCAAGGCCGGGTTCAGGGACGTCCGGTTCGTCGCCGAGCCGCGTCGCTCGCTCGGCTGGGTCTGCGCCCTCGGACGCAAGTGACGGGCGCGGAGAGGACATTGGCGATGACATCGGGGCAACGAACCAACCCGCCCGCGCCGGAGGCCGACGGCCTGCCGCTGCTGGGCAACGTGGTGGACTTCCGCAAGGACATCCTGGACGCGCTGCACCGGGGCTGGCAGGCACACGGCGACCTGGTCCGCTACCGGCTGGGCTCGGTCGTCGTACACGGCGTCTCCAGCCCGGAGTTGGCCGGGGAGGTGCTCACCGACAGCGCGACCTACGGCAAGCTCGGCCCGGACAACCCGCTCCGGCTGATCCTCGGGGAGGGGCTGCTCACCAGCGACGACCACGAGAGCTGGATGCGCAACCGCCGCATGATGCAGCCGATTTACTCCAAGCAGGCGCTGTCGGGGATGTACCGCGCCATGGTGGAGTCGGTGGCCGAGCAGCTCACGCACATGGCCCGGGCCTACCCGTCCGGGGCCGAGGTCGACGTGCACGGCGAGATGATGCGGGTCACCTTGGACATCGTCAGCCGCTGCATGTTCAGCACCGACGTCAGCCGTACCCGCGACAAGCTCAGCCCCGAGGCCGTGGACGTGGCCGTCAACTACGCCTTCGACCGGCTGCAGAACCCGTTCAGCCCGCCCACCGCCTGGCCCACCCCGCGCAACCGGCGCTTCCAGCGGGTGATGGAGGGCCTCGACGGGATGATGTACGGCCTCATCGAGGAGCGCCGGGCGGCCGGCGTCCCCGAGGGCGGCGCCAACGACCTGCTCGACATGTTGCTCGCCGCCCGGGACGCGGACACCGGGCAGGGGATGACCGACCGCGAGCTGCGCGACGAGATCATCACCACCTTCGCGGCCGGCCACGAGACCACCGCCGTCACCCTCACCTGGGCCTTCTACCTGCTCTCCCAACACCGACAGGTGCTGCACCGGGCGCAGGAGGAGGTGGACCGGGAAATCGGGGACCGGATGCCGTCCGTGGCGGACCTCCAGCGGATGCCGTATCTGCTGCAGATCTTCGAGGAGGCGCTGCGGATGTACCCCTCGGCGCCCATCGTGCCCCGACTGACGCTCAAGGACACCGTGCTCGGCGGCCACCACGTGCCCAAGGGCTCCCGGATCATGGTCGACCTGTTCAACATCCATCGCCACCCGGCCCATTGGGACGATCCGGAGCGCTTCGATCCCGACCACTTCACCGCGGCGAACAAGAAGGGCCGGCACCGCTTCGCGTACCTGCCCTTCGGCGCCGGCCCGCACCTGTGCATCGGCAAGCACTTCGCGCTGCTGGAGGCGCACCTGCTGCTGGCCGCGCTGATCCGGCGGTACGACGTGAAGCACGTCCCGTCCCACCGGGTGGTGAACCACGCGACCATCACCCTGCGGCCCAAGTACGGCATGGCCATGACGCTGCACGAGCGCCACCGCGCCCGGCGGGCCGCGGCCGTACCGGCCACCGCGGGCACCACGACGGACTGACCGGCCCACCGACCGCCCCATCTACCGTGTCCGCGCGCTGCGGCAGACCGGAGGAGACGGATCCATGCACATCGACTACACCACCGCCGACGCGAACACCCTCAACCGCACGTTCTACCGCCCCGGGCAGCGCGAGGGGCACTACGAGAGCTTCTACCAGCGCGGCAACCACCCCACGGAGCCGAGGGCGTTCTGGATCCGGTACACCATCTTCAGCCCAACGGGCATGCCGGAGGCGGCCATTGGCGAACTGTGGGCGATCTACTTCGACGGGGTCACCGGGGAGCACGTGGTCGCCAAGGAGGAGCACCCGATCGCCGAGTGCGCCTTCGACCGGGACACCTTCGGCGCCCGCATCGCCGACCGGGTGCTCGAACCGGGCGCCCTGCGCGGCGAGGCGGTCGGCACCAACGCCACGATCGCCTGGGACCTGACGTACAAGGGCGACGAGCCGCCGCTGTTGCTGCTGGCGCCGAAGATGTACACCGGCGGCTTCCCCAAGGCCAAGAACCTGGTGGGGGTGCCGCTCGCGGAGTACGACGGCACCCTCACCGTGGACGGCCACACCGTCGACATCGACGGCTGGGTCGGCAGCCAGTGCCACAACTGGGGCAGCCGGCACACCGATTACTACGCCTTCGGCCAGGTCGCCGGCTTCGACGACGCCCCCGACAGCTTCCTGGAGATCGTCACCGGGCGCACCCGGATCGCCGGCCCGGTGACCACCCCGATGGTGACCTTCGCGGTCCTGCGCCACGAGGACCGGGAGTACCCGCTGGTGTCGCTGCGTCAGGCGCTGAAGGCCAAGGCCGACTTCGGCTACTTCTACTGGAACTTCGCCGGCGGCGACGACACCGTCGCCATCCGGGGGCGCTTCGAGGCCCGGCCCGAGCAGTTCGTGGGGCTGAACTACTACAACCCGCCGGGCGGCATCAAGCACTGCCTCAACACCAAGATCGCCCGTTGTGAGCTGACGCTCACCAACAAGATCACCGGGCGCACCGACCGGCTGCGCACGGACCACCGCGCGTTGCTGGAGATCCTCACCGACGACCGCACCCACGGCATCGCGATGCGCGCATGACCCGGCCCGCGGTGGCCGAGCGGCTGACCGTCGAGGTGCCGCCCGAGACCGCCTGGGCGGCCGTCAGCGATGTGCGGCGGATGGGCGAGTGGAGCCCGGAGTGCCGAGGGGCCTGGCTCCTCGGGGGCGGCCTCCCGCTGCGGCCCGGGGCCCGCTTCCTCGGGCGCAACCGCGCCTCCTGGCTGCCGTGGGTGACCCTGTGCCGGGTGGTGGCGGCCGTCCCCGGCGAGGTGTTCGCCTTCGACGTCAGCTTCTTCGGTGTCCCGCTCTCCCGTTGGAGCTACCGCTTCACCGCGGTGCCCGGTGGCTGCGAGGTCACCGAGGAGTGGCACGACCGCCGGCGCGGGCTCCCCGGCCGGCTGCTCACGGCCACCGCCCCGCTGCTCACCGGAGTGGTACGGCGCCGCGACCGCAACCGGCTCACCTCCCGCGCCACCCTCGTCGCCCTGCGCACCGCGCTCGAAGCGGGGCGATGACCCCGAACGCCCGTGGCGACGGCCCCAGTTGCCCGCACCGGACGGCCCGGCGAACGAACGACCCGAACCGGACCGTCACCCGACGGATTCCAGAAAGGAGCCCCGTGATGCGCCAGGCCACCGCCGGAGCACTGACCGGTGAGCCGCCCGCGGCCGTGCCCGCCCCCCTCACCGCGCCGGACGCCGGGGCGGCGGCCTGCCGGGACTTCTACGCCACGCTGGCGTCCGGCGTGACGGTGGTGACCACACAGGGACCGGACGGGCCGGCCGGCAGCACCGCCTCGGCGGTCACCTCGCTCTCCGCCGACCCGCCCCTGCTCCTGGTGTGCCTGGGCACCGGCTCGCGCACCCTGGCCGCGATCGAGGCGGAGGGCCGGTTCGCCGTCAACCTGCTGCGCCAGTCGCAGCGGGCGCGCGCGGAACTCTTCGCGGACCCCCGGGCCGACTCCGCCGAGCGGTTCGCCGCGGTGCGCCACCGGCGGGTGCTCAGCGTGCCCGTGCTGGAGGACGGCCTGGGCTGGTCGGTCTGTCTGACGGAGGACCTGCGCCGCTACGGCGACCACTGCCTGGTGGTGGGCCGGCTCGCGGCGGTGAGCACGGCCGCCGGGCGGCCCCTGCTCTGGCACGGCCGGTCCTTCCACGCCCTCGCCGACCGGGACGCGACGCGCACCGCCGGGCCCGCGCACCGCCCGCCCATGGAGGAAGCATGACCAGGCCCCCGGCCGGCCGCCCCTGTTGGGCACCGCCGGACCCCGACCCCACGGCGCCCCCCGGCACGGAGCCGGCCCCGCCTCCCCGGGTGCGCGGCGTCCTCGACGCGGACGTGACCGTGGTCGGCGCCGGGCTCGCCGGCCTCTCCACCGCCTACCACCTGGCCGAGGGCGACCCGTCGCTGGACATCCTGGTCGTCGACGCCGAGGGCCCCGCCGCGGGCGCGAGCGGACGCGGCACCGGACTGCTCGGACCGCGGATCGGTCCACCCGTCGACCGGGCCCTGGCGCGCTTCGGCCCGGACACCGCCCGCCGGATGCACCAGGCCAGCGTCGACGCGGTCGAGCAGGTCGTCGCGTTGTGCGCCCGGCTGGGGGTGACGGCCTCCGTGCGCACGGGCGAGCAGGTGGTGGCCACCCGCACCGCCGACGGGCTGGCCGCGCTCGCCCGACAGGCCGCCGCCTACCGGGAGTTGGGCCTGGACGTGCCGGTCCTGTCCGCGGCTCAGATCCGCGACCGGCTGGACGTGCCCTACCACGCCGGGCTCCGGTACCGCGCCGCCGCCCTCGACCCGTCGGCGCTCACCGTGGCCCTGGCGCGCGCCTGCGCCGCCAAGGGCGTCCGCTTCCTGGGCAACAGCCGGCTGCTGGCCCTGCGGCCCGGCCGGACCGCGGCCGAGACCCAACTGGCCTTCCCCGGCGGCACGGTGCGCACCCGCAAGGCGGTGCTGGCCGTCAACGCGGCGGCGGGGGAGCTCGGGCTGCCCGTCGGAACGGTGCTGCCGCTGCTCGTCCACGCCGTCGCCACCGAGCCGCTGCCCACGGCGGCCCGCGCGGCGTTCGGCGGCCGGGGCGACTGCGCGCTGATCGACGCCCACGCCCTGGCGCCGTACTTCCGACTCACCGCCGACGGTCGGCTGGTGCTCGGCGGCGGCCGGCCGCTGCTCGCGCCGGTGGTCGACGATGCGGGCGCGGCGGCGGTGTGGGCCTGGTTGGAGGAGCGGCTGCGCCGGCTCCATCCGGCGCTCGCCGGGGTCGAGGTGACCCACCGCTGGGCCGGCCAGATCGGGATGACCGCCGACGGACTGCCGGTGGTCGGCCCGCTCACCGGCCACCCCGACGTCTGGTACGTGGGCGGCTGCTGCGGCCACGGCCTGGCCATGTCGGTGGCGCACGGCGCCCACGTGGCACGGGCGTTGACCGACGGCGCACCCGCAACGCTGCCCTGGCACCGCTCCCGCGCTCCCCGCCTCCCCCTCCCGCGCCCGGCCCGGCCGCTGCTGGGCGCCGCGCTGGGCCTGATGGGACGGGGCGCCCGCAAGGCGGCCGCGTGACCGCGTCGCTCCCGCCCCGAACGGGCGGGCGCGGCCGCTTTCGTCCGTCCGCTCAGGCGTGTTCGCGCCAGACGAGGACCGCGGCCACCACGAGCAGCACGACGGCCGCGATGTCGATGCGGGCGACCCGCATCGTGGCGCCGTTGAGCGCGGGCGTGGCGTAGGCGAACAGCAGGAACGTGCCCATGCTGACCCCGCCTGCGGTCATCGCGGGCACCCGCAGCGACGGGATGAACGCCGCGCACAGCAGACCGATGCCGACCAGCGCCAGCAGCACCGCGCGGTGCCGCAGCAGCAGCACCAGATCGGGGCTGTCGCCGCCGTCGACGGCGACCCCGTAGGCGGTGCCGATCCGGGACGGGGCCACCGCCACGAAGCCGGGCAGCAGGTTGATCGCGCCCACGAGGAACAGCAGCGCGGCGGTGAGGCGTTCGGTCGTCATGACGAAAGTCGTTCCGTTCTCGGGCGGTGCGCGGCCGGGGCCGCGCGGCACGGCGGACGGGGGATGCCCTCAGCGGCCAGGGCCTGACCGCCCCTGACCCATCGGGCGGGCCCTAGCATGCCCGCATGCGACCCGCACCGCTTTCAGAAACGTGCTGTGACCAGGCCGCGTTGTGGCTGTGGCCGGGGCAAGCCCTCTATCTCGGGCCCGCGTTGGGGCTCGGCTTCCACTCCGGTGCGGTGAGCTGTCTGGCGGTGGGCGTCGACGGGGAGTTCACGATCGAGCTGGAGCACGGCCGCCGGCACCGGGCCCGTACGGCCCTGGTGGCGGCCCGGGTGCGGCACCGCATCGTCGCCGGCGAGACCCGGATGGCCTTCTGCTACCTCGACCCGGCGTCGGAGCGGGAGCGGGCCTGCCGCCGGCTGATGGGCGGCGGCGCCGACCTGGCCCTGGGGCACGAGCGGGGGCCCGAACTGGTGCGGACGGCCGCGTCGTTGGCCGGCGACGCGCCGCTCGCGGAGGTCCGGCGCTGGTTGGACCTGACCGGCCCGGACGGGCTCGACGGCGACCGGGAACCGCGCATCCTCCTGGCGACCGCCCGGCTGGCGGGGCCGCTCGGGGCGCGGATCGCGGCCCGGGAGCTGGCCGCCGAGGCCGGCCTCTCCGTCTCGGCGTTCCTGCGGCTGTTCCGCGCGCAGACCGGCACCACCTTCCGCCGCTACCGACTGTGGGCCCGGATGCTGCGGGTGGCCGAACTGCTCGGGACCTGGCCGGACTTGAGCACCGCGGCCGTGGAGGCGGGGTTCGCCAGCCCGTCCCACTTCAGCAGCGCCTTCCACGCGATGTTCGGCCTGCGCCCCAGCACCCTGTTCTCCCGGCGTACGGTGATCAACGCGGTCGGCCGGCCGGCGGACGCGTCGGCCCCGTCCGCGGTCTGAGCGAGGGCCGGGGCGGCACCGGGCGCGAAAGCGGAAACCCGTGCGACCGATAAGCGGTGCTCCCCGCGCGCCGCACGACAAGTCGAAGACAAGAAACGTGGGTCAAGATGCATTCAACTACGTGCCACCGCTTCGGGGGGGGGAAGCCTGAGGGCTGGCACCCAGGATACTGACCAGTAACGCGCCGCGCGGGGCGCGGCAATATCCCACGGCACGATGAGCACTTGAGGTCAATGAGCGGCGCGCACCCGCCGCACCGCTTCGGACACATTCTGTCGAGGACTTCTCTTCTCTTGCGTGGTTGGCTGGCAGTCAGCGGTTCATGAAGGAGAATTTCGTGGAAATCAAGCTCCTCGGCCCCTTAGAGGTTTGCGAAGAAGGGGTGTTCCTCCGAATCCCCGGGGAGAAACTGAGGTCCGTCATCGCCGTCCTCGCCCTGTCGCCCGGGCGCACGGTGTCCCGGCATGTCCTGATCGACGAATTGTGGGGGGAAACGCCGCCCAGAAACGCCGAGAATTCACTGCACGGTCACATCGCACGGCTCCGCCGCGTCCTCGCGGCCGGCAGCGGAAAGCCCGAACTACGGGACGTCATAGCGACCTCGCCCTCTGGATACGCGCTGATCGGGACGGACATCGAGGTCGATGCGGTCCGCTTCACGGAACTCGTCCGGCGGGCCGAATCCCTGGGCGACGGAAGGCCGGCGGAGGCCGCCGCGCTGCTCACCGAGGCGACCACTCTGTGGCGCGGTCCGGCGCTGGTCGACACCGGACAGGGGGACACCTGCCGCATGGCCTTCAGCCGACTCCAACAGACCCGGATCACCGCCGCCGAGAAACTCTTCGACTTAAGGCTGCGGCTCGGCCAACACCTCTCGATCCTCTCCGAGTTGGAGCACCTACACGCCATGTACCCGTTCCACGAGCGGTTCTGCGCCCAGCTCATCACCGCGCTCTACCGCTCGGGCCGGCAGGCGGACGCGCTGGACGCCTACAGCCAGATGTCCGAGCGGCTCTCCCACAGCCTGGGCCTCGACCCCGGCCGCGACCTCCAGAGCACCTTCTACGGGATTCTGCGCCAGGACCCGGCGCTGCTCTGAGGAGCGGCGCCGGCCCGCGGGCGGGTGCCGGCCGCCGCACGGCGCTCCGCCTGCGCACCACGCGGCACGCTCGGAAGACCGAAGGGCGAAGGCCGAAGACCCCGAAGGTCGAACGCCGAAGAAAAAAGCGCCCGTTCGGCAATGTCGGGGAACCAAAAAACTATCGGGGGCGTCCGCGCGAGAGACCCGTAGCGGAGTGCGTGAATTCTCTGGAGAACGTGTGAATACCGGCGTTGCACGGAGCTAGCTCCGTGCTTCAAAGATCTACTAGCATCTGTCATCGACCTGAATTTCGCGCGACGTGATCGGGGGCCACGTGTCTACTTTCGAGTTCGGGCTACTGGGACCGTTGGCCGCGCACTCTCGGGACGGGGTCCTGAGACTCGGTCCCCCGAAACGGCGTGCGCTTCTGATCCGGCTGTTACTCGGACGGGGGCACGCTATTCCGCTGGAGTCCCTGTGCGAGGACCTGTGGCCCAACCGCCACACGCGCGGGGCCGTTTCCTCCGTCCACGCCCACATCAGCAGGCTCCGCGACACGCTGGAGCCCGGGCGGGCCCGGCGGGGGGACGCGAGCGTGCTGGTCCGCGAGCCCGGGGGCTACGCCCTGCGGGTGCCCCCCGAGGCCCTGGACGTCTTCCGCTTCGAGCGGAAGCTCGGCCTCGCCCGGCGGCGGCTGGACGACGGCCAGGTCGCCGCGGCCCGCCAGGAGGTCGTCGCGGCACTCGCCCTGTGGCGGGGGGCACCGCTCGCCGAGGCGGCGGACTACCCGTTCGCCTCGCAGGAGATCGCCCGGCTTGAGGAAGCGCACATGCTGGGGCGGGAGTTGATGGTCACCGTCCTGATCAAGGAGGGGAATCTGGAGGAGGCGGTCCTGTCGGCCGAGGAGCTCGCGGCGCGGACGCCCCTGCGCGAGGTCGCCTGGGAGCTGCTGATCTACGCGCTGTACCAGTCGGGCCGGCCCGCCGTGGCCCTGCACCGGTACGCGAAACTGCGCGAGTTCCTCATGGACGAACTCGGCATCGCCCCCGGCCCGCGGTTGCAGCGACTGCAGTCCGTGATCCTGCGGCAGGAGGACACCCCCCTGGACGCCGCCTGCGCCCCGCCCCTCAGACGCCAACTCCTGTCCTAGGACGCCCGGGAGAGACACCGACCGGCCGCACCCCGGCGAACACCGCGCCACCCGGCTCGACTTGGCGCGCCGTGGATGAGCCCCGGTCCGTTACCGCGCGACGGCGGTGGGGCCGGGGCCCGGCGGCATCGGGGGGCCGCCGGCCGAGTCGTTAAGTCCTCATGAGGAGTCGTACGCTGGGAAGGGGCGCCGGGGCCCTCGGCTCCGGTGGTCGGTCGGGGCGCCGAGGAGCAAAGTGGGCACCCATGCCAGTGGCGTACGAGCGGATCGCGGACGAGCTCCGCACGGCCATCCGGGCCGGGCACCTGCGGCCCGGTGACCGGCTGCCGGCCGAGACCAGGCTCGCTGAGCGGTTCGGGCGCAGCGTGCCGACGGTGCGGGAGGCGCTGCGGGCACTACGGGACGAGGGGCTCGTCGAGAAGCGGCACGGCGTCGGCACCTTCGTCCGACGTCCGCGGACCCCGGCCCGGCGCACCAACCTCCGGCACCAGTGGGAGAAGGACCGCGCCCGCGCGCCCCTGGAGCGGCGGGCCCGCACCGGCGCCACCGAGTACGACACCGGGCTCCGGGCCTGTGACCTCGTCTTCCGCACCCACTACCGCGAGGTCGCCGCCGACGCGGAGCTCGCCGCGGCGTTCGGCGTCCCCGAGGGCACCGAGCTGCTGGAGCGCGACTACCGCACCCGGTGCGCGGCCGAGAGCGCCCCGTTCGCCCTGGTGACCTCCTACCTCGTGCGCGCCGTGCTCGCGGCCGACCCGGCCCTCCTGGACGCCTCCAACGAGCCCTGGCCGGGCGGCTCGCAGAACCAGCTGCACCGCGTCGGGATCGAGCTCGACCGCGTCGAGGAACACGTCACCGCGCGCCCGCCGACGCCGGAGGAGGCCGCCGAGCTGGAGCTGCCACCCGGCACGTCGGTGCTGGTGCTGCGGAAGGTCTCGTACGACACCGACGGGCGCGTGGTGGACGTCTCGGACGTCGTCCTGCCCGGCGACCGCACGGAACTGCTGTTCGTTACTCCCTTGGAAAGGTGGTGAGCCGTGCCCCGCCGCATCAGCATCGTCACGGCCGTCCATGCACCGTCCGCCCCGTTCCTGGCGGACGCCTACCGCTCGCTGCGGCAGCAGGAGCTCCCCGAGGGGTGGGAGTGGCAGTGGGTCGTCCAGGAGGACGGGCGGAGCACCGAGGTCGCGGGGCAGCTGCCACCCGACCCGCGGGTGTCGTTCCGGCAGGGGCGACCGGGCGGGCCGGGTGTCGCGCGCACCATCGCGCTGGCGCGGGCGGAGGGCGAGTACGTCAAGGTGCTGGACGCCGACGACCAGTTGGCGCCCGGCGCGCTCGCCCGCGACCTGGCCGCGCTGGAGGCCGACCGCGGCCTCGGCTGGGCGACCTCGCGCGCCCTGGACCTGCTGCCCGACGGCTCCACGGTCGGCTTCGACGGGGACCCGGCGGCCGGCCCGGTCGAGCGGGGCGCGGTCCTGGACTTCTGGGCGGCCCACGCCTTCCGGGCGCAGGTCCACCCGGCGACCCTCTTCGTCCGCCGCGAGCTGCTGCTCGCCCTGGGCGGCTGGATGGCGCTGCCGGCCTCCGAGGACACCGGTCTGCTGCTGGCCCTGAACGCCACCAGCCGCGGCTGGTTCACCCCCGAGGTGGGCCTGCTGTACCGGAAGTGGCCCGGCCAGGCCACCGGCCAGGCATCGCACACCGAGGCGGCCGAACGCGACGCCCGCATGGCGGTGGTGGCGGCACGGGCGCGCCAACTCACCGCCCTGGGGTGGCAATACCCAGCCCAGGGCGCCAACGACGGCCGTCCCGGGCCCCGTTAGGGCTGCCCTGCGGGCCAGGGTCGGGAGGCCCTAGAACAAGCGCTCCGCGTCCACGCGGGAGAAGACGAGGTCGCTCTCCTCCACCACGGGGGCCCGCCAGCGGACCGCGGGGGCGGCCGCCGCGGCGCGCAGGGACGCCGGATAGCCGCCGGCGGCATAGGAGTTGGGGAGCCGGTAGGTGTGGAAGCCGTGCCGGGCCATGGTCTGAAGGAGCTCGTCGAGCGAGTCGCCCAGCCGCGCCATCCGCTCGGGGGTGACCTCGACGGTGAGCTCGGCGTCCGGCCGCAGCCGCGCCAGGAGCGGTTCCAGGCCGCGCACCACCGCGCCCTCCGCCCCCTCCACGTCGATCTTGAGGACCCGGGCGGCGGCGATCTCCTCGGGCTTGAGGAGCGCCGGCAGCGGCTGCGCCTCGACGTCGAGGGTGATCTCGGCCGGCCCGTCGTACGGGACGATGCTGGCGGCACCCATGTTGCGGGAGCTGGCGAGGATGAACGTCAGCGTCCGCTGGGCGTCGGATACCGCGGCGTTGACCGTGCGGACGTTGCCGAGGTCGTTGAGCGCGAGGTGCTGTTCGAGCCGGCGGTGGAAGGTCGGCATCGCCTCGATCGAGACGACCTTGCCCTGGGGGCCGACCAGGTGGGCGGCGAGCAGGCTGAAGTAGCCGATGTTGGCGCCGACGTCGACGAAGGCGTCGCCGGGCCGCAGCCGGCGGCGGAGCCAGTGCGACAGGTGCGGCTCCCAGAGGCCGAAGAGGTAGAGGTAGCGCTGGATGAGGTCCTGGGTGTCGACGGCCATCCGGGCGCCGAACCGGGTACGGACCACCCGGCGGCGCGGGTGGTCCCGCAGGTACGGGTTGACCAGCCGTTCCGCCAGCGCGGCCTGGCCCCACAGGCCGGTCGCCCGGCGCAGGTAGCCGCGGCCCAACGTGGCCAGGACCTCGGCCATGGTGTCGCTCATCCGATCGCCTCTCAGCGGGTTGGTGAACCGCCGTGCCGGGAGCCGGCGCCCTCGGCACCCCACCGCCGCGACCGGTCGACGCCGACGGTGGTCACACGGCCGCTCGCGCACGGTCGAACGGCAGGTCCAGCATACGAATCGCGTTTCCGCGCAGGAGCTTGTAGGTCACCTCCTCGGACAGGTGGCCCACGTGGTCGGCGGCCACCTCCTTGGTGTGCGGCCAGGTGGAGTCGACGTGCGGGTAGTCGGTCTCGAAGGTGGCGTTGTCCACGCCCACGGTGTCGATCGACGCGACGCCGTGCTTGTCGCGGAAGAAGCAGCAGAAGATCTGCCGGTAGTAGTACGTCGACGGCGGCTCCGGGACGAGGTCCTTGACCCCGCCCCAGGCGCGGTGCTCCTCCCAGACGTCGTCGGCCCGCTCCAGCGCGTACGGGATCCACCCCATCTGGCCCTCGCTGTAGGCGAGTTTGAGCCGCGGGAAGCGCACCAGCACCCCGCTGAAGAGGAAGTCCATCATCGAGGCCATGGCGTTGTTGAAGGAGAGCGACGCCTGGACGGCCGGCGGGGCGTCCGGGGAGGCCGCCGGCATCTGCGAGGACGACCCGATGTGCATGTTGACCACCGTCCCGGTCTCCTCGCAGGCGGCGAAGAACGGGTCCCAGTAGCCGGAGTGGATGGACGGCAGCCCCAGATAGGTGGGGATCTCGCTGAAGGTGACCGCCCGCACACCCCGCGCCGCGTTCCGCCGGATCTCGGCAACGGCGAGGTCGATGTCCCAGAGGGGGATCAGGCACAGCGGGATCAGCCGGCCGCCGCTGTCGCCGCACCACTCCTCCACCATCCAGTCGTTGTACGCCCGCACGCAGGCCAGCCCGACCTCCTTGTCCTGCGCCTCGGCGAAGGTCTGCCCGCAAAACCGCGGGAAGGTCGGGAAGCACAGCGACGCCTCGACGTGGCCCCGGTCCATGTCCGCCAGCCGGGCCTTGGGGTCCCAACAGCCGCGCCGCATCTGGTCCCGGGTGATCCCGTCGAGCGTCATCTCGTCGCGGGAGAAGCCGACGGCCGCGATGATGCGCTTGTACGGGAACAGCAGCCCCTCGTACTCCCACCAGTCGGTGATCTGGCCCTCCGGGTCCGTGGTGAACCGGTACTTCCCGCCGACGTAGGCCAGTTCGCCGATGCCGGCGGTGAAGGGCTTCGGGCCGCGGTCCCGGTACTTCCGCGGGAGCCAGGTCTCGAAGAGGTGCGCCGGCTCGATCACGTGGTCGTCCACGCTGATGATCCTCGGAAGCTCCCCCGTACCGCTGTTGCCGCTGGTCACGTTGTACCCCCAACTGCCGCGCCGGTGGGTCACGCCGGTCCGATATCTGACGACCCATCAGTTCGGAGGTTAGGAGCTCACCCTTGCAACCACAAGGGACGCCAGGAAACTCGACCCCTTGCGCGTCCGGGCCCCATCCGCTGAACTGACGCACCGTCAGTTCACTTCAAAGGTCGGGAGGACGGTCCGGATGCAGACGCTCTGGCTCGACGGCGCCGCGTGGCTGGCGGTGCTGCGCATCGGTCTCGGTCTGTGGTGGCTGGAGAGCTGGCGCCACAAGGACAGGAAGAGCTGGTTCGCCGGCGGCGGCATCACCTGGGCGGCCGGGATCGCCGACGCACACCGCTGGCCCGTGGTCCGCAGGGGCTTCGACCGCGTCGTACGGCCGCGCCCGCGCCTGATGGCGCACCTGGTCGCGCACGCGGAACTGGCACTCGGACTCGGCCTGACCGTCGGCCTGTTGACCCCGCTCGCCCTGGCCGCGGGGCTGCTGCTCAACCTGCTCTACCTGGTGCTGATGATCCACGACTGGGCGGAACAGGGCCAGAACCTGATGATGGCGCTGATCTCGGCGGTCGGCCTCGGCACGATGTGCTGGCAGGGCTGGTCCCTGGACGCGGCACTGGGGTGGCTCGGCTGAGGGGGCGTAGGGGGTTGGGGGTTGGGGGCCGGACCACCACGGTAAACACACGGTGATGGCCCAACCCCCTCCCCCTCTCCTTCCCTCCCTCCCTCAGAGCGTGAGGAGGGCGCGGGTGGCGACGCCCGGGTCCTGGAGCGGGCGGAGCGCCAGGTGGACCAGGGCCAGGGGGCTGTCGTCGCCGGCGATGCGGTTGGTGCTCAACTCGCCGCAGGACAGGCACTGGTGGATGAGCAGCCATTCGCCGTCCGGCCGGACCGTCATCCCCAGGGCCGTCATCCGGCCGCGGCAGTCCGCGGCGCGGTCGCCCGGGACCCTGCGGTCGACATGGCGGCTGGTCAGGCAGTTCGGGCAGTGGTTGCGGTGCGCGGTGCCCGGTGCGTCCAGGGACACCTCCAGGCGGCAGTCCACGCAACGGAACGCGGGCGCCCGATGGCCACCGGGCCCGTGCAGCACGGTCTTGTGCCGCTGCGGACGACGGTCCCGGCCGCGGCCGGTGTCGCGGTTGGTGCGTCGAGGCATGTGCGGTCCCTCCTTCCGGGCGCGGTCAGAGGGTGCCGAACGCCTCTAGCGGGAACGGCGGTTGGGCCAGTGGCCGGACGGCCATCCGCATCAGGATGAGCTGGTTGTCGTCGGCGCAGACCGGGTTGGAGGTGAGCTCGTCGCAGCGCACGCAGCGGTGGATCACCCGCCAGTCGCCGGTGCGCAGGACCGCGATGGCGATCGGGGACATCCGGCCGTGGCACGCGCTGGCGCCGCCCTCGACGTGGTCGAGGACGTGCCGGGAGTGCAGGCACGACGGGCAGTGGTTGCGCCGGACACCGTCGGCGGCGCACGCGGAGACGGTCAGGCCGCACCACGCGCAGGCGAAGGTGTCGAGGGCGAGGGTGGTGGGAGTGGTGGTGTTGGACACCCGGAGCTCCTTGCTGAGAGGTGGTTCGGAACAGCAAGAGCAGGCCGAGCGGCCCCGCCTGGGGGCGGTACGAGAGCACCGGAGAACGCGTCCGGCAACCGCGCCGACGAGAGGCGACGCGGGGAGTGCGGACGGTTACGCGGTACGACGGGGCGCACTCGGCGCGGGCCGGAACATAAACACCTTTTCCAGGGCACGACGGCCCAGAGCAGAACGAATGGACGACACCAGCTAACTCGGGGGGGCACGGGGGGTGTCAACGGATTTATCGGCGGGCGGCAGCACGGCACGGGGCGACAACGGGGGCGCCCGGCCACGGAGTTGGCGGACCCGACCGACGCCCACCTTTTCCCTCCCGCACCGCTCACCACTCGTGATCAACGGCACACATACTGCGCGGTAACAAGGGTGGGGTGGCGGGCCTAGAGTGTGCGCCGTTGGCCGGCTCCGGGTGGCGGGTCGGGTGGTCGGTGCGTTGGGAGGCAGGGTGCGCTCTCCGAAGGACTTCTTCCGTCCGTTGGCCGTGGGGGCTCCGGAGCCGGTGCGGGAGGTACCGTTCCGGCCGTCGCGGATGATCCACTTCTTCGATCCGGGCAATCCGCGGATGGCGGCCAAGGTGCCGGCCATCGCGCCGGACGTCGATGTGCTGCTGGGCAACCTGGAGGACGCGGTCGCCGCGGACCGCAAGGAGGCGGCGCGGGCCGGGCTGGTCGAGGTCGCGCGCGGGACCGACTTCGGTGCCACGCAGCTGTGGACGCGGATCAACAGCCTTGATTCGCCCTGGGCGTTGGACGATCTGCTGACGCTGGTCACCGAGATCGGCGACAAGCTGGACGTGATCATGGTGCCGAAGGTGGAGGGCGCCGAGGACATCCACTACGTCGACCGGCTGGTGGCGCAGTTGGAGGCGAAGGCGGGGGTGCGGCGGCCGATCCTGCTGCACGCCATCCTGGAGACGCCGCGCGGGGTCGCCAATGTGGAGGAGATCGCCGGGGCCAGCCCGCGGATGCAGGGGATGTCGCTGGGGCCGGCGGACCTGGCGGCCAGCCGGCGGATGAAGACGACGCGGGTCGGCGGCGGCCACCCCGACTACCTGGTGCGGGCGGATGCCCGGCCGGGGGCGGCGGACGGGCCGCGGGCGGTGTTCCAGCAGGACCTGTGGCACTACACGATCGCGCGGATGGTCGACGCCTGCGCGGCGCACGGAATCCTGCCGTACTACGGGCCGTTCGGCGACATCAAGGACACCGTGGCCTGCGAGGACCAGTTCCGCAACGCGTTCCTGCTGGGGTGCGTGGGGGCCTGGAGCCTGCACCCGGTGCAGATCGGGATCGCGAAGAAGGTGTTCTCGCCGGCGCCCACGGAGGTCGCCTGGGCGCGTCGGGTCATCGCGGAGATGGGCGACGGCACCGGTGCGGTGATGATCGACGGGAAGATGCAGGACGACGCCACGGTCAAGCAGTGCCGGGTGGTGGTGGAGCTCGCCGAGGCGCTGGCGGCGCGCGATCCCGAACTGCGGGACGCGTACGCGGCGGCGAGCGGTACGGAAGGGGAGCAGGTCCGTGGGTGACGAGGGCTACGGGGACGCGGTGCGGGCGCGGCGGTCGGTGCTGTACATGCCGGGCGCCAACGAGCGGGCGCTGACGAAGGCGGCGTCGCTGCCGGCGGACGGGCTGATCCTGGACCTGGAGGACGCGGTCGCGCCGGACGCCAAGGAGGCGGCGCGGGAGCGGGTCGCGGCGGCGGTGGCCGCCGGCGGGTACGGCAACCGGGAGGTCACGATCCGGGTCAACGGGCCGGGCACGCCCTGGTTCGCGGACGACCTGCGGGCGGCGGCCGAGGCCGGCCCGGACGCGGTGGTGGTGCCGAAGGTGGAGTCCGCCCAGACCGTGCGCGAGGTCGAGCGGCGGCTGGAGGAGGCCGGGGCGCCGGACCGCACGGCGATCTGGGCGATGGTGGAGACCCCGCGGGCGATGCTGGACGCCCGGGCGGTGGCCGGGGCCAGCGAGCGGCTGACGGTGCTGGTGATGGGCACCAACGACCTGGCAAAGGAGCTGCACGCGGCCCATGTGCCGGGCCGGGCACCGCTGTTGACCGGGCTGTCGCTGGCGCTGCTGGCGGCCCGCGAGGCGGGGAAGGCGATCCTGGACGGGGTGTTCAACGACGTCAAGGACGCGGCCGGGTTCGAGGCGGAGTGCGTCCAGGGGCGGCAGTTCGGGTTCGACGGGAAGACGCTGATCCATCCGTCGCAGATCGAGCCGTGCAACCGGGCGTTCGCGCCGGCCGAGACGGAGGTGGCCCGGGCCCGCCGGATCATCGACGCGTTCGAGGCCGCGACCCGGGAGGGGCGCGGGGTGGTCACCGTGGACGGGCGGATGGTGGAGAACCTGCACGTGGAGGAGGCCCGGCGGGTGCTGGCACTGGCCGCGGCGGTGGCGGGCGCCGGGCGGTAGGCGAGCGGTGACCGGGCCAACGGGCCCGGCGGGCCGGTCCGTTCAGGCCGGCCGGAGGCTCAGGGACGGTGTCGGGTCGAGGGCGAGGATGCCGGGGGCGAAGCCGCGGGCGAGCCGCTCGAAGAGGGCGGCGAGCCAGCGGGCGTCCCCGGCACCGGCGTGGCACAGCCGCATCCGACGGGTCTGGAAGGGGACGATCCGCAGCTCCGCGAGGCGGCCGGTGTCCGGCTCCAGCGCGGCGAGGTAGAGCGGGCGCAGGTCGTCGCGGTAGCGCTCGTAGCCGGTGATGCCCTCGTAGTCGTCGATGAAGTCGCCGCACCCGTGGAGGACGAGCTTGCCGGCGTAGCACTCCAGGGGGCGCGGGTGGTGCGCGGAGTGGCCGTGGACGAGGTCCACGCCGGCGTCGATCAGGGCGTGTGCGCAGGCACGCTGGGCGCGGGGGACGGCGTAGCCCCAGTTGGAGCCCCAGTGCACCGAGACCATCGTCAGATCGCCGGGGCGCTTGCGGGCGCGGAGCAGGGCGGCGGCCTCCGCGGCGGTGGCGGACGAGGGGCCGGCCGCCCAGTGGACGCCGCCGTGCCCGGCGGTCGCGGCCCAGGTACGGGGGACGCCGCTGGACGGCATGCCCAGGCCGAGGACGAGGAGGCGGCGGCCGTCGGGCAGCGGGACGACCGCGGGGCCCCGGGCCGCCTCGGCGTCGGCGCCGACGCCCGCCGTGCGCAGGCCGGCCGCGGCCAGGCTGCGCAGGGTCTCGGCCAGCCCCTCGCGCCCGAAGTCGAGGACGTGGTTGTTGGACAGCACGCAGACGTCGGGGCGGGCGGCGGCCAGGCAGGGGAGGTTCGCCGGGTGCATCCGGTAGTGGATCTCCCGACCGGGGGCGAAGGTGCCGTAACGGGTGACCGCGGTCTCCAGGTTGAGCACCCGGGCGGCGGGCGCGGCGGCGTCGAGCGCGGCCAGCGCGTCGCCCCAGGGGTAGCGGAAGCCGGCGGGGCGGGGGATCGGGCCGCCCGCCTCCTCGGCCAGTCCGACGTAGACCCGGGCGTCCTCGACATATGCCTCGCGCAGCTCGGGGTCGCCGGGGAAGGGCAGGATCTGGTCGACCCCGCGGCCGAGCATCACATCGCCGCAGAGTGCGAGCGTGACGGGATCATCGGTCATCGGCGCGCACCGGCTTCCCCTTCCAGGTTAGGGGCCGGGCGGCGGACCCGTCGTACGACCGTCCGGGCGGTGTTTCACGTGAAACGGCGTGTTTCACGTGAAACACCGCGCTCTTCCGCACTCTCCGGCCCGAAGCGGCGGCGGTAGGCGGACGGGGTCAGCCCGGTCTCCCGGCGCATCAGGGCGCGCAGATGCGCCGCCGTACCCAGGCCGCTGCGGTGGGCGACCACGTCGAGGCGGGCCTCGCCGCGTTCGATCAACCGGCAGGCCAGGGCGAGCCGTTCGGCGGTGAGCCAGGCCAGCGGGGTGGTGCCGAGCTGGGTGCGGAACCGGCGGTGCAGGGTGGCCGGGCTGACCGCGGCGCGGGCGGCCAGATCGGCCACCGACAGCGGGGCGTCGAGGCGTTGTTGGGCCCAGGCCAAAAGCGGGGCGAGCGACGCGTCGGGGACGCGGGGCACCGGGCGTTCCACGAACTGCCGCTGGCCGCCGTCCCGATGGGCGGCGAAGACCAGTCGGCGGCTGACCGTGTTGGCGATCTCCGCGCCGTGGTCGCGGCGGACCACGTGCAGCCCCAGGTCGAGCGCGGCCGCGCTGCCCGCCGCGGTGAGGATGTCGCCGTCGTCGACGAACAGCACGTCGGTCTCCAGGCGGACGGCGGGGAAGCGGGCCCGGAAGGCGTCAGCCCACTGCCAGTGGGTGGCGGCCCGCCGGCCGTCGAGGACGCCCGCCTCGGCGAGGGTGAAGGCACCGGTGCAGAAGCTGAGCAGCCGGGCGCCGCGGGCGTGGGCCCGGCGGACGGCGTCGAGCAGTGCGGGGCGGCGGGGCGCCTCGACGTCGGGGCGCTGCGGGACGATCAGGGTGTCCGCGTCGTCGGCCGCGTCCAGTCCGGCGACCCCGGAGAGGGTGAAGACGCCGTCCCGCATCGCGGTCCGCGGGGCGGGCGCGCAGAGCGCGAAGTCGTAGAGCTGGCAGCCTATTTCGGGGCGCGGGAGGCCGAACACCTCGATCGCGCAGCCGACTTCGAAGGCGTTGGTGTTCTCGTCGACGAGGGCGACGACGCGGTGCGGACGGGACGGGCGGTCCGGGGCGCGGCGGAGTTGCGAGGATCGTTGCGGCATGTGCGATTCCTAGCACTCGTGGCGGTTAGCCCGGCGGGACAGGATCGCCCCATGAGCACACACCCCAACCAACCGCGGGAGCTCGCGGCGGCGCTGGCCTCCTTCGACGCGCTGTGGAGCCCCCGGATCGTCACCCGGGTCAACGACTACGACGTCCGGGTCGCCAAGGTCGCCGGCGAGCACCTGTGGCACGCGCACGACGACACCGACGAGTTCTTCCTGGTGCTGGAGGGGGAGTTGTTCCTCTCGTTGCGGGAGGAGGCCGGCGAGCGGACCGTCCGGCTTCCCAAGGGCGCCGTCTTCACCGTCCCCCGGGGCATCGAGCACAAGCCCCACGCCCCCTCCGGCGCCCATCTGTTGCTCTTCGAGCCCACCGGCACCTCGACCGTCGGCGACCGGCACGAGGAGGTCCCCGACCACGTGGACGCGACCACCGGCCACCCCCTGGGGTGAGCCGCGCAGGGCCCGGCACCCACCGCCGGGCCCTGCGCGCCACCCGCGGACCGGCCCCGGTTCATCCGGCGCAGTACACGTCCCGCCGCGGGCGGCGGCCGTCCCGCAGGAACGCGGTCACCGTCCGGTCCCCACAGGCCGTCCCGTGCGTCAGGTAGGCGCCGTGCCCGCCGTGGTCGAGAGTCACCATGCGGGCCCGTTCCCCGAGCGCCGCCCGCATCTTCCGGGCCCCGAAGTACGGCGTCGCCGGGTCCCGGAGGTTCTGCACCATCAGGATGTTGGCGGGGCCCCGGTCGGTGATCCGGACCGGCGGATCGGCCGGGCGGTCCTTCCAGAACGCACACGGGGTGATGTTCGCGGGCATCCCGGCGGTGAGCGGGTGGCGCGCCCGGTCGGCGGCCACCGCCCGCCGGTAACCGTCGGGATTCCGCGGCCAGTTCACGTCATTGCAGAGCACCGCCATGGTCACGGTGGCGTCCGGATCGGGCAGCGGGGCGGCGAGGTCGCCCGGCAGCACCGGGGTCGCCGCGGGGTCCCAAGCCGCCTTGAGCAGCCGCGCCACCTGCGCGAAGGCGGCGTCGTCCCCGTACAGCGCGCTCTGCACGGCCTGCCGCAGCAGATTGCCGCTCAGCGGCCGGCCCGGGACGTTCGACGGCTTCGGCCGTCGGTCCAGCGCCGCCGCGGTCCACAGCACCAACGGGCGCACGCTGTCGGCCCGTTGGGCCAATCGCAGCCCGTCCCGGTCGCGCGCCGGCGCCGCCGCCCAGGCCGCGAAGTCCGAGAACCGCTCGTCGGCCGCCCGCCCCAAGTTGGCCTGCCAGCCCCGCTCCACCCGCCGCGGGTCCGGGTCGCCGGTGCTGTCCAGCACCCACCGGTCGGTCCGCTCCGGGTACTTCTGCGCGTACGCCGCCGCCACATACGTCCCGTACGACGCGCCCCAGGCCGACAGCTTCCGCTCGCCGAGCGCCCGCCGCAGCCGCTCGATGTCGCGGACCTCGTTGGCCGTGCTCAAACTGCGCACCAGCGCGCCCCCGTTCTGCGCGCAGGCCCGCGCGATCCGCCGCGAGCGCGCGACGTTCTGCGCGATCTGGCCGTCCGCCGCCGGCCAGGACCGCAGCGCCACCAGGTCCCGGTCCTCGGCGGCCAGCCCGCAGTCGGCCCGGGTGCTGGCTCCCACCCCGCGCGGATCGAAGGTGACCAGGTCGTACGCGCCGGCCATCTCCCGTTGGAGCGCGGTTCCCACCCGGTCCAGCCCGCTGATCCCGGAGCCGCCCGGACCGCCCGGGATCAGCAGCAGCGCGCCCCGCCGGGCCGCTGGCCGGTCGCTGCGCACCCGGGTCACCGCGAGTGTGAGGTGCGGGCCGGAGGGGTCCCGGTAGTCCAGCGGCACCGGCAGCTCGGCGCACTCCTGCCCGGCCGGCCCCCCGCTGTGCGGGCAGGCCCGCCAGGCGAGCCGGGGGCCCGCTGCCCCGCCGCCGTCGTGGTCCCCGTCCGCCGCCCGGGCACCCGGTGCCACGGCGCTCAGCGTCGCCGCGGCCAGCACCCCCGCCATCCCCAGCAGCACCGTCCTTGAGGCTCTGCGCCCCCGGTAACTCGTCATGGCCCAAGGCTCGTTGCCCGGTTGGCGCCCGCCCATCCGGCGGGCCGCCCTCTCCCGGTGGGGTTGTCCCCCGTAAACCGCCGCGGCCAAGGCCGGCGGGCTGCTGGGCCAGCCGGCTGAATGTGGCCCGCAAGCGTTTGGCTCCCTGCGGGTTGTGGGGCCGCACAATGGCCCATCGCAGCACGATACGTCTGGGATCAGCGGGCCGATGAGGCAAGGAGCGTCGTGAGAAAACTAGTGCAGGCGGGAACAGTCGCCGGGGCATGTGGTCTGGTTTTGTTCGGCACCGGAATCGCAACGGCGCAGCCCGTTCCGGACGGTTCACTGCTTTCCGCGGTGGCGGGGGCCGACCTCGGCACCGTCACCGGCATGATTTCCGGCGTGATGTGCAACAACCGGCTCGCCGATTTCAATTACAAGTCGCCGGCGAACCATTCACCGCACCCGTGCGTCAACGGCCCGGTGCACAGCGGGAACAGCAAGAACAGCAACAATTTCCTCAACCACGGCAACCCCGTGGACAGCGGCAACATCGAGACCGCCAGCGGCTCCACCAACAGCCTCAACACGGTCTACGGCGCGCAACGGGGCAGCAGCAACAACATCTCCAAGATCCTCAAGCTGCTGAACTGAGCGGGGCGGTCCCGCAACGCCGAAGGCCCCGGGTCTCCCGGGGCCTTCGGCGTCCTGCCGTCCCGCCGCGCGCCGGGCGGGCCGCCTACAGGTGCAGGCTGCCGCCCTGACCGAAGCGCTGCATGTGGTTGGCGCTGCCCGCCGCGGCACCCGTGCCGGTGTTGCCGCTGTTGTTGGACCCGCTGTTGTTCACGGGGCTTCCGCTGTTACTGGGATTCCCGTCCATCCGGACGTTCCCCGAGTCCTTGGTGTTACCGCTGTTGATGGCGCCGTTGACGCAATAACGGGCCCGGCCCTCGCACTCGAAACCGGAATAGAACTTCACGATGGTGTCCCCGTCCGCGTCGAATGGCCCGTCCCCCCAGCCTCCCCGCGCCATCGCCGGCGACGCCCCACCCCCCACCAACAACATCCCGAAAAACGCGGCGAGCGCCAGCTGCTTACCACTCGTTTTCTTCACTTCGCGATCCTGCCCCTCACGGTAGGAAAAGCCCCTGGGAAGTCCGTGGAAGTCCCTTGGAAACCCCGCGGTCTTGCTACCGGCACCGAGCGATACGGCCAAGCCCGAAGTGCCGCCGCCCTCCCGCGTTCACCCTGACCGCCCACCGGATTCACCATGACGGCCCCGCTTTCCGGTCAGCCCCGCAAACGCAGTTGTTGGCCCGGGTGAATGCGGTTCGCGCCTTGCGCGAGGCGGTCCTTGTTGAGGGTGTAGAGGGCGGAGGTGCCACCGGGAATGTGGGTGCGGTGCGCGATGTCCGAGAGGGAGTCGCCGGCGCGGACGGTGTAGGTGGCGGCCGCGGTGGGAGCGCCGTGCGGGACGGCGTCGCGGTGCGCCGAACGCAGGCCGCGCGAGCCGCAGTTGGGCCAGGGGGCCAGGCCGCGGTCCTGGGCGATGCGCTCGCCGATGGCGATCTGTTCGTCGCGGGTGGCGAGGTCGGCGCGCGGGGCGTAGCGGTGGCCACCGTAGGCGCGCCAGGTGGACGGGGAGATCTGGAGGCCGCCGTGGTAGCCGTTGCCGGTGTTGGAGTGCCAGTCGCCGCTGCTCTCGCAGGCGGCGATCTGGTCCCAGTCGGTGCCCGTTGGTGGTGGGTCGGCGGCCGCGGTGCCGGCGGCGCCGAGCAGCGCCAGAAGGGAAGCCAGGGCGAGCAGGGCGGACGGGATCGGTCCGGCGGTGCGTCCGGCGAGCGGCGACGGCATGGGTACTTCCTCCTGCGCAAGCGGCGTCGCGGCGTCGTGCTCGCCACGACTCGAAGCACGCAACAGGTACCCCGTCAAGAGGCCCTACGGCAGTTCTGGGCGGGCCGAGGGGATTGTTTTTCACCCGGGCGGGCCCCTGTCGGGGGATTGCCGGGTTGTGCACATGAACTGTCGCGGCGCGCGGCGGGATTCCTTTTCCCGCCGGGGAGGCGGCGGAAAAAGGAAGGCGGCCGGCGCCGCGACGTCAGCGGAAGGAATAGGCGAAGGACGGGATGACGCAGGGCGGTTCGGGGGTGGCGACCGCGAACTCGTAAGCGGGCGAGAAGCGGAAGTTCCGTACGCGGACCGGGATTTCGGTGCCGCAGGGGCCGGGGACGGCGACCGTGCCGGTGTCGGAGGGGAAGCCGGCCTCGATCCGCTCCGGGGCGAGGGAGAGGCCGCCGCCGACGGCCTGGAGGGCGGCGTCCTTGCGGACCCAGTAACGGGTGATGAGGCGTTCGCGCTCGGCGGCCGGGCGGGCGGCGGCGGTGCGGGACTCGTGCGGGGTGAGGATCTCGTAGGGGGTGTGCAGCGGGGAGGACTCCCGGCGTACGTGGCGCACGGACTCGACCGAGAAGCCCATCTGGCGGGCGCCGTCGCCGCAGGCCACGACCAGGAGGCCGTGCGTTCCGTACAGTTCCCAGTGGGCGGCGGCGGTCATCGCGGTGCGCACCCGGGACGGGAGGCGGGCGAGCAGCCAGCCGCGGGAGGCGGCGTCGAGGGTGGCTCTGGTATGGCCGTTGAGGCTCGGACAGCTCTCGGCGGTGAGCTCGCTCCCGGTGGGTGGGGCAGAGCCTTCGGGGCCGGGGCCCACGGGGACCACGAAGACGGGCACCTGGTCGGTGCCGTCCTGGCCGGGGAGACCGTGGTCGGCGAGTTCCGGGGCGAGATCGAGAAGAGCGGCGTTCGTTTCCACGTACTTTCCGTCCTCCACAGTTGAGCGGCGGCTCGGCCGTTCCGGAAGGCGACGGCCGTCAATCGGTGGCGACTTCGGCCTCCCCCTTTTTCGCCTACATCGATCGATACAGTCAGGCCAAGGTTTGCATGTCCTCCGTAACCTTGGAGTCATCCCTCCTGCCGATGTCCGGCTACATACTTCGATGTACGGAACGGCGACCCAATTCGGCAGTCAGGGCAAGGCGTGGGCGCATACCGCGGACGTACTGTCCTGGTGTGTGGTTACGCCAATTCGCAATGCCCCGGCCGAGCCGAACGGCGCTGCCGCTGCGCGATCTCCGGCTGGCCGTGGGGTTCTTCGCCGGCTGTCTGATTCTCTACGTGGTCGGCGGAGCCCGGGTCATGGGTGGGGAGATCCCCGCGTGGCAGGCGGTGCTGCCGGTGGCGGTGTTGTGCGGCTCGACCGCCTTCCGCAGCGTCGCGCCGGGCCGCGCGGTGCTCTTCGGCACGGTGACGGTCACCCTGGAGGCGGCCGCCAGCGGCGGGTTGGGGCCGGTGCTGATCTACACGGACCTGCTGTACGCGGCGGCACTGTACGGGGCGCCGTGGCTGTGCCGGGCGCTCCAGTTCGGGACGGTAGCCGCGACCATGGCGGCCACCGTGGTCTTCCTCGTCATCGGCGACCGGTCGGAGGGGGTGATGACCGGATTGATCGTGGCGCTGCTGCTGATCTCCCCCGTATGGACCGGGGTGTTGATACGGAACCACAAGGAGCAGGCGGACGCCGAGCGCCAACGGGCGGCGCAGATCAACCGGCTGGCCGAACTGGACCGCAAGACCGTGCTCCAGACCGAACGCACCCGGATGGCCCGGGAGTTGCACGACCTGGTGGCCAACCACCTGAGCGCGATCGCCATCCACTCCAGCGCGGTGCTCTCGCTCCAGGAGGCCAAGGGCGCCGACGGGACGGCGCCGGACGCCGACGACCCGGTGCTGAGGGCGCTGGCGGTGATCCGCGAGAACAGCGTGCAGGGACTGGCCGAAATGCGCCGCATGGTGGTGCTGTTGCGCTCCGATCGAGGGGTCGACGACGACTGGGATCGGCCACAACTGGGCGCGCTGCCCGCACTGGTGGAGCAGGCCCGGCCGGCGGCCGACGCGGCGGCGCTGACGTTGGTCACGGAGTTCCCCGAGCACTTCCCCGAGGTGTCGTCGGTGATCGAGGTGACCGCGTACCGCATCGTGCAGGAGGCGCTGACCAACTGCCTCAAGCACGCGGCGGCCGGGCGGGTGCGGATCCGCTGCGAGGCCGGACCCGAGGAGCTGACCCTGTGGGTGGACAGCCCGTTGGCCCGCCCGGGCGGGCGGGGGCAGCAGCGGCCCGGAGACCCCTCGACCACCGGGGCCGGCGCCGGGCTCGCCGGGATGTCGGAGCGCGCGGCGCTGGTGGGCGGGGTGTTCGACGCGGGCCCCGACCGGTCGGCCCCCGGACGGTGGCGGGTGAGGGCGGTGCTGCCGCTGGACCGGAACTCCTGAAGAGGCAGGCCCGCGGGCGCGGGCCGATCCCGCACCGGACAGCGAGCGAGAAGGGGAGCAGACAGTGGAGCGAGCGGCACAGCAGGCACAGCAGGCGGCGGGACGGGCCGAGGAGGAGGTACCGGCGGTGGGGCCCGAGGGCACCGGGGCACGCATCCGGGTGCTGGTCGCCGACGACCAGGCCGCGGTGCGGTCCGGGCTGGTGCTGGTGCTCCAGACCGACCCGGACTTAACCGTGGTGGGCGAGGCCGGCGACGGCGAGGCGGCGGTGCGGATGGCCGACGCACTGCGGCCCGACGTGGTCCTGATGGACGTCCAGATGCCGCTGCTCAACGGCGTCGCGGCCACCCGCCGGATCGTCGAGGGCGGGCTGGCCCAGGTGCTGGTGCTGACCACCTTCGACCTCAACGAGTACATCTTCGGGGCGCTGCGGGCCGGCGCCGGCGGCTTCATCCTCAAGAACGCCGAACCGGCCGTGCTGGTGCGGGCGGTGCGCGACGTGGCCCACGGGGACGGCTTCCTCACGCCGGCCATCGCCCGGCGGCTGATCGGCGAGTTCGCGCACCAGGCGCCGGCGCCGGCTGACGGGCCCGCGCTGCCCGACGGGGCGGCACAGGCGCTGGAGACGCTCACCAAACGGGAGTTGGAGGTGTTGGCCTGCATCGCCCGCGGCCAGGCCAACAGCGCCATCGCCGAGACCCTCCACCTCGCCGAGGGCACGGTCAAGACCCACACCAGCCGGATCCTGTCGAAGCTGAACCTGCGCAGCCGGGTGCAGGCGGCGATCCTGGCACAGCAGTACGGGCTGGCGCCGCGCGGCTGAGCGGGCCGGGGCGCGTCCCCGTGGTGCGCCCCGCCGCGTCAGCCGCCGGTGAGCAGGCGGCGGGCGAGGGCGTCGGTCTGCCGCAGCGCCACGGCGTTGGTGCCGGGCCGGGGGAACTGCGCCGGGCCGAGCACGAAGCGGTCCCGGTGGACGGTGCCGTCCGCGCCGACCGGGTGCAGCTCGGGCCCGTCCAGCTCGGGCAGTGCCGCGCCCCCGCCACCGGGTTCGGGGGCCAGTTCGCCGCGCTCCCACAGGGCGCGCAGCAGCGGGTCGGCAAGCCGGTCGGGGGCCGGCGTCGCCAGCCGGGCGTCGAGGAGGACGGCCGCCTCGTGGACGGTGCCGGGCACGGCGGGGCTGGTGGCCCGGAAGGCGTCACGGTCGACCGTCACCCGCAGGTCGGGGCCGGTGAACGTGACGATGCCCGCCTCGGCCAGCGCGAGCAGTTGGGCGGCCCGCAGCGGTGGCGGTCCGGAACTGAGGTAGGTGACGAGGGCGAGGCGACGCAGCGCGTCAGCGAACGCGGTGCCGGCCAGGTCGCCGGCCCGCCACAGTTCCTCGACGACCTCGCAGATGCGGCGCAGGGTGTCCACCAGGGCGCGTTCGGTGCCGGCGGCCGGGCCGGTGCGGCGGTGCAGGGTCGTCACCAGGTGGGCGCGCAGCCGGCGTTGGAGGGCGCCGGAGTCGGCGAAGGTGCGGCCGGCCAGCGGGGCGGCCAGCCGGTCGAGGTCGAGCCGGTCGGCGGGGTCGGGGACCGCCGCGGCCGCCAGTTTGGCGAGCCGGCCGGCGTCGGTGACCAGCACGGCGTACTGGGCGTCGAAGTCCGGCCAGGTCATCCGGGTGCGCTCGGGGGCGGCGGCGAACAGGGCGCGGTAGTGCCACCAGCCCATCTCGGCCCGGAACAGCGGCCACAGGTCGCGGTCGAAGTCCGCGCCGGGACGGTCGAGCGCGGCCCGGCAGGCGGCAACGGTGGCGAAGCGCGCGGGTTCCTCGGCGGCGGCCGGGCCGGCCGGGTCCGGGGCCGGCTTCGGGGGGAGCGGGACGCCGCGCCTGGAGCCCGCGTACAGGCGCGGCTCGCGGCCGGAGGGGAGATAGCGCAGCGGCCCCTCGGGCGTGCGGACGAAGCGGCCGCCGCGGCCCTCGGTCAACAGCGCCAGGCAGTCGACGAAGACCAGGCCGAGGCCGCGTACGAGGACCGGCGCGCCGGGCGGGATGCGCTCCAGGGCGGCCGGGTCGGCCGGTCCGGGGCCGATCCGCAGCAGGCCGGGCGGGGCGGGCTCGGGCAGGACGTCGGGGTGCCCCTGGGCGAGCACCACCCGGTCGACGCGGACGGGCCGGCCGGAGTCGAGGAGCACCTCCTGGCGGCCGTCGTCGGTGCGCCGCAGGTCGACCGCGCGCGCCCGGTGCAGGTGCAGCCGGACCGAGGCGGGCGCCGCGGCGGTCACCTCGGCGAAGAAGCGGCGCAGGTAACGGCCCTGGTCGCGGCGGGCGGCGTAGGCGCCGTCGTGCAGCGGGCCGCCGAGCCAGGCGGCGGTGGTGGGGCCGGGGCGGTGCGGGCCGGCGCAGTCGACGGTCGCGTCGGGATAGACGGTGACCTGGTCGGCGGCGGAGTTCATCCACAGCAGGCCGGACTGGTCGGTGTGCCAGGTGCGGCCGGCGCCGGGCGGGTAGGGGTCGACGAGGTGCAGCGCGAGCGGCCGATCGCCGTACAGCGCGGGAACGTTGGCGAGGATGCGCTCGACGAGGGAGGCGCCTCGGGGGCCGCAGCCGATGATGCAGAGGGCGAGCGGTGCGCCGCCGTCCGCGGGGTGCTGCCCGGCCGTGTCCATCGTCGCCCTCCCCGTGCCGTCTACCGTGGACCGTCCGCCGTCGGGCCATTGCTGCTCGACGTGAGGGCCCGGTGACCCGTACCGCAGGGCGGGTCACCGGGCACGATGTCAGCAGCCGCCGCTGACGGTGGAGCCGAGCGCCTGAGCGTCACGCTCGCCCGGCACCTCCAGGCCCTGAAGGTCCATGATGGTCATCGAGAACACCTCCCTTCCGAAGTCCCTTTGTGCTGTGTACTGTTGACAGTTCCGGCGTTCCCGGACACCGGACGGTGCGTCAGCAACCGCCGCTGATGGTGGAGCCGAGGGCCTGAGCGTCACGCTCGCCCGGCACCTCCAGACCCTGAAGATCCATGATGGTCATCTAGAACACCTCCCTCCGGGGGTGGGCAAGGACGGTGGACAGCAGCGCTGATGCGTCGGGCGTCATTGCGGGACACCCGGTCCGGCGGGCCGTGTCATGACGGGACGCGGTCCGCCGGCGCCATTCAGCAGCTCGCGCTGACGGTGGAGCCGAGCGCCTCGGCCTCACGCTCGCCCGGCAGCTCCAGACCCTGAAGGTCCATGATGGTCATCTAGAACACCTCCTTCCGCTTCTTCGTGGGGCCCGCCGTCCCGGAGGGGGCGGCGGGGGTCGCGGCACCTTGGGCGCCACTGGCGCGCTCCGGGGCGGCCGGGTTGACGGCCGCGGCGGACCGCGAGTCGGTGAGGAACGGCAGCAGCGGGGTGCCCCGTTCGGCAGTCGCCAGGGCCAGCAGTACGCCGGCCCCGCCGGTGGCCACGTCCATGGAGATCCGGACCCGGCCGTCGCAGGGGAAGACCGTCGCGCCGTCCAGCGTCATGGCGTGGTGCTGAAGGTTGGTCAGATGGCGGGCGAGCTGTCGCTCGGCGGCCTCCGCGGGCTCTGGGACCAGCGCCCGGAGGGTGGCCAGGGTGCCGATCAGTCCGGCGCGGCCGCACCACAGGCCCGACTCGATGACGAAGTCGGAGGAGCAGGCCCGCAGCAGGGCGGGCAGCGCCTCGCGGATCCGGGCGTCCTGGCGGTACCGCAGGAGTTCGGCGGCGACCAGGGCGATGCCCGCGCTGCCGTTGTCCAGGTAGGGCAACAGCCGGAACCCCTCGTCCACTTGAAGGGTGTCCCCCGGCCCGGGGGAACAGCGGTCCAGGTCGCGGTGGACGGCCCGCACCGCCTCGTCCAGGAGGCCCGGATCGCCGGTGGCCCGGTGGGCGCGGAGCAGGAACAGCGCCGGTCCGGACCAGCCGTACATCAGGCCGGCGGCGTGCGTGGAGCCGGTGCGGCGCCGGTGCTCGACCGGTGTCCGGCGGGCGTCGGCCAGGCTGTCGGCGAGCCGGTCGGCCAGGTGGAGGGCGCGTTCGCGCGACGCGGGGTCGTCGAAGGCGTCGGCGAAGTGCAGCAGGCTGAGGCCGGCGCCGGCCAGGCCGCGGTAGAGGCTGGGGCAGCGACGGACGGCCAGTTTGCCGCGGGCTCGGTCCAGCGTCTCCAACGCCCCGTCCACGTCCCCGAGTTCCGCAAGGACGTAGGCGATGCCGTGGAGCCCGTCGTAGAAGCCGGTGCGTTCGGCCGGCACCCGGCGGGCGGCGGTCCGCAGCCAGGCGGTGTGCGCCTCGTCGCGGGCGCCGAGCGCCACGTGTCGGGCCCACAGGACACCGGCCGCGCCGTGCGCGAACCCCGCGCCGCCCTCGGCGAACTGGACGAAGTCGCCGGGGAACAGCCGGTCCTCGCGCTCCGGGGTGGCGCTGGCGCGCAGCCCGCGGTCGAGCGAGGCGAGCAGGTCCGGGGGCGGGAACGGGCCGGGAGCGCTGGCGAGGGTGCGCGGCCGAGTGCCGGCGGTCCGTACGGCCGGTGCGGTCGGGGCGAGTTGGGCGGCCAGCCGGGCGACCAGCTCCTCGGGGAGGTGGAACCGGCGGGCCGCTGTCTGAAGCAGCGCCGGCGCCTTGTCGGGGGCCAGGCCGCAGAGCGCGGCGAGCGGCAGGAACATCCAGAGCGCGATGGCCGCGAGCGCGTAGTGGTCACCGTCCGCACCGGTGGCGTCGGCCCGGTGGAAGCCGGGGGCGCCGAGGCTGCTGGGGGTGGTCAGGTCGATCGCGTCGGCGACCTCGAAGTCCAGCAGGACGGGGATGTCGCCGTCCTGGATGACGAGGTTGCCGGGGTGCAGGTCGCCGATCCGCACGCCGCGGGCGTGCACCGAGGCGATCAGCTCCTCGATCCGGCCGAACAGGGCCAGCGCGCGGTCCCGGTGGGCGAGCACCGCCGCCTCGTCCGGTTCCGGCACGGTCAGCGGGTAGCAGCCGGCGAGCCAGCCCTGGAAGTCCTTGCCCTCGGCCTCCTCCATGACCAGGAAGAGGTGGTCGCGGACCTGGAAGGTGCCGAAAGTGCGGGGGATGCCCGGAAGTCCGTCGAGCCGGCTGAGGATCTCGTGCTCGTGGGCGAGCCGGGCGACCGCGTCCCGGCCGACGCCGTCGGTGCCGGAGTACGGGCGGCCCTCCTTGAGGACGACGGTGCGCTGGCCGGCGCCGAGGGCGTCGGGGCCGATCGGCTCGGCGCGGTAGACGCCGCCGCCGTGCGAGAAGTGCAGCGCCCCGGTGATCCGGTACGGGAACTCGTCCAGCGCCTGGCGGGCGGCCAGGGAGTCCTTGAGGACGTCCGGGAGGGGGACCCAGTCGGGGGTGTGGAAGACCGGGGTGCGGCGGTCCGGTTCCCACCTTCCGTCGGGCCGCCGGATCGCGGGGACGAGGTCGCCGTGGTCGTCCTCGGTGTAGTGGGTGCGGAAGCCGCCGTAACGGACGTACAGCGGGCCCTCGCGGTAGCGCAGGTCGGTGAGGACGTACGGGCCGGGGCGGCCGCCGACGACGGCGTGCAGCCCGTCAAGGGTCCGGGCGAACTCGGCCTCGTCCACGGGGTAGACGGTCAGCAGCTTGCCCGCGGAGGAGCGCTGGGCGTACTTGCGGCTCAGCGCGCGCACGACGTTGGCGCTCTTGAGGTACTTGAAGTGCAGGCCGTGCCGGGTGCAGTAGGCGGCGACGTCGACGAGGGTGCGCTCGACGTCCTCGGGGGCCGCGGAGACGTGGATCTTCCAGCCCTGGTCGGGGAATTGGGGGCCGTCCCCGGCGGGCGGGCGGCAGATCGTCCAGGTGTCGTTGTCGTCGCGGGTCCAGCCGTCGGGGAGCGGCGGGGCGGGGAAGCGGGTGGCCGCCAGGTCCCAGTTGCCGGGCCAGTCGAAGAAGACCCGGTCGGCCAGGGCGAAGCTCTCGGCGCCTTCTCTCATGCCGCACCCCGCCCGTCCTCGGCGGCGTCGCGCAGCGGGCGCGGGCCGGCCTCCTGGAGGAAGGCGGCGACGGCGCTGCGGCCGGTCTCCGCCAGGTGCCCGGCGAGGATCTCGCGGGCCTGGGTCTTGTCGTCCTCGGGCACGAAGTCCTCCAGTCCGACGGCGAGGACGCGGTTGGTCTCGCTGGGCTTGAGCGAGGCGTAGTGCTCGTCGCGCAGGATGCCCCACACGATCGCGTCGTGGTACTCGCCGTCCAGGTAGCAGTGGTCCCGCAGGATGCCCTCGACCACGAACTGGGTCTTGGTCATCAGCCGGATGATGCCCTTGTTGTAGGCGGCGGTGGTCACCTGGACGCGGTGCGCGTTGAGTTGGTGGAAGAGGTAGTCGACAAGGAGGACGACGGCCTCCGCGCCGTAGCCGCGGCGCCAGAGTTCGGGGGTGCCGATCGCGCCGCCCACGGAGTAGCCGCCGATCCGGCCCGCGCGCTGGTAGCTGACGGTGCCGATGCGGTCCCCGTTGTGGGTGCGGATCACCATGTGGCTGACCCGCCCGGAGCGGTTGGCCGCTTCCACGTCGGCGGCGCCGAGCAGCTCCCAGTCGCCGCTGAGCACGGCGGCCGGTGAGCCGGGCCGCAGCCAGTCGGCGATCGCCGCCCAGTCGTCGTCGCCGGGCCATTCCAGGGTGACCAGTCGTCCCCGCATGGTGCGTCGCTCTCCTTCAGCCGGTGTAGCGGGTGAGTACGAGTACGGCGTTGTGGCCGCCGAAGCCGAACGAGTTGCTCAGGACCACATCGCCGTCCCAGTCGCGGGGGCCCTTGGTGACCAGGTCGAGGTCGGGCTCGTCGGGGTGGTCGCAGTTGCGGATCGGCGGGATGACGCGGTCCCGTAGGGAGAGCACCGCGGCGGCGGCCTCGGCGGCGCCGGACGCGCCGAGCATGTGCCCGGTCATGCTCTTGACCGCGGTGACCGGGGCGCGGCGCAGCGCGTCGGCGCCGAGCACCTCGCGCAACGCGGCCGCCTCGATGCGGTCGTTGAGGACGGTGCCGGTGCCGTGGGCGCTGATCTGCCCGACGTCCTGCGGGGCCCGCCCGGCGTCGGCGAGCGCGGCCCGCATGGCGCGGACGGCGCCGGCGCCGGTGGGGTCGGGGGCGGTGGCGTGGTGGGCGTCGGTGGTCGCGGCGTAGCCGGCCACCTCGGCGAGGATCGGCGCGCCCCGTCGCTCGGCGTGCCCGGCCTCCTCCAGGGTCAACACGCTTGCGCCGACCGCCATGACGAAGCCGTCCCGGTCCCGGTCGAAGGGCCGGCTGGCGCCCTCGGGGTCGTCGTTGCGGCGGGAGAGGGCCTTGGCGTTGGCGGTGCCGGCCAGGTCGACGGCGGTGAGCGAGTCGTCGGTGCCGCCGGCCAGTGCCAGGTCGGCGCGGCCGTGCCGGATCAGTTCGGCCGCCTCGCCGATCGCCACCGCGCCGGTCGCGCAGGCCGCGGAGACCGCGTGGCTGGGGCCGGCGATGCCGTGCTCGATGGAGAGCAGGCTGGTCGGGTGGTCGATCGCGGTGAGCACCGAGTGGTACGGCGAAACCCGGCGCGGGCCCTGCTCCTTGAGGATGTCGTACTGCTGCTGGATCGCCGGGGCGGCGCCGTAGCCGGAGCCGATCACCGCGGCGAAGCGGTGCGGGTCGATGCCGGCCGGCGGGTTGAGTCCGGCGGCGGCCAGCGCCTGGGCGGCGGCGACCGCGGCGTACTGGGTGAAGCGGTCGGTGCGCCGGGCCTGTTGGGGGGTGAGGACGCCGGCGGCCACCGGATCGAAGTCGGTGACGTCGCCGCCGATCCGGACGGGCAGCCCGCCGGCGTCGAAGCGGGTGACGGCGCTGACGCCACTGCGGCCGGCCAGGAGGGCGGCCCAGAAGTCCGCGGTGGTGTTCCCCAGGGGGGAGACCACGCCGCAGCCGGTGACGACGACGCGCCGCCGTTCCGCCGCCCGTAACTCCATGAAACCCTCCTCTTTTCCCGCCCCTTGTCACGCTCGGGGCGTCCGCATGACTAGAAAGATGACAGTGGAGTCACGGAGCTGTCAACAGCCTTGCCGGAGTCAACTCTCAAGAGCGGGCCGGCCGGACCTGCAAAGAAAGGGGTCTACCAGCGGAAACGCCGTCCCACGCATGACTACACGAGTCACGAAAGTTGACTGACGGGCTGTCGAGGCGGGGCGGTGGTGCCGGCGCGGCCCCCGGCGTGCCCCGGGTAGCCGCCCGTACGCCGACCCCGGGGAGGGCCCGGCGTACATAGAAAGTGACAGGGGCCGCCGGGCAAAGTGCCTACCTGCGGATGATCCGCGCCCCCGGATCCGGACGGGACGCTGGAGCGGTCAACCTGCTCGACATCGGCAACAAGGGACGAGGGAACTCATGAAGGGCATTGCCGTCGGCATTTTCCTGGCGATCGTCGGAGTCATCCTGTGGCTCACGACCAAGGAAGTGGAGACGCCATACGTCTCACTCCACAAGGCCGGGCTGGTCCTGGCGATCGTCGGCGGCGCGGAGGCGTTGTTCGCCCTCCTGGGATTGGGGAAGAAAGCGAATAAATAGCGACGCATTGGCGGCACAATGACGGCAGCGCGGCGTCGGCCACGCTTTTGGTTGTGGCCGCTACCAGGGCCCGGTGCGCCCGGCGGGCGTCAGTTGTGCTTTTCGAGGAGGCCCGCCAACCGTTCCCGGGCCCGGTCCGCGTGCCGGTACGCCTGGGCCCGCCGGAACAGTTCCGCGGAATACCGGAAGTGCCCGGCCGCCCTTTCCCGGTCCCCCAGCCGCGCACAGGCCGCCGCGATCTCCGAAAGCGCGGCGGCTTTCTCGTGGCACCGACCGGTATCGGGCAGCCCGGCCAGTTCCGCGCCGAGCGCGTAGAGCCGGTCGCGGTCGCCGGCCGCCTCGGCGCAGACCGCCTCGGCGCAGGTCAACCAGAGCGGGAAGTCCGGGTCCTGGGTCACCGAGGCGACGACCAGCCCGCGCTCCACGATGCTGTGCGCCGCGGCCCGTTCGCCGCGGCCGAGCAGCAGCAGCGCATAGCGCCCGTTGACGGCCTCCCAGAGCCGGAAACCGGCCGCGGGGGTCACCCGGCGGGCGGTCTCGGCCAGCAGCTCGGCGGCCCGGTCAACCTCCCCGCGATCCCACAGGTCCAGCGCCCGGTGCAGCGCGATCCGGGCCCGCGGCCCGGGCAGCACCCCGTCTGGCGAGCGCGGGTGGCCGCCGGCCTCCGGGGCCCAGTGCGCGCAGCCGCTCCAGTAGGCGCAGCGGGTCAGCACGTCGAGCACGAGCAGCGCGTGGAAGGCGCTGCCGGGCGCCCGGGCGGCGGCCGCCTCCAGGGAGCCGGTGAGCGCGTGGCGCAGCCCGTCCTGGACCCGGCCGGCGGACTCCAGCAGGTCGGCCAGGGCGATCAGGGCGCGCAGCCGGGCCTCGGCGAACGCGGCCGGGGCGAGCCCGTCCAGCATCCGCAGCAGGACGTCCGCGCCCTCGTCGGCGCGGCCCAGCGAGCCGAGTATTTCCGCCATGGCGAGTTGGGCCTCGGTGGACACGTCGTCCGGCCGGCCGCCCGGTTCGGCACCGGCCAACGCGCGAAATTCCTCCAACGCCCCTTCGGCGTCGCCGCCCTCCCATTGCCGACGGGCCGCGACCAATCGTCCGACCAGGTCGAGCCGGCGGACCCGACTGACGGATTCCGTCGACTCGTCGGCGCCGGATATTTCCGTCACGCCGACCCCGAGCCGTTCCGCCAGGATCTTCAGGGCTCTACCGCTGGGAATGCGCTTACCGCGTTCGACGAGGGAGATGTAGCTGGCGGACATTTCGGACCCGGCGAGTTCGTGCTGGGTCATTCCCGCGCTGACTCGTAGCTCTTTGATTCGCCGCCCGGTGTCCGCCGGCTCAGGCATTCGACAAACCCTCCGGATTCGAACGTTTTGAGGACTCCGGCCAGCCGTCCAAATCGCCGAGTCACAATGAGTGCTGGGCACTTTACCAACCAGTCAACAAGAAGTCGATACGGATTCCGTATTCTTCACCGTCCTTCACACTCCGGTGACACGGACATTTCGTTGGCGCCCGGAGCATTAAGACACGGGGCCGAGAGCGCACTCCCCGCGCCCACAAAACCGGGCGGCCGGTAGGACGAAGAACGACGCCCTCAGGGTTGACTGCACCTTTCGATGTAGTACCGGACGCCGATGTCCGCACCCCGTGTGACGTGGTCGGATGGGGCACACAGGGGGGCACCCCGGCCCGCACCTCTACCGCCCGACCAGCGGAGGCACACCCGATGACGCAACCCCAACGCCCGGATCTGCACAAGGAATTAGGGTCCGTTTCGGACGCGCCCAAGCCGGGTGCGGTGCTCGCCTCGGACGCCGAGCGTGAGGAGATGATCGAGCGCCTGCGGGAGGCCACCGCGGAGGGCCGGCTCACCCTGGAGGAGCTGGCCGAGCGGTACGAGGCGGCCTATCTGGCCCGCACCCGCGAGGAGTTGGCCACCGTCGGCCAGGATCTCCCGACCGCGGCGCCCCCGCCGACCGCCGGCAGCGGCCCCCAACAGCGCGTCTTCAAGGCCCTGTTCGGCGACCTCACGGCCAGCAGCCCGGCCCTGGACCAGGGCATCGAGGCCACCGCCGTCTTCGGCGACCTCCACCTCGACCTGTGTGCCTCCCCGGCCCCGCCGAACGGCGGGGTGACCATCACGGCCCGCGCGATCGTCGGCGATGTGCACCTGCTCCTCCCCGAAGGAGTGCGGGTCGAGTTGGCGTGCAGCAAGGTCTTCGGCGACCTGCGCGACCTGACCCGGCCGCCCTCCGGCCCGGAGTCCGCGACCCCCCTCGTCCGCGTCACCGGCTCGGCGGTCCTCGGCGACGTCGTGCTCGCCCACCCCAGCAGCGACCGCCGCACGTACTGGCAGAAGTGGTTGGACGAGCGCCGGTCCTGACCGCAGCGGGACAGCACTGGCACAGCAGTGGCACAACGTGGCACGACAAAACGTGGCACGACAAGCCGCCCACGGCGAAGGAGAAGGAGGAGAACCCATGGCCCCGACCGAGGCGTTGCCGCACCCGGCGCCGCCCGTCCCGTCCGAGGACGAGCGCCGGCTGCCGCTCAGCTCCCACCTGCGGCACATCGGCGCGCTGTCCCGCCGCAGCCTCCTCCACATCCGGCAGAACCCGGAGTCGATGATCGACGCGCTGCTGATGCCGATCGTGCTGACGCTGCTCTTCGTCTTCGTCTTCGGCGGGGTGCTCGGCGCCGGCGGGTCCCGCCGGCAGTACACCGCGTTCCTGGTGCCCGGCCTGATGGTGATCCTCGGGATGACCGTCGCGATGGCCGTCGGCACCGGCGTCAACGACGACTTCCGCACCGGCCTGATGGACCGCTTCCGGGCGATGCCGGTGGCGCGCTCCTCGGTGCTGATCGCCAAGGTGGTGGTGGAGACCGGCCGGATGCTGCTCGCCCTCGCGGTGCTGCTGGCCGTCGCCGCGCTGCTCGGCTTCGACGTCGTCGGCCACGGCCCCGGGGTGCTCGCCGCGATCGGCCTGACCACCGTGTTCGGCACCTCCCTGATCTGGGTCTTCATGCTGCTGGGGCTGACGCTGCGCAGCGCGCAGGCCATCCAGGGACTGTCGGTGCTGGTCCTGACGCCGCTCCAGTTCGCCTCCTCGATCTTCGTGGCGCCGGCGACGATGCCCGACTGGCTCCAGGCCGTCACCCGCGTCAACCCCCTGACCCACATCGCGGACGCGGCCCGCGGACTGGCCCTGGGCACCGGCCCGGTGGCCGGCCCGGTGACCTGGACGCTGCTGTGGTCGCTCGCCCTGACCGCGGTCACCGCCCCCCTGGCGCTGGCCAAGTTCACCACCAAGACCTGACCCGGACCCGTACGGAGCGCGGCAGCCCCCACACGCCACCGCGTGGCCCTCCTCCGTACGAAGAAGCCGTGCCCCGGCCCCATCCGGTATTCCCCCGTGACCGGCGGGCCGGGGCACGCACCTGGGCGGGTCCGGCGGGGACCGTCGTTGGGGCGGCCCCCGCCGGACCTCACGACAACGGGCGGGCACTCGCAAGAGCGCCCGCCCGTAGGGGTGTTGGACCGGCTCAGCCGCCGTCGGCGCCCTCCCGCTCGGGGAAGTCGCCGGCCGCGCCGGACATCCCCGGCGGGGTGTCGGACAGCGCGACCGCCACCTCGACCACCGACGTGGTGCCGGAGGCGACCTCGCGCCAGGCGGCCGCCAGCGCGGCGTCCAGCTCCCCGGGGTCGCTCACCCGTCGGTGGCCCAGCCCGTAGGCGGCCGCCAGCCCCTCGGTCCCGGTGGGGCGGGACGCGGTGAAGGCGAAGCGGGAGCCGGTGCCGGAGACCCGGTCGAGGTTGGCCTGGAGCCAGCCGTAGCCGCCGTTGTCGAGCACCACGTAGAGGACGGCGACGCCGGCGTCCACCAGGGAGGGCAGCTCGGACCGGAAGAGGTGGAAGGCGCCGTCGCCGGCGAGCGCCACCACCGGGCGGTCGGCCGGCAGGGCCAGCCGGGCGCCGGCCGCGGCGGCCGCGCCGAAGCCCAACGGCGTCTGCTCGCTGGGCACCACGGACCCGCCGCCCGCACCGAGCGTCCAGTGGGGGAAGTAGTACGACCACATGTCCTGGAGGCCGTTCTCCTGGACGAGCACCCGGCCGGCAGGGACCGCACGGTCCAGGGAGGACAGCACCGCGGCCACCGGGACGGTGCCCGCCGGCGCGGCCTTCGCCGCCCGTTCGGCCCGCTCCGCGGCCCGCTCCCCCAGGGCGGCGCGCACCGCCCGCACCCGGTCCGCCCAGGCGTCGTTGGCCCGGTGGTCGGCGAGCAGTTCGGTCCAGCCGGCCACGATCCGGGCGGCGTCCCCGAGGACGTGCTCGCCGGGCCGTTCCAGCGCCAGGCCGTCCTCGCCCAATACGGCCTGGACGACCGGGAGTTGCTCCTGAGCTCCCTCCGGCCAGCCGAACGTCGCGGTCTCCTCCAGCCGGCTGCCGACCGCGATGACCAGGTCCGCCTCCCGCCAGAGCGCGTCGGCCGGAGGGACCGCGTACAGGCCGCTGACGCCGCAGTACAGCGGGTGGTCCTCGGCGACCGCGCCGCGGCCCGAGGCAGTGGCGAAGAGGCCCGCGCCGAGCCGTTCGGCCAGCTGCTCGATCCGGCCGTCACGGTTGCGGTGCCGGGCGCCGCCGCCGACCAGCAGCAGCGGCCGGCGGGCCGCGGCGATCCGGCGGGCGGTGGCGGCCAGCGCGTCCGGGTCGGGCCCCGGGCGCTGCGGCGCGGCCGACCGCCACCGCCCGCTCCGCGGCACGGCGACGTCCACCACCTGCTCGGCCAGCTCCAGATAGACGGGCCCCGGCGTCCCGTTGACGGCGCGCGCCGCGGCCGTCTCCAACAGGGCGGGCAGCCGCTCCGGGGTGTCCGCGCGGGCCGCCCACTTCACGTACGGGCGGATCGCGGTGAGTTGGTCCAGTTCCTGGAACGCGCCGGTGCCGAGGTGGTCGAGCCGGGTGCCGTCGGCGATCAGGATCAGCGGGACGGCGGCCGAGCGCGCCTCCAGGACGCCGGTGAGGGCGTTGGTCAGCGCCGGCCCCTTGCCGACCACACAGACCCCGGGGCGGCCCGCGGCCAGCGCGTGCCCGGTCGCCATGAAGACCGCGTTGCGCTGGTCGCGGCAGAGGACGACGCGGGTGTCGGTGCGCTCCAGTTCGGCCAGGAGGGCCATGTCGTCGCCCGGTAGCCCGAACACCGCGCGGGTGCCCAGGTGGTGGAGGTAGTCGGCGACCGCCGCCCAGGCGCTCGGGTAGGGCCGTGCGGTCATCGGGCGGCCCCCGGGCGGTGGGCGGCGACGGCCTTGGAGACCAGGACCGGTTCGGCGCGCACCTCGTGGCCGTCGAAGACGTAGTTGGCCATCCGGCCGTAGCCGCCGAACGGCGCGTTGCCGTCGTCGATGGAGAGCAGGGTGGCGTCGAGGGTGACCGTGGTGCGCCGGCGCAACGCCTCGACCAGGGCCGGTGCGGCGCCGTAGACGCTGGAGCCCAGGGCGCGTTCGGTGAACATCCCGGTGGTCAGGGTGGCGGCCAGGGCCTCCTCGTCGCGCCAGGCGGCGACGTTGAAGATCGGGGCGAAGAACTCCGGTACGTGGGTGCGCGGGCTGAGCTCCTCGCCGACGACGACGGTCGGGTCCAGCCGCCGGGCGCGGAAGTCCACGTGCCCGCCGTGCACGATGCCCTCCCGGTTGCGGGCCAGGAACTGCGCGGCCTCCTCCAGCGCCCCGTCGTAGAAGATCGGCCCGAAGTCGGCGTCCGGGTCGGTGTACGGGCCGTACCGCAGCCCCTTCAACTCGGCTACCAGCGCGTCCAGGAAGCCGTCCAGGAGGGAGTGGTGGACCGCGAACAGGTCCGGGCCCAGGCAGTCTTGGCCCGTATTGAGCGTCCGGATCTCGATGGCATCACGGGCGGCCCGCTCGACGTCCGCCCCGGGGGCGACGACGAACGGGTTGACGCCCGAGCCGAGGAAGAGCAGCAGTTGCTCGGGGGAGAGTTGGGCGCGGATCTGCTCGGCATTGCGGTAGGCGCCGGTGAACACCACGACGTCCGCGGCGCGCACCGGCCCGCCCAGGAACTCCCGCTGGCTGGCACCGCTGAGGGTGATCGGCAGGCCGTGCCGCTCGGCGAGCAGCGCGTGCAGCCGGCGCATCTGGTCCTTGACCCGGCTGGCCGGGCGGAAGACCAGCGCGTCCGTATAGAGCGCGGGAACCAGGAGGTAGAGGGCGTAGGAGTAGAGGATGACGTTGGACGGCATGAACGCGGCGAGCCGGGGGACCCGGCCGGGCCGGTGGGCGGCCACCTCGTCCAGCGCCCCGTCGAGGGTGGCGATGGTGGATTCGATCTCGTAGCGCGCGGCGCGGTGGGTGGAGATCTCGCACAGCACCTCGTGGACCGCTCCGCCGTCCTCGGCCAGGAAGTCCCGGACCCGGCGTAACGCCGCCGCGGCCCGGTGCTCGCTGCGGTCCGGGGTGCCGCTCTCCTCCTCCGACTCGGCGGCCACGGTCGGCGATGCGGGAGCGGAGCTCATATGTCCCTCCTCGGGGCGTAGTCCATGGAGGGTCAGCGTCAGCCAATTGTCATTTATTGTCAAGTAGAGTCATAGCACTCAACAGCCACCCATGACAGCCGATCGGCTCGCAATGCCAGCAAAGACCCCCCTATACTCCCCCTAAGTCGTGGCTACACGCCGAGCTACCAGGGCGACCGCCGTACGCTACTCGTGACAAAACATGACTCACGCCGACGGTGCGGGTCCACTCCTCGGGTCGGGTGCGGCGGTCCACAGGCCGCCCCCGCGCAAGGGGCCGGTGAGTACACTCAGCGTCACCGCGGCGGTCCGACCCGCCCATCGGGCGTCCGCACCCCGTCACTGTCCGTCCCACCGACCCAACTGCGAGCGATTCCCTTGACGATTGAGCAGCCTGCCTTCGGGAAGCGAGTGCGGGAGGTCCGGCGCGCTCAGGGCCTGTCCCAAGGAGACCTCGCCGGGGACGACCTCTCCCCCAGCTATGTCTCACTGGTCGAGAACGGCCGCCGGATCCCCGGCGCCAAGATCGCTCGCTCCATCGCACAGCGGCTGGGCACCACCGTCGACGCGCTCAGCACCACCGACCGGCCCACCGACCGGCTCGCCCAACGCCTCGGCCTCGTCGGGCAGTTGGTGGCCGCCCGCGCCAGCCAGATGGCCGGCGACTGGCCCGATGCCCGGCGCCAGCTGGAGGCCGTGGTCGCACAGGCCGAGGGGAGCGACCACGACGAGGTCCGCTGGGAGGCCCGCTGGGAGCTGGCCACCGTCCTCGGCCGGCTCGACGACCCCGCCCCTCACGAGGCCGCGCTGCGCCAGCTGCTCGACGACCCGGTGACCCGTGCCGCGCCCGTCCTGCACGCCCGGGTCGCCATAGAGCTCGCCCAACTCCTGCGCGCCGCCGGCCGGCTGCCGGACGCGGTCCGCTCGGCCGAGGACGCGGTGCGGGTCACCGGCGAGCTGACGGCCGGCCGTCCGGAGCGGGCCCAGGCCCAGGTGGCGCTGCTCTCCGCGTCCGTCGACAGCGGCGAGTGGAGCCGCGCCGACGAGCTCGGGGCGCAGCTGCGCGCGGAGGTCGGGCCGCTGCCCGCGGGCGAGTTGCGCGCCAGCGCCCTGTGGGCGGCGGCCGGCGCGCAGTACCTGACCGGCGACGCCACCGGCGCACTGGAGCTGCTGGCCGAGGCCGACGCCCTGATCGCGTCGACGGACGGGGTGCGGCTGCGGCTCCGACTGGCCCGCGCCCGGACGCTGTTGACGCTCACCGCCGGCCCGACGGCCGACGCGGACGCCCTCCTGGCCCGCGCCCGTCAGGCCGCGGCGCTGGTGGACACCCCCTCGACGCGGACGTGGCTGGCGGTGCTGGAGACGGCCGGCGCGCTGCGGCACGGCGATGCCGCGGCCGCGGCCGAGCACGCCGCCGCGATCGACCCCGCGGCCGCCGAGCTCTCCCCGTTGGACCGCGCCCGCTGCCTGCTCTACGTGGCCCGCGCGCACCGCGCCGGCAACCGCCCCAAGGAGGCCGAGGAGTCCTTCAAGGCCGCCGCCGCGGGGTACGAGCGGGCCGGCGCCTTCCGGCTGGCCCTGGAGACCTGGCGCGAACTGAGCGCCGGCGCCCGGGACACCGGGGACCAGGATCCGCACGCGGTGATCATGCCGTAGGGAGCCGCGACCGGCGAGCGGCAGTCAAGCGGCCGCCCCACCAGGGGCGTTGGCACCCCAGAACCGTACGCCGCGCGCCGGGGCGGGGGTCGCCGCGCAGGCCACCCGGTCCGGGCCGGCCGGCAGGTCCCGGACGTGTGCGACCGGGCCCGGTGCCCCGCCGGCGTCCGTCAGGGCGGGCGGCAGTCGTACCGTGCCGCCGTCGGCCGGTGCCCCACTGAGCGCGTCGATCTCGTCGGCGGCGGCCAGCCCGCCCTGCCCGACCAGCCGCAACGCCGCCTCCTTGCGGGCCCAGAGTCGGGCCAACTGCCGGGCCCGGTCCGCCGCCGGAGCCCTGCGCAGGCTCTCGCGCTCCAACGAGGTGAAGGCGAGCAGCAGTTCACCGAGCGGGCCGTGGGGAACGGGATGGACGCTGAGCGCGACCGGGAGGTCGCGGGCCAGGGCCACCAGGCGGTGGTCCGGATCGTCGCCGACGGCCAGAAAGAGTTCGGCGTCCGGCGGCCAGTCGGCGTCCGCGGGCGGCCGGGCGGACACCGGGCGCCCGAAGTCGTCACGGGTCAGGGAAATATCGTCCGCCGGGCAGTGCAGCAATGCGGCCAGGAAATCCAGTAAACCGGCCGGGCGCCGAATATCCCCGATTTCCGTCGAGAAGAGGTGCAGCCGACCGTCGGCTAATTCGGCGGAACCCGCCGGCCCCCAACGCCCCTCTGAGCAAGGGACGTTGCCGGCTCCGGCGGCCTGGTTGAGCGTATGCGTGTCACAGAAAGACTCGTCCCCCCGCATAGGTCCCCTCGCACCACGGCTCTTTTCTCCGGACAGGTCACTCCCGGGAAAGCAGTGCATTGAGTCGTCTCCTCATTACCCTCCGGAGGTGCACAAGGTAACCTTGGCCTATGCTTGAGTCAACAAGCGACGACAAGACATCAACTTCGGTTTACTGACCGGCATTACAAGTTTTCGCCAAACCGTGTCGCGTTATCGCGTGACACGGTTTCCGCGCGGCCCGCGCTCGACCGCGCCCGACGGCCGGCCGGCGCCCGCGCCACCCCGCCACGACGGTGCGCTCCGGCCGGGCGGCCCGGCCCGTCCGGAGCACGCCGGCCGGCTCCCTGGCTCAGGACGCCAACCGCTTCTCGACGCGGATCACCAGGTCCTGCACGGTGTGCAGATCGGTCATCTCCTCCTCGGGCAGTTCGATCCCGAAGCGCTCCTCGGCGATGACGATGACCTCGGCCATCGCCAGGGAGTCCACATCGAGCTCCTCGACCAGGGACTTCTCCTCGGTCACCTCGGCCGGCACCACACCGGCCACCTCGTTCAGGATCTCGGCGAGCTGGCCGACGATCGCTTCTCTCGTCATGACGGTCCCTTTCTCCACTGCGGCTCCGCTGCGGGTGGGGGCGGACGACCGATCCCGGCAACGGACGGACAGGCGCGGTCACAAACCCCCAGTCAACCGATTGACTAAACTTGACTGTTGTAGTCAACTGGAGGCCGGATGCGATGTCAACGAGTTGCCTGACTACCTCTCAGAATGCAGTCATGGCGCCAGATTTGCCCGACGGCTCCGGCGACGCTCGGTGACTCCACGGTCGGAAGCAAGTCAGGATGAGTCAGACGGAGGAGCGATGAGTGGGCTGCTCGACGGCAAGCGACTGCTGATCACCGGGGTGATCACGGAGCGCTCGATCGCCTACGCCGTGGCCCGGCTCGCCCAACAACAGGGCGCCCGGCTCGTGTTGACCGCATACGGCCGGCCCACCCTGGTCGCCCGGCTCGCCCGGCGCCTGCCGGTCGAGCCCCCCGTCGTGGAGCTGGACGTGACCGACCAGGACCAGCTGGACGGCCTCGCCGACCGGGTCGGCGCCCACCTCGACGGCCTCGACGGCGTGCTGCACTCCGTCGCCCAGGCCCCCGCCACCTGCCTCGACGGCGGCTTCCTGACCGCCCCTTGGAGCGACGTCGCCGGCGCCCTGCACACCTCCACCTACTCCCTGGTGGCGCTGGCCCGGGCCTGCCGCCCGCTGCTGCGCCCCGGTTCCGCCGTCGTCGGCCTGGACTTCGACGCCGCCCGCGCCTGGCCCGGATACGACTGGATGGGCGTCGCCAAGGCGGGACTTGAGGCGTGCTCCCGCTATCTGGCGCGCGAGCTCGGCGGCCACGGCGTCCGGGCCAACCTGGTCGCCGCGGGACCGCTGCGCACCCTGGCCGCCAACGGCATCGGCGGGGACGGCCCGTCGTTCGAGGAGGAGTGGGCCGCCCGCGCCCCGCTCGGCTGGGACCCCAAGGACGCCGAACCGGTCGCCCGCACCTGCCTGGCGCTGCTCTCGGACTGGTTGCCCGCCACCACCGGCGAGATCGTGCACGCCGACGGCGGCCACCACGCGATCGGCGCCTGAGCCCCGATGCCCGAGGAACCGGCGGGCCCGGCGCCCGCCGTGACCCGCACCTACACCCTCGACCGGGGCCACCTCGCCGCCTACGCCACCGCGCTCGGCGGCACCCCGCACCCCGCGCACACCGACCCGGCCGCCGCCCGCGCGCTCGGCCACCCCGACGTCATCGCGCCGCCCACCTACCTCGCCGTCCTGGCCGCCGAGGCGGAGGACCAACTCCTCGCCCGGCAGCCCGGGTTCACGCCCGAGGGCGCGGTGCACCGGGAACAGTCGGTGCGCCTGGCCCGCCCCGTCCACGCCGGGGAGACCCTGCGGGCCACCGTCCGGATCGCCGCCGCCGGCACCCTCGCCGGCCGCCCGCTGCTCACGGTGGAGTCCGCCTTCCACGCCCCCGACGGCACCTGGGTGGCCACCACCACCGCGTCGCTGCTGGGCCCCGCCGCACCGGAGCCGGCCCGGCGCCCCCTCGACCCCACGGGATCGGAGCACCCATGACCGACACCATCGCGCCCGCCCCGCCGGTGGCCGCGGCCCACCTGCTCGACGGCGCCGCGGCCCCCGCCGACGCCGCCGCCCGCCTCGGCGGCCCGGCCCTCGACCACCGGGTCCACGCCGCCGCCCGCGCCTTACGGGCCCTCGGCGTCCGCCCCGGCGACCGGGTCCTGGTCCAGGGCGACAACAGCGTCGACTACGTCGTGACGCTGCTGGCCCTGATGCACCTGGACACCTCCCTGGTCCCGCTGGACCACCGGCTCCCCCTGCCGGACGCCGCCGCGGCCGCCCGCCAGTCCCGCGCTCGCTGGCAGGTCACCGCCAACCCCACAGCGGCCCTCCCCGACCTCCCGACCGACCGCGTCCTGACCTACCCCCGCCCGCCCGCCGACGCCCCGCCGCACCCCGACGACGACACCGTCGACCTGAGCGCCTGGTTCCACCGCGACGACGCGCTGGTGCTGTGGTCCTCGGGCACCACCGGGCGCCCCAAGGGCGTGGTCAAGCCCGGCACCGCCGTGCTGGACAACTCGCTGCGCACCATCGAGGCGATGGGCTACCACCAGGGCGACGTGATGGCCCCCCTGCTGCCCTTCTCCCACCAGTACGGGCTCTCCGTCATCCTGCTGTGGTGGCTGTCCCGGTGCACCCTGCTGGTCACCCCCTACCAGCGGCTGGACGCGGCCGTCGGCCAGGCCGCGGCGCACGGCGCCACCGCCGTCGACGCCGCCCCGTCCACCTACCACTCGCTGCTGGGCGTGGTGCGCCGCCGCCCCGAGGCGCGCGCCGCGCTCGAACGGGTCCGGATCTGGGGCGTCGGCGGCGCCCCCCTGCCCGCCCCGCTGGCCGAGTCGTTCCACGCGACGCTGGGCCGCCCGCTCCTCGACGGCTACGGCCTGACCGAACTCGGCAATGTCGCGCTGGCAACGCCCGAGGTGCCGCACGGCTGCGGGCGTCCGTTGCCCGGCGTGCGGCTGCGCGTGATGCGTCCCGACGGCACGGTCGCCGATCCCGGCGAACTCGGCGCCATCGAGGCGCGTTCCCCCGGTCTGATGGCGGGTTACCTCAAGGAGGACGGCTCGCTCGCACCGGTCGACCGGGACGCCTGGTATCCGACGGCCGATCTCGGCAGCGTCGACACCGATGGCATCGTGCGGGTCGTGGGCCGCCACCAGGCGGTGCACCGGCTGGGCTTCACGCTCTACCCCGAGAGCCTGGAGCGCCGCGCCGAAGCCTGTGGCCGGCCGGTCAAGGTACTGGCCGTCCCCGACCAACGCCGGGGCAGTGCGCTGCATTTCGTCGTCGCGGACCCTGAGGGCGAGGCCCCGCTCCTCTGGCGCCGGCGGCTCGCCCCGCACCTGGCGGAGTACGAACAACCCAACGCGGTCCATGTCGTCGACGCCTTCCCGCTCACCGCGAACGGAAAGACCGACACCCGCGCGCTCCGCGCCCAGTTGGGCCTGGCGTCGGGACCGATTGCCGGTTCCGGAGGCTGAACGGCCGTCCGCCATACGCGGTTTCACGTGAAACCGCGGCTAGCTCGTGCCCGCCGACGTCGCATGCAACGTCACATCAAAGTCTGTGGGTACTGCTGAGGTTACTGCTGGGAGTCTCTGCTGTCGGTCGTGCTGTGTGCCGTGCTGCGCGGCGCTGTGTCACGCCCTGCGCTGCGGATCGATCCTGCTCATCGTGGCGACCCCGCGGCGGTCTTGCCTGTCGTCGCCGACCAAGTCCGGTGCTCGCGACATGACGTGGGGCTGCCGGTGACCAACTCGTGTGCTCCGCGCCGCGCTTGCCGGCGCGCAGGCGCCCACGCGGCTCAGGCGACACCGGCGGTGGTGTGCGCACGGCGACGGGCCGCCGGAATGGCCGGAGTGACCGGGTCTGCGCTGGTGCACGGCGCGGTGGGCAGCGGCTGGGCGCCGGCGGCGCGGCGGTGGCGCGAGGTGGGGGAGGAGCCGTGCGCCTCGGCGCGGATCCGCTGCTTGATGGTCGGCGGCAGCGTCGGCAACGGGAACCTGCGCCGGACCGTACCGTCCTGACCGTGCCGGGGCGCGGTGCGCGCGGCGGGCACAAACGGCCTCACGGGCTCGTCGGCAGGCATCAACGGCCTTGGTTCGTGGTCCGGTTCAGGTCCCGCCGCAGCCTCCGGGCGGGCCGCGTCGGTGGCGGTGGTGGTCAGGGGGCAGTGGTGGACGGCGGCCTCGCGGCGGGCCGCGGAGGCGGCGGCGGAGACGCCCAGTGATGCGAGCAGCTTGCCGAGCACCGCAAGGCACACCGCCCAGAACTTCATGACCTTGGTCGCAGCCATGGTCCCTCGCTTTCGGTCGGGATCCCTGGGAGGGATCCACGCGTTCCTTCTGTTGCGTTTTCTTATGATGAGTACGCAATGGGAGGATTCACGGACCGACGCCCCCGGATCGGCGTTCTTCTGATGAACACCACCCGTCCGCAGTAGTCGCCCCCGCAAAACCGCAGGCCGAAGGCGAGTCGGGAGGCGGTGGGCGGCCCGTTCCGCGGCGTTGCGGGTGGGGTGGGGCGGGGCCGGCGGATGCGCGCCTCGGGTTCCGGAGGTATGCCGGGGACCAACGGGAAGGCGCGGGCGGACGGGATGTGACTATGTGTCAGGCGGGCGCGGGCGGCCGCCAGGCGCTCCGCGACGGCTGTGCCATCTCCGCCATCGTCCGGACCGCCGTGGCCTCGGGCGTCGTGGGCGGGAGGAGCAGCAGGTCCCAGCGGCCGTCGCCGGCGGCGACCAGGCAGAGGGTGTCCGGTCCCGGGCGGTTGGTGGTGCGGCGCAGGCGGACGACATGGCCGGCGACCATGATGTGGCCGGGCAGCGCGGACCAGCCCGTGCCGTTGACCGTGGCGTGGGTGATCCGGGGCCATTCGAAGGGCAACGCGGCCAGCAGCTCGGGGAGTTCGGCGAGCAGGTCGGTGGAGTGCGGCCACCACACCCCGTCGATCCGCCGGGCCACCTCGGCGTGCGGGGCGATGGCCAGGCGGGCGACCGGGGGCGGTGCGTGGTGCTGCGCGGGGCGGGGGTGCGGGGAGCGGCCCTCGGGGGCGGTCGTCATGTGGCGCTCCTGACGCGACGGGCGACGGCCGCTGCGGTCGCGGTCGCCGACAACGGAAGGGGCCAGGCGGAGCCGGTCGTCGCGGGGTGCGGGGCCTCCCCTGCTCGAACGGAGCGGAGAGCGCGGGCAGGGTCGGGCGGCAGGCGGGCGGCCCCGGCGGCCGGGGTCACCGGTCGTCGTCCGGCTCCCGGGAGGGCGGCGCCGGACCGGTCGTACGCGCCTTTGGGCGGGCGTCGTGCGCGTGCTTGTGCAGCCGCTTGCCGAACGAGTCCTTCAGATGCGCGTACCGGTGCGGGGCGGGGCGTCCGGCCGTCTGGCCGTTGACCCGGACGATGAACAGCACGCCCATCGCCACCAGGGCCAGCAGCACGATCACGCTCAAGAAGGTCTGCATGGCGTTCACCCGCATACTCCCGGGTGCCCCCTAAGCCGACACCGCGGGCATTCTCGGAAATTCTTCGCCTTCCGGTGGTTTTTCCACCGTACTCCGCGCTGCGGGAACGTATCGCGCCAAAGCCGGCTATGCCGACGGGGGGTGGCATCAGCGCACCTTCTACGGGGCAGTAGATTTTACTTCCGCATGACCAAACGCATGCCTGAAGCATGCCCAGGGCCCGCCCTCCGCATGCTCGCCGCACGACCAGCCGAGGAGATCCAGATGGCGCTGTGGGACCGCATCAAGGAGTCCGCGACGACGATGCAGAGCCAGCTCGTCGCCAAGAAGAACGACCTCAAGAGCGGGGGCTTCCGCGACGCGAGCATGGCGATGTGTGCGCTGGTGGCCGCCGCCGACGGCGTCGTCGACCCGACCGAGCGGCGGCGGGTGGCGCAGCTGATCGCCACCAACGAGGTGCTCCAGAACTTCCCGGCCGAGGACCTCCGGGTCCGCTTCGAGGGCTGCCTGGACAAGCTGGCCGCCGACTTCGACTTCGGCAAGGTCGCGCTGATGCAGGAGATAGGGAAGGTGAAGAAGAAGCCGGTGGAGGCGCGGGCGGTGCTCCAGATCGGCGTCGTCATCGGCGGCGCGGACGGGGACTTCGACCCGACCGAGCGCGCGGTGGTGCGCGAGGTGTGCTTCGCGCTGGGCATCCCCCCGGCCGAGTTCGACCTCTAAACGCGCGAGCGGGGGCCTCGTGCCCCCGCCCCGCCTGCCGCCCCGTGCGTCAGACGTTGACGCCGTAGTCCGCGGCGATGCCCGCCAGTCCGGAGGCGTAACCCTGGCCCACGGCGCGGAACTTCCACTCCGCGCCGTGCCGGTAGAGCTCGCCGAAGACCATCGCGGTCTCGGTCGAGGCGTCCTCGGTCAGGTCGTAGCGGGCGAGTTCGGCGCCGCCGGCCTGGTTGACGACGCGGATGTAGGCGTTGCGCACCTGGCCGAAGTTCTGACCGCGGCCGGCGGCGTCGTGGATCGAGACCGGGAACACGATCTTGGTGATCTCGGCCGGCACCCCGCTCAGCGTCACGTTGAGGGTCTCGTCGTCGCCCTCGCCCTCACCGGTGAGGTTGTCGCCGGTGTGCTGGACCGAACCGTCCGGGCTGGTGAGGTTGTTGTAGAAGACGAAGTGCTGGTCGGAGGCGACCTTGCCGGCGTCGGTGCACAGCAGCGCGCTGGCGTCGAGGTCGTAGTCGGCGCCGGTGGTCGTGCGCACGTCCCAGCCGAGGCCGACCGACACCGCGGTCAGGCCGGGCGCCTCCTTCGACAGCGAGACGTTGCCGCCCTTGGCGAGCGAGACTCCCATGCTTCCCTCCAGGTGGTGACCGGTGCCGGTTGCCGTTGGCGGTCGCCGGCGGTGAACTAGGACGTGGCGGAAAAACTACAGGACTGTAGAAGTTGGTGGCGGGGCGCGGCGCCGTGGGGGTGCACCCGGAAAAGCCCGTCGGATCGCCGCGACCACCGCCGTAAACTGCCCCGGCGTCCCAGCCCGCGGGACGCCCGGTGCGACGGGAGGCGACGACATGGGCACCACCCCCTTCGGCAAGGCCCGCGGCGGCAACGGGCGGGAGCGGGCCCGGCGCGGGCAGGGCCAGTTGGAGGCCCAGGTGCTGGCCGCGCTGCACCACGCGCCCGGGCCGGCCACCGCCGCCTGGGTTCAGGAGAGGCTGGGCGGCGACCTGGCCTACACCACCGTGATGACGATCCTGTCCCGGCTGCACGCCAAGGGCGCGGTCACCCGCGAACGCGCCGGCCGGGCCTACGCCTGGACCCCCGCGGCCGACGAGGCCGGGCTCGCCGCGCTGCGGATGCGTCGCGTGCTGGACGGCGAACCGGACCGGGACGCCGTGCTGACCAGCTTCGTCTCGGCGCTCTCGGCGCACGACGAGGACGTGCTGCGCAGCCTGTTGGCCCGCGCCGAGGACGACGGCACCCCGGGCGGCGGCCCGGGCACCGGGGGCGCGGACGGCTCGGACGAAGCACACGGGGGGTGAAGGGTGGGCGTCTTCGTCTTCCTGCCGCTGGTCCTGCCGCTCACCGCGCTGCCGATCGCCCGGCTCGCGGAGCAGCACCTCCATCCCCGGGTCACCACTCGGCTGTTGACCCTGCTCTCCGTGGTCCTCGGCCTGTGCAGCACGGTCTGCCTGGCGCTGCTGGTGGTCGTCGGCACCGCCCAACTGCCCGGCAACCCACTGCCGGACGGCTGGTCGGACCCGGAGGTGCGGGCCGCGGTCCCGTACGCCGAGGTGGCCGGCGTCGCGGCGATCTTCGCGCTGACCGGGGCGTTGGTGGTGAGCGGCGGCGCGCTGCGCCGGGACCGCCGGATCCGGGAGCGGGCGCACCGCGCGCTGGCCGTCCTGCCGACCGGCGTCGATCCGGTGGTGCTGCCGGACGACGAGCCCTACGCCTATGCCGTGCCCGGTACGCCCGCGCGGCCGGGGCGAGGGGCCCGGCCCGGCCGGATCGCGGTCTCCCGGGGGATGTTGCACCACCTGGACGGCGACGAGCAACGGGCCCTGTTCGCCCACGAACAGGCGCATCTGCACTGCCGTCACCACCGCTCGCTGCTCGCCGTCCGACTGGCCGGCTGCGTCAACCCGCTGCTGCTGCCGCTGCGTTCGGCGGTCGCCTTCAGCGCCGAGCGCTGGGCGGACGAGGAGGCGGCGCGGGCGGTCGGCGATCGGCGGCTGACCGCGCGGGCGGTGGGGAAGGCGGCGTTGCTCTCGCGGCCCGCGCCGTTTCCGCTGGTGACGCAGTTCGCGGCGCCCGAACCGGGGCCGGTGCCACGGCGGGTGGCGGCGCTGCTCGGGCCGGTGCCGTCGGCCCGCACCTGGCCGCCGGCGCTGACGCCGGCGGGGCTGGCCGCGTTGGTCGCGGCGGCCGGCACCGCGGCCTCCGCGCTCTCCTCGTTGAACGCCGCGGTAGCTCTGTTCCTCGTTCTGAAGGCAGCAACGCCGTGGTGAGTGCAGACTGACCCCGGGCTCTCCAAGTCGCCGTGGTGCGGACGCAATCTGTGATCCGTAGCACACCAACCAACTTCTACAGCGTTGTAAAAGTTGCCGGTAGGGTTGCGGCTGACATGCGCAACGGGCGCTGCCGGAGGGGGAGATGGCGACGAGGTGCGGACCCCTGACCTGGGACAGCCCGCCTCCAGAGGCGGAGGTGCGATGGGTCTATCAGCCGGTCGAGGTCCAATATCCCGACGGTGCCTGGGAGTTGGGTCGGATCAGCGCGTGGTGGACGGACGACGCGGGCGACACCTGGTGCCTGCTGCGCACCGTGCCCGGCGGCAGCAGTCCGCAGTGGCTCCGCTACGACCCGGAATCCGTCCGGCTGTTGCCCACCGAGGGCATCTGAGACACCGGTGCGGGCCGCCGCCCCCCGGCCCGCTGCGTCCGCCGTATCCGCCGTTCTCGGCATCCGGTGGCGCGCCCTCCGCATCCCCCTCCACCCAGCAAGACCAGCTCCAGAAGGACCATCGGCGTGCATGACAGGCAGACGCACAAGCAGGCGGCCCGGCGGGGCGACGGGAACCGGGGCGGTCGGGCCGCGGCGGAGGGCGGCCGCGCCGAGCGCCGACGGTCGGGCGCCGGGCGACGGGCCGGCGGCTCCCGGAAGGCCGGGAAGACCAGGATGACCCGGCGCGGCCGGGTGGTGGCCTGGGTCGGCGGGGTGCTCGGCGTCGTCCTGCTGGGCGTGATCGGGACCGGCGCGTGGGTGTACCAGCACCTGAACGGCAACATCCACGGTGCGGACGTGAACAGCGAACTGGGCACCGACCGGCCGGTCAACCTCAGCCCCGGCTCCAAGAACATCCTGGTCGTCGGCTCCGACAGCCGGGCCGGCACCGGCGACAAGTACGGCGGCGGCCTGACCACCATGCAGTCGGACACCCTGATGGTGCTGCACATCGCGGCGAACCATAAGTGGGCCACCGCGGTGTCCTTCCCGCGCGACTCCTGGGTGCGGATCCCGGAGTGCGACAAGGGCGACGGCGGGAAGTCCACACCGCACCACTTCAAGATCAACGAGGCGTTCTCGATCGGCGGGCTCAGCGGCGACGTCCGCAAGGCCGCGGCGTGCAGCATCAAGACCGTCGAGAAGAACACCGGGCTGCGCATCGACCACTTCGTCTCGGTCGACTTCCAGGGCTTCAAGGGCATGGTCAACGCGCTGGGCGGCATCGAGGTCTGCCCCAAGCAGGCCATCCACGACAAGAAGGCCCACCTCGACATGGAGGCCGGCTGCCAGACCGTCAAGGACGAGAAGGCGCTCGGCTACGTCCGCACCCGCTACAGCGTCGGCGACGGCTCCGACCTCGGACGGATCGGCCGCCAGCAGGAGTTCATGAAGGCGCTCGCGGCCAAGGCGCAGTCCAAGCTGACCAGCCCGACCGACCTCTACGGCTTCCTGGACTCGGCGACCAAGTCCCTCACCACCGACCAGGACCTGGCCGGCATCAAGCCGCTCTACGACCTCGCCGCCACGGTCAAGGACATCCCCTCCGACCGCCTCACCTTCCTCACCGTGCCGACCTACCCGCGCGAGGCGGACGTCCCCACCGACAAGGCCAACGTCATCTGGCAATACCCGCAGGCCAGCGAGTTGTTCGGCGACCTCGCCCACGACCGGGAGGTCGGCGCCGAGGGAAAGAAGAAGTTCGCCGACGCCGCCAAGAACCCGATCACCGCGCGCTCGGTCCGGGTGCGGGTGCTCAACGGCACCGACAAGACCGGCCTCGCCGGGGTGGGCGCGCAGAAGCTGCGCCCGCTCGGCTTCACCGTCGTCTCCACCGACAACGGCAAGCCCACCGACAAGACCACCATCAGCTACCCGCCGGCCCTCAAGGCCCAGGCCGAGGTGCTCGCCGCGCGGCTGCCCGGCGTCAAGGCGGTGGAGTCGGCGCAGGCGACACCGGGGGCCGTGACGCTGACCGTCGGCCCGGACATCTCCACGATCGAGAGCTGACGCGCGGCGCCCGGGCGGAGCGGCCCCATCGTCCGCCGTCCGCCCGGGCGCCGCGCTCCCGTCCCGTCAGGCGTGCAGCCGCTCGACGGGACGGGCGGTGTGCACCTCGATGTCGTGCGCGGCGCGGCTGAGGAGCTGATGGCTGAGGTCCGACAGCGCCCGCGCCACCGACAACTCGTCCCCGATGGCGGGGACGTTCTCGTCCGCCGGATTGCACTTGGCGGTTCCCTCGCCGACCATCTGCCCGCCTTCCTTGCCGCGCAGCCGGGCCTCGGCCCGCACCTCGGTGCCGGCCTCGACGATGTTGATCTCGGCGTTCCACGTCTTTCTACGCTCACCCGTGCCGGCCACCGGAATCCTCCTCCTACCGCAGGGGAACAGTCCCGACCACTTCAGCGTCGCACCGGCGCCCAGGCGTCGCACCCGGAGGCCCGCACCCGTCCCGTTGCGGGGGATAGCCCCATGGTCGGGCGGGCCGCGGGCCGCCTAGAGTCGTCGTCATCCAGCCCTGAGCGACGGCCACCGCGCCGTCCGCCCGGGCGCGGGACACGGGGCGACGGGCACCACCCGGAGCCGTGAACGGAACGGATTCCGGGGGGATTTCATGCGCAGGAGCGTCCGCTTCATCGGGGCGGCGGCGCTGGCCGGGGCCGGGGTACTGGCCCTCGGCGCGTGCAGCCTGGTGGCCGGCGAGACCTTCTCCGACGACGCCACGCTGCCGCAGAAGATCACGTCGGTGCGGGTGGACACCGGCAACGGCGGCGTGACGCTGCACGGCGGCAAGGGCGGGGACACCGCCAGCGTGCACCGCACGGTCACCTACCGGGGCGACAGGCCGCAGGGGCCCACGCACCGGGTCGAGGGCGGGACGCTGGTGCTCGGCGGCTGCGGCAACGGCTGCTCGGTGGACTACACCGTCGAGCTGCCCGGCACCGTCCCGGTGACCGGCGAAACGTCCAACGGCGCGCTGAGCCTGTCCAAGGTAGCCGCGGTGCGGGTGACCACCAGCAACGGGGAGATCGACCTGGACGGGGTGTCCGGGCCGGTGAACGTGCGCACCAGCAACGGCGCGATCACCGGAAAGGGCCTCGCAGGCAAGGGCGTTGAGGCCAGGACCAGCGACGGCGAGATCGACCTCACCGCGACCGCCCCGCAGAACGTCCGGGCCAAGACGTCGAACGGTGCGCTCACGGTCACCGTGCCACACGCCCCCTACCGGGTCTCCGCGCAGACCGGCAACGGCGCCAAGCGGATCGGTGTCCACGACGACCCGGCCGGGCGGTACCAGCTCGATCTGACCACCGGCAACGGGGAGCTTCGCGCCCGGACCGCGGGGAGCTGAGGCCGGCCGACTCGCCGCGCCGGCCTAAGAGTTGAGGGGTGACCGGGCCCATCTGGCGTGCGCGGGGCGGTGTTTCACGTGAAACGCCGACGGTTTCACGTGAAACACCGCCCCCTTGCCCCGCGTTGGGGCTTTACTCCTCGCCCTCCAGCTCGCCCTCGGTTTCCAGGAAGGCTTCCCGCAGCGCCGCCAGCGTCTCCGCGTCCGGCTTCTCCCACATGCCGCGGGACTCCGCCTCCAGCAGGCGCTCGGCGATGCCGTGCAGCGCCCAGGGGTTGGCCTCCTGGAGGAAGGCGCGGTTCTCCGGGTCCAGGACGTAGGTCTGGGCCAGCTTGTCGTACATCCAGTCGGCGACGACGCCGGTGGTGGCGTCGTAGCCGAACAAGTAGTCCACGGTGGCGGCGAGTTCGAAGGCGCCCTTGTAGCCGTGGCGGCGCATCGCCTCGATCCAGCGGGGGTTGACGACCCGGGCGCGGAAGACCCGGGAGGTCTCCTCCACCAGCGTCCGGGTGCGGACCGTCTCCGGACGGGTCGAGTCGCCGATGTACGCCTCGGGGGCCTTGCCCTTGAGCGCCTTGACGGTGGCGACCATCCCGCCGTGGTACTGGAAGTAGTCGTCGGAGTCGGCGATGTCGTGCTCGCGGGTGTCGGTGTTCTTGGCGGCCACCGCGATGCGCTTGTAGGCGGTCTCCATCTCCTCCCGGGCCGGACGGCCCTCCAGCCCGCGCCCGTAGGCGTAGCCGCCCCAGACGGTGTAGACCTCGGCGAGGTCGGCGTCGGTGCGCCAGTCGCGGGAGTCGATGAGCTGGAGCAGGCCCGCGCCGTAGGTACCGGGGCGGGAGCCGAAGATCCGGGTGGTGGCGCGGCGTTCGTCCCCGTGCGCCGCGAGGTCCGCCTGGGCGTGGGCCCGGACGAAGTTGCCCTCGGCGGGCTCGTCGAGGCCGGCGACGAGCCGCACCGCGTCGTCCAGCAGGCCGATCACGTGCGGGAACGCGTCGCGGAAGAAGCCGCTGATGCGCAGCGTGACATCGATGCGGGGGCGGCCGAGCTCGTCGAGCTCGATGGCCTCCAGGCCGGTGACCCGGCGCGAGGCGTCGTCCCACACGGGGCGGACGCCGAGCAGCGCCAGCGCCTCGGCGACGTCGTCGCCGGAGGTCCGCATCGCGCTGGTGCCCCACAGGGACAGGCCCACGGACTGCGGCCAGTCGCCGTTGTCGTCGCGGTAGCGGGCCAACAGCGAGTCGGCGAGCGCCTGTCCGGTCTCCCAGGCGAGCCGCGAGGGCACGGCCTTGGGGTCGACGGAGTAGAAGTTGCGGCCGGTCGGCAGGACGTTGACCAGGCCGCGCAGCGGCGAGCCGGACGGGCCGGCCGGGACGAAGCCGCCGTTCAACGCGTGCACCGCGTGATCGAGTTCGGCGGTGGTGGCGGCCAGTCGCGGGACGACCTCCCGGGCGGCGAAGTCGAGGATCGCGGCGACCGCCTCCGGGTGGCCCTCGGCGACCCGGGAGGCCGCGGCCGGCTCCCAGTCGGCGTCCTCCATGGCCTGGACCAGGCCGCGGGCGACGGCCTCGGCGTCGTCGGCCGCGGTCCGGGTGGCGGCCGACTCGTCCAGCCCGAGCGCCTCGCGGAGCCCGGGCAGCGCGGAGGTGCCGCCCCAGATCTGCCGGGCGCGCAGGATCGCCAGGACGAGGTTGACCCGGGCCTCGCCGGCCGGGGCGGCGCCCAGCACGTGCAGCCCGTCGCGGATCTGCGCGTCCTTGACCTCGCAGAGCCAGCCGTCGACGTGCAGCAGGAAGTCGTCGAACCCGTCGTCCTCCGGGCGCTCCTCCAGGCCCAGGTCGTGGTCCAACTTGGCGGCCTGGATCAGCGTCCAGATCTGCGCGCGGATGGCGGGCAGCTTGGCCGGGTCCATCGAGGAGATCGCGGCGTACTCGTCGAGCAGTTGCTCCAGGCGCGCGATGTCGCCGTAGGAGTCGGCGCGGGCCATCGGCGGGACGAGGTGGTCGACGAGGGTGGCGTGCACCCGGCGCTTGGCCTGGGTGCCCTCGCCCGGGTCGTTGACCAGGAACGGGTAGATCAGCGGCAGGTCGCCGAGGGCCGCGTCCGGGCCGCAGGCGGCGGACAGGCCGGCGTTCTTGCCGGGCAGCCACTCCAGGTTGCCGTGCTTGCCGAGGTGGACCATGGCGTCGGCGCCGAAGCCGCCGTCGGCGGCGGGCGTGGCGATCCAGCGGTAGGCCGCCAAGTAGTGGTGGGAGGGCGGCAGATCGGGGTCGTGGTAGATCGCGATCGGGTTCTCGCCGAAGCCGCGCGGCGGCTGGATGAGGATCAGCAGATTGCCGCGGCGCAGGGCGGCCAGCACGATGTCGCCCTCCGGGTTCCGGCTGCGGTCGACGAACATCTCGCCGGGCGGCGGGCCCCAGTGCTCCTCCACGGAGTCCCGGAGCTCCTGCGGCAGCGTGGCGTACCAGCGGCGGTAGTCGGCGGCCGGTATCCGGACCGGGTTGCGGGCCAACTGCTCCTCGGTCAGCCACTCCTGGTCGTGGCCGCCGGCCTCGATGAGGGCGTAGATCAGCTCGTCGCCGTCGCCGGACGCGAGCCCCGGGACCGGCTCGGTGCCGAAGTCGTAGCCCTCGGCCCCCAGGCGGCGCAGCAGCTCGACGGCGCTGGCCGGGGTGTCCAGGCCGACCGCGTTGCCGATCCGGGAGTGCTTGGTGGGGTACGCCGACAGCACCAGCGCCAGCCGCTTCTCGGCGGCCGGGATGTGCCGCAACCGGGCGTGCCGGACGGCGATCCCGGCGACCCGGGCGGCCCGTTCAGGGTCGGCGGCGTAGACCGGGAGGCCGTCCTCGTCGATCTCCTTGAACGAGAACGGCACGGTGATCAGCCGCCCGTCGAACTCGGGCACCGCGATCTGCGAGGCGGCGTCGAGCGGCGAGAGCCCCTCGTCGTTCGCCTCCCAGTCGGCCCGCGACCCGGTCAGGCAGAGCGCCTGGAGGATCGGCACGTCCAGGGCGGCCAGCGCGCCGGCGTCCCAGGACTCGTCGTCGCCGCCCGCGGACGCCCCGGCGGGCTTGGTGCCGCCGGCCGCCAGGACGGTGGTGACCAGGGCGTCGGCCGCGCGCAGCTCCTCGATCAACTCCGGCTCGGGGGCGCGCAACGAGGCGACGAAGAGCGGCATCGGGCGGCCGCCGGCCTCCTCGATCCGGTCGCAGAGGTCGTGGACGAAGCGGGTGTTGCCGCTCATGTGGTGGGCGCGGTAGTAGAGCACGGCCACCGTCGGGCCGGTCGCCTCCGAGGCGGGGCGCTCCAGCGGGCCCCAGGACGGCGCGGCCGCGGGCGGCTCGAAGCCGTGTCCGGTGAGCAGCACGGTGTCGCTGAGGAACCGGGCCAGTTGGTCGAGGTTGGCCGGACCGCCGTGCGCGAGGTAGGCGTGCGCCTCGGCAGCGATGCCGACCGGGACCGTGGACGCCTCCATCAGCTGGGCGTCGGGGGCCTGTTCGCCGGTGAGGACGACGACCGGGCGGTGCTGGTCCGCGGCCAGCAGCACGTCCAGGCCGTCCTCCCAGGCGCGGATGCCGCCGAGCAGGCGGACGACGACGAGGTCCGCGCCCTCCAACAGTCCCGGGAGGTCGGCGACGTCGAGGCGGGCGGGGTTGGCGAGCCGGTACGGCACGGGTCCCGTGGCCGCGCGGGCACTGAGCAGATCGGTGTCGGAGGTCGACAGCAGCAGGATCACGGCGCAGCCCTTCCTCGGGGATTCCACGCCCCGGGTGGTCGTATGGACGGCGGGAGTTCCTGGCTCACCCGGCGGTGGCCGGGTTCACAGTGGCGGGACCGCGCCGGATTCTCACCGGGCTTCCTCCCTTGGCGCCGTCGCTGGCGTCCGGCGGGTCAGCCGACCCGCCGACCTGCATAGTAAGGGCTGCGGCCGAGCCGCGGGAGCGCGCCTGGACGGGCCGCCCGTGCGCCCCCCTCGCCACGGTTCCGGGATCCGACGCGTAGGTATGCTCGCCGCCATGCCGCCCTCCCCCTCTCGACGCCCCGACCGGGCCGGACCGCCCGTGCGGGACCGCGGTGACGCCTGCCCGGGAGCGCTGCGGCTGCACTCCGCAGCCGACGGCGAACTGGCCCGAGTCCGGTTGCCGGCAGGGGACTTGACGGCATCGCAGGCCCGCGCGCTGGCGTACGCCGCAGAGCGCCTCGGCGACGGGCACCTCTCGCTCACCTCCCGCGGCAACGTCGAACTCCGCGGCCTGCCCGACGGGTGCGGCGGCCGCCTGGCCGCCCTCCTCGCCGACGCCGGACTGCTGCCGTCGGTACGTCATGAGCGGATCCGCAACGTGCTGGCCTCGCCGCTGGCCGGGCTGGACCACCACACCCCTTCCGACGTGCGGTTGTGGGCCCGGAGCCTGGATGCGCTGCTGTGCGCGAGCGAGCCGGCGACGGCCCTTTCGGGCCGTTTTCTGTTCGTCCTGGACGACGGGCGGGGCGATGTGGCGGGGCTCGGCGGCGATGTGACCTTGCTCGCAGAATCCGGCCGACGGGCCCCGGCGGGCACCGCGTTCGCGCCGGGGGCGGCGTCCGGGTACGGGGCGCTGCTCCGCGTCGGCGCGGACCCGGCGGCGCTGCGGATCGCGCCGGACGACGTCCCGCGGGCGGCGCTGATCGCCGCCGAAACCTTCCTGGCCGTCGCGGCGGAGAGCGGCAGCGGCGCCTGGCGGGTCACCGAACTCCCCGCCACGCGACCGCTCACCGCCCATGACGTGCGCGGCGCGCTGCGTGCCGCGGGCATCACCGCCGAGCCCGCCGAGCCCGCCGAGCCCGCCGAGCCCGTCGCGCACGCGAAGACGCCCGGCCCGCGGCCGACGGTGCCGTACGCCGATGCCACCGTCCCCGGCCCGGTCGAGGGCCCGGACGGCCGCCGCGCCCTGGTGGTCCTGGCGCCGCTCGGCCGGCTGACCGCGGCCCAGTGGCGGCTGTTGGCCGAGGTCGCCGCGGTGGACGGCTCCGGCGCGCTGCGCCTCACGCCCTGGCGCGGCATCGTCGTCCCCGGCCTGCCGGCGGACGCGGCGGAGGGACGGCTGGGCGAGCTCGCCGCCGCCGGTCTGGTCACCGACCCGGCCTCCCCGTGGCGCGGGGTCACCGCCTGCACCGGCCTCCCCGGCTGCGCCAAGTCCCTGACGGACGTGCGAAGCGACGCATCGGCCGCCCTCGCCGAGGGCCGGCCCGTCCCGGCGGACGCCCCCGCCCCGCCCGTCGGCCCGCCCGTCCACTGGTCGGGCTGCGCACGGCGCTGCGGCCATCCGCACGGCGCCTGGACCGACGTCCTGGCGACGCCCGACGGCTACCGCACCACCGCCGTGCACCCCAACTCCCCTGCCCCACAGGATGTTTCACGTGAAACGCCCCGGCAGGGCGCCGTTTCACGTGAAACACCTCCGCCGGGCCCGGCTTCCCACGAAGGGGCCGAACCCACCCCGGAATCACGGGACTTGGCACCCCCCTCCGACTCCCCACACCCCCCTTCCACCCCACAACCCACGACCCCGAGGCTCCAGTGACCGCGTTCGACTACGAAAAGGACGGGGCGGCCATCTACCGCCAGTCCTTCGCCACCATCCGCGCCGAGGCGGACCTGTCCGAACTGCCCGCCGACGTCAGCCGGGTCGCGGTCCGCATGATCCACGCCTGCGGCATGGTCGATCTCGTCCGCGATCTGGCCTTCACCCCGGGCGTCGTGGCCAGTGCCCGGGCCGCGCTGCGCGCCGGTGCGCCGATCCTGTGCGACGCCACCATGGTGGCCAGCGGCGTGACCCGCAAGCGACTGCCCGCGGACAACGAGGTGTTGTGCACCCTCGGCGATCCGGCCGTTGTGGAGCTGGCCGCCCGGATGGGCACCACGCGCAGCGCCGCCGCGCTCGAACTGTGGCGGGACAAGCTGGAGTGCGCCGTGGTCGCCTTCGGCAACGCCCCCACCGCCCTCTTCCGGTTCCTCGAAATGATCGAGGAGGGGGCGCCGCGCCCCGCCGCCGTCCTCGGCATACCGGTCGGCTTCATCGGCGCCGCCGAGTCCAAGGACGCGCTGATCGACCACCCGTCGAAGCTGGAGCACATCGTGGTGCGCGGGCGGCGCGGCGGCAGCGCCATGGCCGCGGCGGCGCTCAACGCCCTGGCGAGCGAGGAAGAGTGAGCGTGAGCGAGCAGCAGTCCCCCAGCGGTGCGCCGGACCAGCCGGCCGCGCAGCCCCCGCGGCACACCGGGCGCCTCTACGGCGTCGGCCTCGGCCCCGGCGACCCGTCCCTGATGACCGTGCGGGCGGTGGAGGTCATCGCCGAGGCCGATGTGGTGGCGTACCACAGCGCCCGGCACGGCCGTTCCATCGCGCGCTCCATCGCCGCCCGGCACCTCCGCCCGGACCACATCGAGGAGGCCCTGGTCTACCCGGTCACCACCGAGTCGACCGACCACCCCGGCGGCTACCGCGGCGCCCTGGACGAGTTCTACGAGGCGGCGGCGGCGCGGCTCGCGGCCCACCTCGACGCCGGCCGCACGGTCGCGGTGCTCTCCGAGGGCGACCCGCTCTTCTACGGCTCGTACCAGCACATGCACAAGCGGCTGGCGCACCGCTACCCGACCGAGGTCGTGCCCGGCGTCACCTCGATCAACGCCGCCGCGGCCCGGCTGGGCACCCCGCTCACCGAGGCCGACGAGGTGCTGACCGTCCTCCCCGGCACGCTGTCCGAGGAGGAGCTGACGGCCCGTCTGAGCGCCACCGACTCCGCGGTGGTGATGAAGCTGGGCCGCACCTTCCCCACCGTCCGCCGTGCTCTGGAGCGCTCCGGCCGGATGCCGGAGGCCCGCTATGTCGAGCGCGCCACGATGGCCGGGGAGCGCACCGGCGCGCTCTCCGACGTCGACGCCGACAGCGTCCCGTACTTCTCCGTCGCGGTCGTCCCCAGCCGCATCGCCACCGCGACCGAGGAGCCGGAGCCGGCCGCCACGGACGCCGGCGAGGTGGTCGTGGTGGGCACCGGCCCGGCCGGGCCGCGCTGGCTCACCCCGGAATCCCGCGGCGCCCTGGCCGCCGCCGACGACCTCGTCGGCTACGCCACCTACCTGGACCGCGTCCCGGTGCGCCCGGGCCAGCGCCGGCACGCCTCCGACAACAAGGTCGAGTCCGAGCGCGCCGAGTTCGCCCTGGACCTGGCCCGCCGGGGCCGCCGGGTGGCGGTGGTCTCCGGCGGCGACCCGGGCATCTTCGCGATGGCCACCGCGGTCCTCGAAGTGGCGTCCCAGGAGCCCTACCGCGCCATCCCGGTGCGGGTGTTGCCCGGTGTCACCGCCGCCAACGCCGCCGCCGCCCGCGCCGGCGCCCCCTTGGGCCACGACTACGCGGTGATCTCGCTCTCCGACCGGCTCAAGCCCTGGGAGGTGATCGCCGAACGGCTGCGCGCGGCAGCCGCCGCCGACCTGGCGCTGGCCCTCTACAACCCCGGTTCCCGCAGCCGCACTTGGCAGGTGGCCAAGGCCCGGGACGTCCTGCTGGAGCACCGCGCGCCGGACACCCCGGTCATGCTCGCCCGCGACATCGGCGGCCCCGAGGAGTCGCTGCGCACCGTCCCGCTCACCGACCTCGACCCCACCCAGGTCGACATGCGCACGATCCTGCTGATCGGCTCGTCACAGACCCGGCGGGTGCGGCGCGACGACGGTACGGAGGCGGTCTGGACGCCGCGGCGGTACCCGGAGCGCTGACCGCTCACGGGGCGTCAGCCGAGCAGCGCCCGCACCCACGCCACCGCCGCGTCCGGCTCCGCGGCCACCGGCACGCCCTCCGGGACCGGTGGCCGCTGGACGACCACCACCGGCACCCCGGCCTCCCGGGCGGCGGCCAGCTTGGGTGCGGTCGCCGCGGCGCCGCTGTCCTTCGTCACCAGGACGTCGATGCGGTGGCGGCGCAGCAACTCCCGTTCCCCGTCGAGGGTGAACGGGCCGCGGTCCAGGAGCGTGGTCATCCGGGGCGGGTGCGGGGGCTCGGGCGCCTCCACCGACCTGACCAGGAACCACTGGTCCGTGAGGTGGGCGAAGTGCGCCAGGCCCATCCGGCCTGTGGTCAGGAAGACCCGGCCGCCGAGCGCGGGCAAAACGGCGGCGGCCTCGGCGAGGGAGGCGACCGGGTGCCAGACGTCGCCGGCTTGCGCGCCCCAGCCGGGGCGGCGGAGCGCCAGCAGGGGAACATGGGCACAGGCGGCGGCCCGGGCCGCATGGAAACTGATCGTGCCGGCGAAAGGATGGGTGGCGTCGATGAGCGCGTCCACCGCGTGCTCCCGCAACCAGCGGGCCAGGCCCTCGGGGCCGCCGAACCCGCCGATGCGCACCTCCCCGACGGGCAGCCGCGGCGCCGCCACCCGCCCGGCCAGTGAACTCGTCACCCGCACCCCCGGCTCCACCGCCAACGCCGCGGCCAACCGACGGGCCTCCGTGGTGCCGCCGAGGACCAACACATGGCGGGCGGGGTCATGGACGGGTGTGGACGACATGAGCGGCGGGATCCTCCGTGGGTGAAACGCAACCGAAGGGTACGGGAGGCCGCAGCGCACAGCTCGCGCGCACCGGACTGCGGCACGGGTGGACCACCGGGTCGTGCGCCACCGCGGCCAGCACGGCCGCCTACACCGCGCTGCTGAGCGGCGAGTTCCCGGACCCGGTCACCATCACGCTGCCGAAGGGGCAGACGCCGGCCTTCGCGCTCGCCATCGAGGAGCTGACCGCCGCCGGGGTGGAACCGGCCACCGCCATGGCCGGGGTGGTGAAGGACGCCGGGGACGATCCCGATGTGACGCACGGGGCGCTGGTGCGCGCCACGGTGCGGGCGCTGCCGGCCGGCAGCGGCGTGGTCTACCGGGCGGGCCCCGGCGTGGGCACGGTCACCCGCCCCGGACTCCCGCTGGACGTCGGCGAGCCCGCCATCAATCCCGTACCGCGCCAATTGATCCAGGAGCATCTGACGCGCGTCGCACAGGCGCACCGGGGACCCGGCGCGAGGGCGGACGTCGAGGTCACGATCTCCGTCGACCACGGCGAGGAGATCGCGCGCAGCACCTGGAATCCGCGCCTGGGCATCCTGGGCGGGCTGTCGATCCTGGGCACGACCGGGATCGTCGTGCCGTACTCCTGCTCGGCGTGGATCGACTCGATCCGGCGCGGGGTGGACGTGGCCCGGGCCGCGGGCCGGCGGCACGTCGCCGGCTGCACCGGCTCGACATCGGAGAAGGTCGCCGTCGCCCTGCACCACCTGCCGGAGGACGCGCTGCTGGACATGGGGGACTTCGCGGGGGCGGTGCTCAAGTACATCCGCCGCCACCCCGTCGACCGGCTGACGATCTGCGGCGGCTTCGCCAAGCTCTCCAAGCTGGCTGCCGGGCACCTGGACCTGCACTCGGCGCGGTCCCAGGTGGACAAGGGCTTCCTGGCCGAACTGGCCCGGCGCGGCGGTGCCGACGAGGCGCTGGCGGAGGCGGTGGCCGACGCCAACACCGGCCTCGCCGCACTCCAGTTGTGCGCGGCGGCCGGTGTTCCGCTCGGCGACCTGGTGGCAGCCACGGCCCGGGACGAGTCGCTGGCCGTCCTGCGCGGCGCGCCGGTCGCGGTCGACGTCATCTGCATCGACCGGGCGGGGCTGGTGGTGGGCCGGGCAGAGCCGCGGGGGCCGGGGACCTAGCGCGGCCGGCGCGGGGTTTCACGTGAAACCCCGCGCCGGCCGACCAGGATCGATCCGGCCCCCGCTCCGCGCCCTCGTCACATCCGCGGCAGCGTCTCTCCGGTGCCCATACCGTCCTCGCGGCCGGTGCCGTTGGAACGGCCCATGTCGTCCGCGCGGCCGGCGCCGCGGCCGAACTCGTCGTTGCGCTGCCCCGTCCGGCGCTGGTCCTCGCGGGCACGGCCCATCCGGTCCCGCACGCAGTTGGCGTCCCCGCCGGTGAGCGCGCCCAGCACGGTCCCGAGGGCGCAGGCGGTCATCTGGATGGGGCTGTCCTTCATCCGGGGCGGGGTGTCCTTGCCGTTGGCGCTGGCGACGGTGCTACCGGTGAGGGTCAGTAGGGTCGCGGCGACGACCGCGCCGGCAGCCATTCTGGTACGCATCGTGGATGTGCTCCTTAGCGTCGATCCCCCTTGGGTGTCGACGCTTCCTTACCGGCGTCCGACGGCAGGAAAACGGACTTTCACCCCGATGCGGTCATACAATTCAGTCGGACAGGCCCGCGGCGCACGGCTCTTGACGCCGCCTCAGGCGCCCTCGGCACACGGCGCGTGCGGCCGCTCCCGCTCCGGCGAGTAGAGGTGACTGTCGCGGAACTGCTCGGCGCCCAACGTGCGACCGACCATGATCACCGCGGTCCGGACCACCCCGGCGGCCTTCACCTGCCCGGCGATGTCGCCGAGCGTGCCGCGCAGGACGAGTTCCTCGGGCCGGGAGGCCATCGCCACGACGGCGGCCGGGCAGTCCGCGCCGTAGTGCGGCAGCAGCTCGTCCACGATCCGGTCCACGTACATCGCCGCGAGGTGCAGCACCAGCAGCGCGCCGCTGCGCCCCAGGGTCGCCAGGTCCTCGCCGTCCGGCATGGGCGTGGCGCGCTGGGCGACGCGGGTGAGGATGACGGTCTGACCGACGGTGGGCACCGTCAGTTCGCGGTTGAGGGCGGCCGCCGCCGCGGCGAACGCCGGCACGCCCGGCACGACCTCGTAGGGCACCCCCGCCGCGTCCAGCCGGCGCATCTGCTCGGCCACCGCGCTGAAGACGGACGGGTCGCCGGAGTGCAGCCGGGCGACGTCGTGGCCCTCCTCGTGCGCGCGGACCAGCTCCGCGGTGATCGCGTCCAGGTCGAGCTGCGCGGTGTCGATCAGCCGCGCCCCGGGCGGGCATGCGGCGAGGAGTTCGCGCGGCACCAGGCTCCCCGCGTAGAGGCACACCCCGCAGGAGGCGAGGGTGCGGGCGCCGCGCAGGGTGATCAGGTCGGCGGCGCCGGGGCCCGCGCCGATGAAGTGAACGGTCATGCTGTCGGTCTCCTGGGGAGGTTACGAGGGGTCCTGGGGGCGGGACGGCGCGGCGGTCCCCTGCGGGCCGGGCTCCGGTGCGCCGGGGCGCGCGGGCTTCACCGCCGACCACTGGGTGACCGGCATCGCCTGCCGCCACCCCGTGAAGCCGCCGACCGGCACCGCGTGGGCGACCGCGAGCCGCACCAACTCGCCGCCGTGCCGCCGGTACCACTCGGTCAGCAGCGCCTCGGACTCCAGCGTCACGGTGTTCGCGACCAGCCGGCCCCCCGGGGGCAGCGCCTCCCAGCAGGCGTCCAGCAGCCCCGGCGCGGTCAGCCCGCCGCCGACGAACACCGCGTCCGGCACCGGCAGTTGGGCCAGCGCGGCGGGCGCCGGCCCGTGCACCACCTGGAGGTCCGGGACGCCGAGCGCCCGCGCATTGCGGCCGATCCGGGCCGCCCGCGCCGCGTCCCGCTCGACGCTGACCGCCCGGCAACTGCGGTGCGCGCGCAGCCATTCGACGGCGATGGAGCCGGAGCCGCCGCCGACGTCCCAGAGGAGTTCGCCGGGCGCGGGGGCGAGCGCGGCCAGCGTGGCCGCCCGGACATGACGCTTGGTCAACTGGCCGTCGTGCTCGTAGGCGTCGTCGGGGATCCCGGGCACGACCGGCAGCCGCGGGGCGTCCGGCTCCCGCGCGCAGTCCAGCGCGATCACATTGAGCGGATCGCCGGCGGGCGCGTCCCACGCCCGCGCGGTGCCCTCGACCAACCGCTCGCGCGCGCCGCCGAGTTGCTCCCACACCCGCATCCGGGTCGGGCCGAAGCCCCGCGCCCGCAGCAGCGCCGCGACCTCGCCGGGCGTCGTGGCCCCGGCCGACAGCACCAGCACCCGCCGCCCGTCGTGCAGCGCCCGCACCAGGTTCTCCGCGGGCCGCCCGACGAGCGTGACGACCTCGGTGTCCTCCACCGCCCAGCCCAACCGGGCGCAGGCGTACGCCACCGACGAGGGGTGCGGCACCACCCGCAGCGGCCGCCACACCGCCGGGTCCTGTGCCATCACCTCGGTCAGGGTCCGCCCGATCCCGTAGAACATCGGGTCCCCACTGGCCAGCACGCAGATCCGCCGCCCGGCATGCGCGGCGAGCAGCCCGGGGACCGCGGGCCGCAGCGGCGAGGGCCACGCCACCCGCTCGCCCGTGCACTCGGCCGGCAGCAACGCCAACTGCCGCGCCCCGCCGATCAACACCTCGGCCGCGCCCAACTCCCGCCGCGCGGCCGGCGCCAAACCGTCCCAGCCATCGGCCCCGATACCAACGACGGAGAGCGGAAGCGGGGGAGTCACGGCGGAGTACCTCGGGGCGCGAAGGGGGCGGGTCGGCGGGGCGGAGCCGTCGCGGGGGACGGGTGCCGAACTCTACTGACCGGCCGGGCCGCCGCGGTTTCGGGGGAGGCCCCATGCGCCCCGGCACGTCCCAGTGCGCCCACCCCGCGCCCTCTTGCACACGATGCGCAATAAGTTGCTATTACTGTCCGGGGGCCCGGAACGAGGCGGGCCCGACCATGGACCGGGCAGCGCGCGAGGGGGATCCGCGCGCTGTCCGCTTTTTCCCGCTTTCCCGCCCGCTCGACGGAAGCCAGCGCACCGCGAGCCGGTCGCCGATCCCGGGCACCACCTCGCGTGAAACCGCACGCATGTTTCACGTGAAACCGGGCGCCTCCCGCAACACGCCGGACGTCCCCTCCGTGACCGGATCGCGCCACCGCCCGCGCACTCCCGCAACACACCGCCCTGACCAGGCACGATAGCCCGTTCGACGGTAATGACAACGGTCACCGGTGCAGCCTTTGGATCTTTTGCCGAAGTGCGGTTTGCTTCGCAGCGAACGAGCAAGGTGGAGCCGAGAAGGAGCGCGCCATGACCGAGCACGCCCACAGTGGGCACAGCCATGCACACGGCCACGCCCACGGGGTCTCCCCCGACGCCGACCGGCGCTGGCTGCGCGCCGCTCTCATCCTGCTGACCGCCTACATGGCGATCGAGGTCGTCATCGGTTTCCTGGCGCAGTCGCTGGCGCTGATCTCGGACGCGGCCCACATGCTCACCGACGCGGTCTCGATCGTGCTGGCCCTGGTCGCGATGCGCCTGGCCGCGAAGCCCGCGCGGGGCGGCTACACCTACGGCCTCAAGCGCGCCGAGATCCTCTCCGCGCAGGCCAACGGCATCACCTTGCTGGTGCTCTCCCTGTGGCTGGCCTACGAGGCGGTCCAGCGGTTGATCTCGCCGCCCGAGGTCACCGGCGGCCTGGTGGTGATCACCGCACTGTCCGGTGTCGTGGTGAACCTGATCTGCACCTGGTTCCTGTCGAAGGCCAACCGCTCCAGCCTGAACGTCGAGGGCGCCTACCAGCACATCCTCACCGACCTGTTCGGCTTCATCGCCACCGCGATCTCCGGCCTGATCGTGCTGACCACGGGCTTCGCCCGGGCCGACGCGATCGCCTCGCTCGTCGTCGTCGCGCTGATGCTGAAGGCCGGCACGGGGCTGGTGCGGGAGTCGGGCCGGATCTTCATGGAGGCCGCCCCGGCCGGGATCGACCCGGACGCGCTGGGCGACCACCTCGTCGCCGCAGAGCAGGTCGTGGAGGTGCACGACCTGCACATCTGGCAGATCACCTCCGGACAGCCCGCGCTGTCCGCGCACATCCTCGTGGCCCCGGGCGGCGACTGCCACAAGGTCCGCCGCAGCCTCCAGCAGCTGCTGCACACCGAGTACGGCATCACCCACGCCACCCTCCAGGTCGACCACCTCGGCGAACAGGACGAGGACGAGCTGCTGACCCTGGGCCCCGGCCCCGGCCCCGTGCAGCCGTCCGGCAGCCACTGCGACGACTCCCACGGCCCCATCCACCGCCCCGGACCGCACCGGCACTGACCCCGCGCCCTCCCGGTCCGCCCCACTCGGGTGAACCCGGCCCGGGCACGGCCCACAAGCCGCCGACCGGCGCCACCGCGGTGCTCGGATGACGTCATGCGACCCGCCGCTGCCTGCGCGGTGCTGTGCGCCACCGCGCTCCCCGCACCGCCCGCCGCCGCACACGTTCCGCAGGACCCGCCGGCCCTGTCGGTCTCGGTGACCGACGGCGTCGACCGGGCGGAGCCCGGGCAGCGGCTCGACTACCGCATCACCGTGCACAACCTGGGCCCCGACGAGGTGCCCGGCGTCCGCGTCGAACAGGAGATGCCGGCCACCACGGTCTCGGCCACCGCCACCGACGGCACCGTCGAGGGGGAGGGCCCGGGCGAGCAGCGGGCCGTCTGGCACGTCGATCTGCCCGCGCACGACATCGCGGTCTTCACCTCCACCGCGGTGCTCGGCGACCACCGGCCCGCCGGCCCCAACCCGGCCCCCGGCACCCTGCGGGCCGCCACCACCGTCTGCGTCTACGTCGCCCCGTCCGCCGCACCCCTGGCCTGCTCCGGCGATCTGGACGAGCTCCCCGACTCGCGGCCCGAACCCGAGCGCGGGAGCGGACAGATGGGGTGGATGGTGACCGCCCTGGCCTGCGCGCTGTTCGCCCCCGGGGTGGTCCGGGCGGTCCGGCGCGGGAAGGCCCGACGGTCCGGCTGAGACACCGCGCGAGCGCCGTGCCAGAGCGCGTCCCCGCGATCACCCGTTGGCACCGGCCCCGCTCGCGACCGCCCCCCGCACCGACTTGCCTGGAGGATGGCAGCAACCGCCGGGGCAGGAAGGACTGCGACGCGATGTCAGCGAGTGCACCCGCACGCGCCGACGGCCGGGAGGCGGAGGCGCGTTGCCCACAAGGACGGCCGCGCCGGGTCCGCTCGCTGGCCGGCGGAGCGCTGCTGGTGCTCGGCACGCTGCTGCTGCCGCTGAGCCTGGCCGCCGTCTGGGCCCGCGCCGAACTCACCGACACCGACCGCTATGTGGCCACGGTCGCCCCGCTCGCCGGCAACCCCGCCATCCAGGACGCCCTCGTCCACGAGGTCACCAACGGCGTGATGCCCCACGTCCGGCTCGACGGGCTGCTCAAGGTCGTCCCCCGAGCCGAACGCCCCGCGCTGCGGCGGAAGTTCACCCTCGGCATCCGCGAGTTCGTCGACAAACAGGTGCGTCAGGCCGTCACCGACCGCGCGTTCCCCGCGCTCTGGGCCGGGGTGCACCGCACCGCCCACCGGACCCTGGACGGCACCCTCGCCGCCTCCGGCAACGGTCCCGTCACCCTCGACCTCGCACCGGTCCTCGCCCGCGTGCGGCACCAACTCGCCGGCAACGGCCTGGGCATCGACATCGTCCGCCGCGTGCCCCCCACCGGCACCTCGATCGTGCTGCTCAACTCCCCCGACGTGCCCCGCTTCCGGACCGGTTTCCGGGCCGCGCGCACCGGTGCCCGGCTGCTGCCCCCGGCCGCCGCGCTCTGCCTCCTGGCCGGACTGCTGCTCGTCCGCCACCGACGCCGCGCGCTGGTCGGCACCGCACTCGGCTGCGCGCTGGCCTGTGCCCTGCTGTCCGCAACGCTGGCGCTGCTCCGCACCCGGCTCCTGGACGCCCTGCCCACCGCGGTCTCCCGCCCCGCCGCCGACGCCTACACCGACGCCCTGACCGCCTCCCTGCGCACCGGCGTGTGGACGACGATCGGCACGGCCGCGCTCGTCATCGCCCTCGCCACGGCCGGCCCGCTGACCGCCCGCCTCCGCCGCACGACGGTGCCCCGGCACCGACCGCGGGCGGTGCCGGGCCCCGAGGCGATGTCCTAGCGGTCCGGCTCAGATCGCCAGGACGGTCTTGCCCTGCGCCCGCCCGGTGCGGCTGGCCGCCAGCGCCTCCGGGGCCTCCTCCAGGGGAACTTCGAGGCCCACCAGGACCGTGAGGCGCCCCGCGTCGAGGTGCCCGGCGAGGATCTCCAGGAGTTGGGGGGAGGGGCGGTTGACGAAGTTGAAGCCGCGCAGGTTGTGGTCAGTGAGGACATCGGCGTCGGCGGAGCCGATCAGCGAGACCGCCACCCCGCCGTCCCGCACCGCCCGGGTCATCTCGACGAAGCTCTTGGCGTCGCTGGCCATGTCGATCAGCACGTCCACCCCTTCCGGGTGGGACGCGAGGACCTGGTCGGCGATCGGGCCCGCCGTGTGGTCGACGGTCTCCGCGGCGCCCAGCGTGCGCATCAACTCCGCCTTCGCGGGGCGGGCGGTGGCGATGACCTCGGCGCCGCGACCGGCCGCGATCTGGGTGGCGAAGGTGCCGACCCCGCCGGTCGCACCGACGATCAGCACCCGCTTCCCCTCCCCGACCCGGGTCTCCTCGACGAGGTTGTACGCGGTCATCCCGGCCGTCGGCACGGCCGCCGAGGTCGCGTAGGTCACGCTGCGGGCGGCCAGCGCGATGTCGCCCTCCCGGGCCACGGCGAACTCGGCGTAGGATCCGCCGCCCCGCTCGGGCCGCTGGAACTGGCCGAACACCGGGTCCCCCACGGTGAACCGCCGTACGCCACTGCCCACCGCGACCACCTCCCCCGCCCCGTCCGCTCCCAGGACCAGGGGGAAGGTGGCCTGCACGGCTTTCCCGAAGTGGCCGTCGGCCAGCTTCCAGTCGATGGGGTTAAGGCCGGCCGCGGCCAACCGCACCAGGACCTCACCCGGTCCCGGCTCAGGCTGCGGCAGCTCCATCAGCTGCGGGTCCTCACCGAAGGCGTTGATTGCTACAGCTCTCATGTGGCGTTCCCTTCCACCCTTCCGAGGAGGCGGCCGAAGTGGATCGTAAGCACGCCGAACGGGCCGGGCGCGGGAGGACGAGAGGCGGTGCCTTTGAAGCACTCGTACGGCCCCCGTCGCCGTTCCGTTTCCCCACTCGATTGCCCGCATGACGGGAGCGGGGACGGGGCGCGGGATTCAATGGCGCAATGATCCGGTTCGAGTCGGTCACCAAGCGGTACCCCGACGGGACGACGGCCGTCGACGACCTCTCTTTCGATGTCGGCAAGGGCGAGTTGGTCACGCTGGTCGGCCCGTCCGGGTGCGGGAAGACGACGACCATGATGATGGTGAACCGGCTCATCGACCCCACCGAGGGCCGGATCTTCGTCGACGGTGCGGACGTCTCCGGGGTCGACCCGGTACGGCTCCGCCGCCGGATCGGCTACGTCATCCAACAGACCGGCCTCTTCCCGCACCGGACCGTCCTCGACAACACCGCGACGGTGCCGGTGCTGACCGGCTGGAAGCGGGCCAGGGCGCGGGAGCGGGCCGCCGAACTCCTGGACCTGGTCGGCCTGGACCCGGCCGTCTACGGACCGCGCTACCCCGACCAACTGTCCGGCGGGCAGCGCCAGCGGGTGGGGGTGGCCCGCGCGTTGGCGGCCGATCCGCCCGTGCTGCTGATGGACGAACCGTTCGGCGCCGTCGACCCGGTCGTCCGGGACCGCCTCCAGAAGGAATTCCTGCGGCTCCAGGCCGATATGCACAAGACGGTGCTGCTGGTCACGCACGACATCGAGGAGGCCATCCGGCTCGGCGACCGGATCGCGGTCTACGGTGCCGGCCGCATCGAGCAGTTCGACACCCCGGCGCGGGTGCTCGGCGCGCCCGCGACGCCCTATGTCGCCGAATTCGTGGGCGCGGACCGGGCGTTGAAGCAGCTCTCGGTGACCTCCATCGACCGCGACGACCTCGAACGACCGCCGTTCGCCCGGCTCGCCGAGCCGGCCGCACAGGCGGTGACCCGGCTGCGGGGCGAGGGCGCCCGCTGGGCCGTGGTGTTGGACGCCGACGGTGCGCTCCACGGCTGGGTGGGCACGGAGCGCCTGGCGGGCGCGGGCGGGACCGTCGCGGACCACGCCCGCCGCATGGAGGCGTGGATCCCGGTGACCGGGACGCTCAAGGACGCGTTCAGCGAGATGCTGAAGCACGACGCCGGGTGGATCGCGGTCCTGGACGGCCCGCGGCTGGTGGGCGTCCTGACCCCGACGACCCTGCACGAGGCACTGCGCCGCACCATCGCCCCGGAGGTGCGGGGAGTGTCGCGGGGGCGGCCGGAGGTGGACTCCGTCCCGACGGAGTGATGCGGGGTGCGGGGCGGCTGCGATGTTTCACGTGAAACGGCTTTCGCAGCACGGTGTTTCACGTGAAACACCGCCTCGGGAGTCGTCATCCCTTCCTCAACAGCCCCTTTTTCATGAGGTAGTTGTGGGCGACATCGGCGGGGAGCCGGCGCCAGCTGTCGACCTGTTCGTTGAGTTGGGCCAAATCCTCGGTGGTCAGCGCCGTGTTGAGGCGGTTCAGAGCGGCGGCCGGACGGGCGCCGCCGGCCCGTGCGCGGTTGACGACGGGGACGAGGTAGTCGGCGTTCTGGAGCTTCCGGTCGTCGGCGAGGACGACGAGTCCGAACTGGTCGAGGGTGGCGTCCGTGCTGGTGGTCAGCACCATCTGGTCCTGACCGTTCTGCACGGCCTGCTTCGCCGGCGTGGTGCCGACGCCCTTCGGGTCCACGGCGGTGATGTCGATGCCGTAGGTCTTCCGCAACCCGGGGGCGCAAAAGGGCCGTTGGACGCACTCGTCACCGGCCGCCAGCCGCACCGGCAGCTTGGCGCGACCCAGGTCGCTGAGGGTCCGGAGGCGGTGCTCGGCGGCGTAGGAGGCGCGCACCGCGAAGGCGTTCTGGTCGACGGCGCGGCCCGGCGGGAGCACGGTCAGGCCGCGCGGTGCGGCGAGCCGGCGCAGCGCGGCCATGGTGGTGTCCAGGTCGGGGGAGGCGACCGGGGCCGCCTCGGGCCCGTGCTCCTTGGCGTTGAGCCAGTTGGCGAAGGTGGCGGCGTATTCGGGGACGACGTCGATCTGGCCGGCCTCCAGCGCCGGTTCGTACAGCTCGCGGTTGCCGACGGTGAGCAGGTGGGTGCGGTAGCCGGCCTGCTGGAGCAGCGTCGCGTACATCTGGGCGAGCAGCTCGCTCTCGGTGAAGCCGGCCGAGCCGATGGACAGTTCACGGCTGTCGCCGGGCGCCGCGGTGATCGCCCCGCGGTGCTCCAGCGACGGCCCGCCGACGCAGGAGACCAGCCCGGCTAGCCCGGCCAGCGCCGCCAGGGCCGCCGACGCGGTCCGTGGACCGCGGTACGGGCGGCGCGGGGTCGGCGTCGGGCGGACCGCCCTCATGGGGTCCGCCCGCGCGCCCGTGCCGGGGCGTACCGCTGCACCAGCTCGAACACTCCCTCCATCAGCAGCGCGAACACCGCCACCACCACCGCACCGGCCACCACCTGCGGGGTGCTGGCGAGGTTGAAGCCCGCGGTGATGATCCGGCCGAGCCCGCCGCCGCCCACCAGCGCGGCCAGCGTGGCGGTGGCGACGAGCTGCACGGCGGCGATCCGCACGCCGGTCAGCACCAGCGGCAGCGCCAACGGCGCCTCCACCCGCCACACCAGTTGGGCCCCGGTCATCCCCATGCCCCGCGCGGCCCGGACCACGTCCTGGTCCACCCCGCGCATTCCGACGTAGGCGTTGGTGAGCAGCGGCGGGATGGCGAAGAGCACCAGCGCGATGATCGTCGGCCACTGCCCGTGCCGACCGATCGGGGTCAGCAGGAGCAGGACGAGGACCGCGAAGGTCGGCACCGCGCGGCCGACGTTGGCCAGGTTGACCGCGAGCGCGCCGCCGCGCCCCAGGTGTCCCAGCGTCAGCGCCACCGGCAGCGCGATCAGGGCACTGAGGGCGAGGCAGGCGAAGGTGAGGACGACGTGCTGGGTGAGGCGGTGCCAAATGCCGTTCTCCCCGGACCAGTTGGCGGCGGTGGTCAGCCAGGACCAGACCGCGGCGAGGGTGCTCATGCCCGCCGCCCGGAGGCGGCCGACAGCGCGCGTCCGCGGGCCGGCCGGGCGCTTCGGCCGGCCCGCCGCCAGGGCGTGAGCAGCCGTTCCGCGCCGAGCAGCAGCAGGTCGAAGGCGACCGCGATAAGCACGCAGAGCACGGACGCGGTCAGCACCTGCGCCTTGAAGTAGGCGTTCATCCCGGCGTAGATGAGGTTGCCCAGCCCGCCGTACCCGACGATCGCGCCGACGGTGGTGAGCGCGACCGCGGAGACCGTGGCGATGCGCAGCCCGGCCATCGCGGCGGGCACCGCCAACGGCAGCTCCACGGTGAGCAGTTGCCGCATCGGCCCGTAACCCATGCCCCGGGCGGCCTCCTTGGCCTCGACGGGGACGCCGTTCAGCCCCGCCAGGATGTTCCGGACGAGCAGGGTGAGGGAGTAGAGCGCGAGGCCGACCACGACGAGGGTGGCGGAGAGCCCGTAGACCGGCAGCAGCAGGGAGAACATCGCCAGCGACGGGATCGTGTAGAGCACGGTGGTGAGGCCGAGCACCGGGCCGGCCGTCCAGCGCCGGCGGCGGGCCAGCAGCGCCAGGGGGAGGGCGATCACCAACCCGAGCCCGACCGAAACGACCGTCAGCTGAAGGTGCTGGCCGACCGCGTCGAGCAGGATCTGGCGGCGGGAGGTCAGGTAGTCGCCGCAGATCCAGTCGTTGTGGGCCAGGCAGTCGTCCGGCGGGGCGGTCACAGCAAGAAGTCCACCGCGGGTGCGACGGGGTGTCGCGCCCAGTGCGCCCGATCGGGCTGTCGCGAGGGTCACACGGCCCCTCCCACACCTCTATACACATGGTGTGTACCTGGTCTGTATAGTCGCTGAAGTCCGTTCGATAGGACGGTCGGCGCGCCGGGCCACGACTCCGTCTGCGCCCGCTTCGTCGCGCCCGGAAATCGGGTCGCGAGCGCTCCCGGCCACCGCCGGCGAGCACCGGGCTACGCGTAAGAGCGCCGAAAACTCCACAGCCAGCGAACGACTCCAGGAAAGATCCCGCATGCCGAAGCAGATATCCGCGGCCCGCCGCTCGTCCATAGCCGGGCTGCTGACGGCCGCCTCCCTGGCCCTGGCCCTCAGCGGCTGCGCCTCCTACGACGTCACCGCGCCCGCCGACGCGCGGGCCGAGGCCACCTCGGCCGACGCCAAGAACGCCAAGGCCCAGGACGCCGGCAGCGGCGACGTCGACTGTCGCAAGGCCAAGTGCGTGGCCCTGACCTTCGACGCGGGCCCGAGCGAGAACACCAACCGGCTGCTGGACATCCTCAAGGAGAACAAGGCCCACGCCACGTTCTTCATGCTCGGCAAGAACCACATCGCCGAGCGCCCCGCCGAGGTGAAGCGGATCGCCGCCGAGGGCCATGAGCTGGCCAACCACACCTGGTCCCACCAGATCCTCACCGACATCAAGCCGGACGAGGCCAAGCGCGAGATCTCCCGCGTCCAGGACGAGGTCCACAAGATCACCGGCAAGACGCCCACGCTGATGCGCCCGCCGCAGGGCCGGACCGACGAAGAGGTCTCCAAGATCAGCAAGGAGCTCGGCGTCGCCCAGGTCCTGTGGAGCGTGACCGCCAAGGACTACCAGACCACCGACTCGGACCTGATCACCAAGCGGGTGCTCGACCAGACCAAGCGCGACGGCATCATCCTGCTGCACGACATCTACAAGGGCACCGTGCCGGCCGTCCCCGGCATCCTCAAGGAGCTGAAGAACCGCGGCTACACGGTCGTCACCGTGTCCCAGCTGCTCTCGCCCGCGAAGCCGGAACCGGGGATGGTCTACCGCCCGTAAGCCGGGGCCCGAGGGGCGGGCCGGGGCCCGTTGGGGCGGGATCCCGATGACGGGGGCGGGCGGCCGGGGGCCGGGAACGGCATCCCGGCCCGCGGCCGCACGACGAAGGGGGCGCCGGACCATCCCGGCGCCCCCTTCCGCGCACCGCCGTCGCCGGCGGCGCTCACCTCACCGCTGGGGGTGCTCCGCCTCGACCCGCTTGTGGGACCGGTCCTCGGCGGGCGTCTGCGCCTTGGACACGCCCTTCGCCTGACCCGGCGTCGGCTGCGGCTTGTTCGGCTCGGTGTCCTGCGGGAACGTCAGCTGCTGGCTCTGCCACTCCAGGGCCGGGACGACCTCCCGCCGCCAGGTCCCGAACTGGTGGCTGCCGCGGGGCAGGATGATCGAGTCGACCCGCATCGGCGGTTTCACCGCGTGAATGAAGTCCATGGTGGCGCCGTAGTCCGACTCGCCCTGGCGGCTGCTGGCCACCAGCGCGGAGACCTGCGGCGCGGGCAGGTGCTTCAGCCGCCACTGGAGGTCGTGCTCGCGCTGGTGCTGGGCGCCGGTCGGGCCGGGGCCGAAGAGGCTGCCGGTGGTGAGGTCGTCCTTGATTGCATAGTCGCCGGAGAGCGAGACCGCCGAGGTGTACGCCGTCGGGTTGCGCATCGCCAACTGGAGCGAGCAGGTGCCGCCCGAGGAGTACCCGAACGCGCCCCAGGCGCTGGGGTCGTGGCCCACCCGGTAGGCCGACTTCATGGCGTCCGGCAGGTCCTTGGTGAAGAACGTCTCGGCCTTCGGACCGCCCGGCACATCGACGCACTCGGTGTCGCGCGGCGGTGCGATGGTCGGCCGCACCATCACCAGCACGGTCGGCTGCATCTTGCCCTGCGCGATCAACTGGCCCGCGTTCTGCGGGATCTGGAGATGTTGCGCGAGGTTCATGATCCCGCCCGGGTAGCCGCTGATGACGACCATGACGGGGAACCGCTGGCGGTGGAACTGCTGTTGGAAGTACTGCGGCGGCAGATACACGAAGGCCGGGTTGATGGCCCGGGTCCGCCGACCGATGATCCGTACGGACTCGACCTTGCCCACCTTGTCGGCGGGCCCCTTCGGCAGTCCGGTCACCCGGTCGAGCCCCTGCGGGCCGGCGGGTTGGATCAGCCCGCCCTTGATGTTGCCGACCGTGGCGTACTGCCCGTCCCCCTGGCTCACCGCGGCCGGGGCCTGCTCGTTGTTGCCCAGCAACTCGTCCCAGTTGCCGTAGAACTCGAAGTTCGCGTTCACGGCGAGGGCGAGCGCGGACACGATCGACAGCTGGGTGACCACGATGGCCCCCAGCCTCCCCAGCACGTGGCGCCAGCCGTTGCGCGACAGCCGGGGCCAGAGCCACACCGTCGCGGCAACACAGACCACCGCCAGCACGATCACCGTGAATTCGAGCGACTGACTGGTCAGCCCCATGCGCCCACATCTCCCGTCACCCTCGAAAGGGTTCTTGCCTTCTCGCCGGCCACCCCCGAGGCACAACGGGCGGCTCAGGACAATGGTCACCGGAGAAGACGGGCTCATCCGCGAATCGGATACCTGAGCGACTTACTTCTTACCGAGCTCTTGCCTGTTTGTTTCCGCCACGTGATGTGCGCGGGCGGGGCCGGCAGATCCCGCTCAACTGACGGAACCACGCGCGCGTTTCACGTGAAACGACGGGCCGGTGAACACCCGGCGACAAGACGCCCACGCAACCGCCAGAACGCCCCAGGGGTCGGGCGACCTCCGACCCCTCCGTCATGAACTGGCCACCGCACCACGCAAGTTGGAGCCGTCGGGACACACACCCCACACCACCCCAACGACATCCCCGACATAGTCACTATCCCGCGCCTTGGCTGCCCCATAGGGCACTTCTGCACCACCTATGAGGGCAAGACCTGCCATACCCGCGGCCAAGTAGCCCCGCACACAGAAGCAATCGGGATTTTCCGCAAAGACCGCGCGCACACTTTCCGGCAGCGGAAGGTCCCTTTCCGGACCGACGAGGAACCGGGCGAAACCACCTCCCCGCTCAACACCCCCGTATGGACCAACCATCCGGGGCGCGGGTTCCCACGATCAGGCCGGTTCAGGCCGCTACCCTTACGTATCCGTCCTGGTCAGGGACATGTCCGCGCTTCACGGACATTCGCCGCACCCACCACACGCAAGAGAGGTCAGCCGATGGGCATTCGAAGTCTGCTGCGCAACGCTTTCGGTCGTTCAAAGGCGGCCCGCAACGAATCCCGCGACGCCCGGAAGGACGCCGACAAGCCGGAGGCGGCGACGATCCCGGAGGCCCGCGAGGAATCCACCCCGACTCCGGTCGCCCCGCCCGCGCCCCCGGAAGCCGAGGTGCCGGCCGCCCGTACGGCGCCCGCCGAGCCGGCGCCCGCGGCGGCCCCGAAGACCGCCTCGCTTCCCGCCCAGAGCAGCCCGGTTGACCGTGCACCGGAGCCCGCGGCGACGGCGGCGGACGAGGCTCCCGTACGGGACGAGCCGACGGCCGCGGTCGACGCGACGGTCGAGCCGCCGGCCGCCGCCGAGGCACCGAAGCCGGCGGACGAGCCGACCGACGCGGCCGCGCCCAAGGAAGAGACCGCCGCCGAGGACGCCAAGGAGCCCGGGCCGAGCGCCGCGGCCGATGCGCCCGCCACCGCCCCCGTCGTCCCTGACTCCGCCGCCGACCTGGTCAGCCAGGCATTCGACAACCCGGCCCCCGCCACGGCGACCACCACGGAGGACGACTCCGAGCCGAAGCCGACGCCCCAGCCGGAGCAGAAGGAGGAGGAGGCGAAGGAGAAGGAGGAGACGGTAGCGGCGGCGCTGAGGCCGGAGAAGGTGGCGGACGAGACCCCGGCCGCGGCCGACGAAGCGGCCGCGGCGGTGACCGAGGCGCCGGCCCCCGAGGCCGCACCGGCCGACCAAGCCGACGAGCCCGCCGCCGAGACCCCGGTCCCCGCCCCCGCCAGCCCGGTCGCGGCGACCGCGCCCGCGCTCCTCCCGCTCCACGACGCCGCCCGCGCCACGTTGGAGAAGCACGGCCTCGCCGCCCAGCGCGCGACCGTCTACCTCGTGCTCGACCGCTCCGGCTCGATGCGCAACTACTACAAGGACGGCACGGTCCAGCACCTCGCCGAGCAGGCCCTCGGTCTCTCCACGCACCTCGACGAGAAGGCCACCGTCCCGGTCGTCTTCTTCTCCACCGACGTGGACGGCACCGCCGATCTGGACCTCGCCAGCTACGAGGGCCGCATCGACGAACTGCACTCCGGCCTCGGTCACATGGGCCGGACCAACTACCACTGGGCCATCGAGGCCGTCGTCGCGCACTACAAGAAGTCGGGCTCCACCGACCCCGCCTTCGTCATCTTCCAGACCGACGGCGCGCCGACCTCCAAGCCCGCCGCCGAGCGGGCCCTGTGCCAGGCCGCCCAACTCCCCATCTTCTGGCAGTTCATCGGCTTCGGTGACCCCGACGCCAAGGGCTTCGACTTCCTGCGCAAGCTGGACGACCTGACCATCCCGGAGAAGCGCGTCGTCGACAACGCCGGCTTCTTCCACGCCGGTCGCGACCCCCGGGGCCTGACCCACGAGGAGTTCTACCAGCAGCTGATGGTCGAGTTCCCGGAGTGGCTCAGCGAGGCCCGCGCCGCCAAGGTCCTCAAGGACAGCTGAGCACCGCCGCACCCCGCAGGCACAGGCCGCGGCCGGACCCGCATCGGGTCCGGCCGCGGCCTGTGGCACGCAGGGGCTTTTCCCCGCAAACGAGGGGAGGCGGGGGCCGCGTGCGTGATGATGGACGGGAGCGGGCGGGGCCCGTTTCACGGGCAACGAGCGGGGCGCAGAGGCCCTCATCCGCCCCTTGTGGGCCGGAAAATACCCGCGCGGAGCCCCCCACCCCGTCCAGTACGATATTGACGTTGCGTAAAGCAAATCATCACTCACCGTAGCGACTTGGGAGCAGCCGGCAATGGCTCGACACCTCATCACCAGCGCCCTTCCGTACATCAACGGGATCAAGCACCTGGGCAACATGGTGGGGTCCATGCTCCCGGCCGATGTGTACGCCCGGTACCTGCGGCAGCGCGGTCACGACGTCCTCTACATCTGCGCCACCGACGAGCACGGCACGCCCGCCGAGCTGGCGGCGAAGGACGCCGGGCAGTCCGTCGCCGAGTTCTGCGCCGAGCAGCACGACAAGCAGAAGGCGATCTACGACGGCTTCGGGTTGCAGTTCGACCACTTCGGTCGGAGCTCCTCGCAGCAGAACGTCGCGCTGACCCAGCACTTCGCGCGCAAGCTGCACGAGAACGGCTTCATCGAGCAGCGGGCCATCCGCCAGGTCTACTCCAACGCCGACGGCCGCTTCCTGCCGGACCGCTACATCGTCGGCACCTGCCCGCACTGCGGCTACGACAAGGCGCGCGGCGACCAGTGCGAGAACTGCACCCGCGTCCTGGACCCGACCGACCTGATCGACGCCCGCTCGGCGATCAGCGGCAGCGGCGACCTGGAGGTGCGCGAGACCAAGCACCTCTTCCTGCTCCAGTCCAAGCTCCAGCACGAGGTCGAGGGTTGGCTGGAGGGCAACGGCAGCAAGGAGTGGCCGACGCTGGCGTCGTCCATCGCCCACAAGTGGCTGACCGAGGGCCTCCAGGACCGGGCGATCACCCGCGACCTGGACTGGGGCGTGCCGGTGCCGGCCGACGTGTGGCCGGAGTTGGCCGCCGAGGGCAAGGTCTTCTACGTCTGGTTCGACGCCCCGATCGAGTACATCGGCTCGACGAAGGAGTGGGCGGACCTGGCGCCCCAGGAGCGCGACTGGAAGTCGTGGTGGTACGAGGCCGACGACGTCCGGTACACGGAGTTCATGGCCAAGGACAACGTGCCGTTCCACAGCGTGATGTTCCCGGCGACGCAGCTGGGCACCCGCGAGCCGTGGAAGCGGGTCGACTTCCTCAAGGCGTTCAACTGGCTCAACTACTACGGCGGGAAGTTCTCCACGTCGCAGCAGCGCGGCATCTTCACCGACGCGGCGCTGGAGCTGCTGCCGGCCGACTACTGGCGCTACTTCCTGATGGCGCACGCCCCGGAGTCCGACGACACCTCCTTCACCTGGGAGCTCTTCTCCTCCTCGGTCAACAAGGACCTGGCCGACACCCTCGGCAACTTCGTCAACCGCGTGCTCTCCTTCTCGCGGAAGCGGTTCGGCGACGAGGTGCCGGCCGGCGCCGAGGCCGGCGCCGCCGAGCAGAAGCTGGGCGAGGAGATCGCCGGGCTGCTCACCGAGTACGAGGGCCACATGGAGGCGCTCCAGTTCCGCAAGGCCGCGGCCTCGCTGCGCGCCCTGTGGAGCGCGGGCAACTCCTACCTGGAGGAGAAGGCCCCCTGGCTGGAGATCAAGACGGACAAGGACGCGGCGGCGCTGACGCTGCGGACCGCGATGAACCTCATCCACCTCTACGCGGTGGTCTCCGAGCCGTTCATCCCGGCGTCGGCGAAGGCCATGCGGGGCGCGTTCGCGCTGGACGGCGACACCGCCACCTGGGTCTCGCCCCAGGAGGCGCGGGCGCTGGCCTCGGTGCCCGCCGGCACGTCGTTCACGGTCCCGCCGGTGCTCTTCGCGAAGATCACGGAGGACGACCTTGCGGCGTACCGCGAGCGGTTCGGGGGCGAAGAGGGCTGACCCCCGGCGCGTAAGGAAGCACGAGGGCGCCCCCGGACCGGATCGGTCCGGGGGCGCCCTCGTGCGTGGTGCGGGAGCGGCGGTGCAACGGCCGCTCCCGGATTGCCGGATGGGCCAGAGCCCGGGACCGCGGCTGCGGTCCCGGGCCCCGGTGCGCCTTACTTGGTCGGCTTGTAGGGCGTCGGCTTCGCCGGGCCGGTGCGGATGCTCAGGTGGAGCTCCTTGAGGCGGGCCTCGTCGACCTCGGACGGGGCGCCCATCAGGAGGTCCTGGGCGTTGCCGTTGAGCGGGAAGGCAATGGTCTCGCGGATGTTGGGCTCGTCGGCGAGCAGCATCACGATCCGGTCGACGCCCGGGGCGATGCCACCGTGCGGCGGGGCGCCGAACTTGAAGGCGCGGAGCATGCCGCCGAACTCGGCCTCGACGGTCTCCTTGTCGTAACCGGCGATCGCGAACGCCTTGTACATGACGTCCGGTTCGTGGTTCCGGATCGCGCCGGAGGAGAGCTCGGTGCCGTTGCAGACGATGTCGTACTGCCAGGCGAGGATGTCCAGCGGGTCCTTGGTCTCCAGCGCCTCCAGGCCACCCTGCGGCATGGAGAACGGGTTGTGGGAGAACTCGATCTTGCCGGTGTCCGCGTCGCGCTCGAACATCGGGAAGTCGACGATCCAGCAGAAGCGGAACTCGTCCTCGACGAAGTGGCCGGCGCGCTTGGCGGCCTCGACGCGGACCGCGCCCATGATCTTGGAGACCTCGTCGAAGTCGCCGGCGCCGAAGAAGACGGCGTGGCCGGGCTTGAGGTCGAGGGCGGCGACCAGCGCCTTGACGTCGTCCTCGGTGAGGAACTTGGCGATCGGGCCGGCGAGCGCGTTCTCCTCGCCGACGCGGACCCAGGCCAGGCCCTTGGCGCCCTGGGAGACGGCGAAGTCGCCGAGCTGGTCGAAGAACTTCCGCGGCTGGTCGGCGGTGTCCGGCACGGCCAGGGCCCGGACGTGCTTGCCGGCGAACGCCTTGAAGCCGGAGTTCGCGAAGACGTCGGAGACGTCCACCAGCTCCAGCTCGGCGCGCAGGTCCGGCTTGTCGGAGCCGTACTTGAGCATCGCCTCGCGGAACGGGATGCGCGGGAACGGGGAGGTGACCGTGCGGCCGTTGCCGAACTCGGTGAAGAGCTCGGTCATCAGCTTCTCGACGGGCTGGAAGACGTCCTCCTGCTCGACGAAGCTCATCTCGATGTCGAGCTGGTAGAACTCGCCCGGCGAGCGGTCCGCGCGGGCGTCCTCGTCGCGGAAGCAGGGCGCGATCTGGAAGTAGCGGTCGAAGCCGGCGATCATCAGCAGCTGCTTGAACTGCTGCGGGGCCTGCGGCAGCGCGTAGAACTTGCCGGCGTGCAGACGGGACGGGACCAGGAAGTCGCGGGCGCCCTCGGGGGAGGTCGCGGACAGGATCGGGGTCGCCATCTCGTTGAAGCCGAGGGCCACCATCTTGTGCCGGATCGCGGAGATCACGGCGGTGCGCAGCATGATGTTGCGGTGCATGCGCTCGCGGCGCAGGTCGAGGAAGCGGAACTCCAGGCGCTTCTCCTCGTTGACCCCGTCCTCGGCGTTGATGGTGAAGGGGATCTGCTCGGCGGCACCGAGCACCTCGACCTCGGTGACCTCGATCTCGATCTCGCCGGTCGGCAGGTCCGGGTTGACGTTGTCGGCACCGCGGGCGCTGACCTTGCCGTCGATGCGGACGACGGTCTCCTTGGTCAGCGAGCCGAGGGCCTCGTTGGCCGGGGTGCCGGGGCGGGCGACGAGCTGCACCAGGCCGTAGTGGTCGCGCAGATCGATGAAGAGGATGCCGCCCAGGTCACGTCGATTGTGCAGCCAGCCGCTGAGGCGGACGTCGGTGTTGACGTCCGCGGCTCGGAGCTCGCCGCAGTTATGGGACCGGTACCGATGCATCGCTCATCCAAGTCGTCGCGAGTCGAGGTGGGGAGCCGTCGGGCGAGAAGGGGGACACCGGGCCCGCTGGCCCGATCACCGCGTGGATCGCCCGAAAGACCACCCCGGGAATGGCATAACCGCTCCAGGTTACCGTCCGGCCCCGACCTCCTGGTTGACATATCCCCATCAGGATCCCCCGACGCGGGAGCGGGCCCCCGGGCTGGGACGATGGTCACGTCCGGCTCGCTGGTCGAGCCACTTCAAATCCACCTAAAGTGATGCAATGCGCACCAAGGACCTCCTGGCCGCCCTCGCGACCGGCCTGTGGCGCTGGGACAACGCATCGGGCCGGGTGACCCTCGACGCCGAGGCGGCCCGGCTGCTGGGACTTCCCGCCGAACCGGTCGAACTGACCGAGGCCGCCGTGCGCTCCCGTTTCCACCCCGTCGACTTCGCCGAGATCAACGGCGTGGTCCAGCTCGCGGTCTCCGAGGGGACGGTCGCCGAGGCCCGGCTGCGCATCGTCGACGAGCGCGGGCGGGTGCAGCGCATCGTCCGCTCCCGCACCCGGCCGCGGGTCGTGGACGGCGACTTCGAGCTGGTCGGCACCCTTCAGGAGGTGCCCGAGCCGCAGCCCGGCACGGCGGCGGCCGTGACCCCGGTCACCGGCGACTGGCGCCGCTCGCGCGAGGCGTTCCTGCTGGACGCGGGCCGGGCGTTGGCCGAGGCGCGCTCCACGGCCGAGGTGCTGCGGGTCGCGGCCGGGCTGTCCATGCCGGGCTTCATGCCGGACGGTCTGGCGGTCTTCGACATCCAGGGCGACCGGCTCTCGGTGATCGGCCACCACGGCCACCGCCCCGGCGACGAACTGCCGTTCTCCGAGATGACGCTGGACACCGACTACCCGGCCGCCGAGGTGGTGCGGACCGGCCGGGCCATCTACCTCCCCACGCCGGAGGAGTACCAGCGCCGCTACCCCGCCACCTGGCCGCTGGCCGCCCCCTTCGCGCGCGCGTCCTGGGCGTTTCTGCCGCTGGTCAACGCCGGCCGGACGATCGGCGCCTGGATGGCGGGCTTCGCACAGCCGGTGGCCTTCACCCCGGACGAGCGCTCGGTGCTGACCACGGTCGCGCGGATGCTGGCCCAGGCGCTGGCCAGGGCCGGGATGCAGGAGTCCCAGCAGGAGCTGGCGGTGGGGCTGCAGCGGAGCATGATGCCGACGGTGCAGCCGGACATCCCGGGGATGGCGGTCGCCGCCCGTTATGTGCCGACCGGCGGCGGGCTGGAGGTCGGCGGCGACTGGTACGACATGATCCCGCTGCCGTCCGGGCGGATCGCGCTGGTCATCGGCGACGTCCAGGGCCATGACGTGCGGGCCGCGGGCCTGATGGGGCAGCTGCGGATCGCGCTGCGCGCCTACGCCTCCGAGGGTCACCACCCCGATGCGGTGCTCTCCCGCGCCTCCCGTTTCCTGGCCGGGATCAACGAGACCGAGTCCCGCGGGCACGGCGAGGACCAGCGCTTCGCGACCTGTCTGTACGTCGAGGTGGACCCGGCGACCGGCCTGCTGGACGTGGCGCGGGCCGGCCACCCCGACCCGGCGATCCGGATGGCCGACGGCGCGGTGATGGTCCGACCCACCGCCGGCGGGCTGCCGTTGGGCATCGACCCGGACACCGACTACCCCACCACCCGGATCGTGTTGGAGCCCGGCGAGACCATGCTGGTGTGCACCGACGGGCTGATCGAGACCGGCGGGCACGACCTGGAGACCGGCTGGGGGCGGCTGCGCGGGGTCTTCGAGGCGCACGGCGCCGCGGTGGACGGGGGCAGCGCGGAGAACCTGGAGTTGCTGGCCGACGCCCTGGTCCAGGCCGTGCACGGGCCCTCGTCGCACCACACCACCGGTCCGCTGGTGGACCGCCGCGAGGACGACATCGCCCTGCTGCTGCTCTCCCGCGAGGCCGCCAGTTGCGGGCTGGGCGCCGGCGACCGGCTCGCCCGACGGCCCGGGCGGCGCACGGTGTTCTCCGTCGCGCAGGCCGAGCCGGAGCGGATCGCCGCGGCGCGCCGCCAGATACGCGATGTGCTGCACGACTGGACCGACCCGGACCAGGTGGACTCCGCCGTCCTGTTGGTCTCCGAGATCGTCACCAATGTGCTGATGCACACCGACGGGGACGCGCTGCTGGTGGCGGAGGTCTCCGGCGAGCGCGGCTCCCGGCAGCTGCGGGTCGAAGTGGCCGACGCCAGCGACGAGTTGCCGCACCGCCGCAGACCCGGCGAGCTGGCGTCCTCGGGGCGCGGCCTGGTGCTGATGGAGCTGCTGGCCGGGGCGTGGGGCGTGGACCCGCGCGGCGACGGCAAGTCGACGTGGTTCGAGCTCTACGAGGACGCCGGGGCGGCGGGGGAGTCGCCCCCGGTGTCCTCGGGGCCGGAGGAGTCCCTGTCCGAGCCCGCCGCGTAATGCCTGCGCAGTTCGTGGAGGACGCCGGAGGCGGCCGCGGTCAGCGGGACGGAGAGCAGCATGCCGAGGATCCCGGCGACGCTCGCGCCCGCCGTGATCGCCAGCATCACGACGGCCGGGTGCATCTGCACGGTGCGGCTCTGGATCATCGGCTGGAGCACATGACCCTCCAGCACCTGGACGGCGACGACCACCGCGAGCGCCCAGAGCGCGATCACCACGCCGCGGTCCGCGAAGGCCACCAGGATCGCCACCGCACCGGAGATGAACGCGCCCAGGTAGGGGATGTAGGCCCCGACGAAGACCAGGGCGCCCAGTCCGAAGGCCCCCGGGACGTCCAGGATCACCAGGCCGACGGTGATGCAGAGGGCGTCGATCAGCGCGATGAAGGTGGTGCCGCGCATAAAGCCCTCGATGGACTGGAAGCCGCGGCGGGCCATCCGTTCCAGGCGCGGCGCCGAGTCACCGGGGGCCCAGTCGTGCAGGGCGCGGACCGCCTTGTCCGCGTCGCGCAGGAAGAAGAACGTCAGCAGCAGGGCCAGCACCGCGGCGGCGATGAACTGCCCCACGATGCTCACCCCGGCGAGGACCCCGGAGGCCGCGGTGCTGCCGAACTTGGTGACCAACGTCTTGGCGTGGCTGGCCAGATCGGTGAGCGAGTTGCCGGCCACCCCGAAGCGCCGGGAGAGGTCCGTGGCCGCGTCCTTGAGGGAGGCGATGATCTGGTCGCCGGTGTCGACCAGCGCGCTGACCACGACGTACCCGGCCCCGCCGACCACGACCACCAAGACGGCGCAGGTCAGTCCGGCCGCCAGTGAGCGGTTGAACCGCATCGCCACCAGCCGCCGGTACATCGGCCCGAGCAGCGCGCTACCGAGCAGGGCCAGCAGGACGGGCGTGACCGCGGCGCTCAACTCGACGCAGAGCCAGATGCCAAGGGCCACCACCGTGGCGACCAGCAGCCCGACCGCGCACCAGGCCGCGGCACGGCGCGCCTCGATCGGCAGCAGCGGCGCGGTATGCGGCGGCCGGCCGGGCTCGGCACCGCTTGGGTCGTGATCCGAGTCGTTTCGCACCGGCACAGTCCACCACGGCAGAGCGGCAGTTGAGGGGTATTGGACGGGCGCGGCCGCCGCACGCGACCCGCCCGCCGACCCCGTGTTTCACGTGAAACACGTGTGCGGGGGCGGCGTTTCACCACAACCGCCGCCCCCGCGGTCCCGCCATCGGCGGCCGCTCAGAGCGCGTCGGCGGGAATCGTGCCCAGGCGGCCGGCCTGGAAGTCGTCGAAGGCCTGGGCCAGTTCGGCGTGGGTGTTCATCACGAACGGGCCGTAATGCCTCATCGGCTCGCGGATCGGCAGCCCACCCAGCAGCACCACCTCGAAGTTGGGGCTGCGCGACTCCTGGCTCTCGTCGGCCCGGATCGTCAGCGCGTCCCCCGCTCCGAAGACGACGGTCTGGCCCATGTGGAACGGGCGGCCCTCGTCGCCCGCCGTGCCGCTCCCGGCCAGGGCGTAGGCGAGGCCGTTGAAGTCCGCGCGCCAGGGCAGCGTGACCTGGGCGCCCGGGTTCACGGTCAGGTGCATCATCGTGATCGGGGTGTGGGTGATGCCGGGCCCCTCGTGGCCGTCGAGGTCACCGGCGATCAGCCGCAGCAGCGCACCGCCGTCCGCCGAGGTGAGCAGCTTGACCTGGCCGCCGCCGATGTCCTGGTAGCGCGGCGCCATCATCTTGTCGCTCTTGGGGAGGTTCACCCAGAGCTGAAGGCCGTGGAAGAGGCCGCCGGACATGACCAGCGACTCCGGCGGCGCCTCGATGTGCAGCAGCCCGGAACCCGCCGTCATCCACTGGGTGTCGCCGTCGTGGATGACCCCGCCGCCCCCGTGCGAGTCGCGGTGCACGAAGGTCCCGTCGAGCAGGTACGTCACGGTCTCGAAGCCGCGGTGCGGGTGCCACGGGGTGCCCTTGGGCTCTCCCGGCGCGTACTCCACCTCGCCCATCTGATCCATCATGATGAACGGGTCGAGGTGCTTGTAGTCGATGCCGGCGAAGGCGCGGCGCACCGGGAAGCCCTCGCCCTCGAAACCGCTGGGGGCGGTGGTGACGGCCAGCACCGGACGGCTGCGCGCCCCGGCGGACGCGGCCACCTTCGGCAGGGCCAGCGGGTTCTCAACGGTCACAGCGGGCATGACGCCTCCTCGGTCGTTCGCGTTTCAATAAGTTAGTTGAAAGCTGAACAACTGACAAGGTGTGCGGCATTCCCTACCGCGCCCCACCCGCATCAGCGCAGGTCAGCGCAGGATTCTTAGTTCTTGAGGGAGAGGAAAGAAAGAAGGGGCGGTCGCGGACCGCCCCGGGGGAGGCGTCAGCCGTACATCCGGCGCATCGCGAAGTCGACCATCTGCTCCACGGCCTTGGCGTCGAAGACCATCCGGTGGTCGCCCTCCATGTCGAGGACGAATCCGTAGCCGGTGGGCAGCAGGTCGAGCACCTCGGCGCCGGTGATCACGAAGTACTTGGACTCCTTGCCGGCGTACCGGCGCAGTTCCTTGAGCGAGGTGAACATCGGGATGACCGGCTGCTGGGTGTTGTGCAGCGCCAGGAAACCGGGGTTGTCGCCGCGCGGGCAGTAGATCTTGGATGTCGAGAAGATGCCCTGGAAGTCCTCGGCCGACATCGAGCCGGTGGTGAAGGCGCGCACCGCGTCGGCGAGGGAGGGCGGCGACGGCTCGGGATACAGCGGCTGCTCGCCATAGCCCCCGGGGGCCGGTTGCTGCGGCGGGGGCGGCGCTCCGTACTGCTGCCCGGCACCCGCGTTCTGGTCGTAGCCGTACATGCGGCACAGCGTACTGAGTCGAGCAGGGCGCGGGGGACGCTCGTCACAGATCGGCCGTAGGGGGTTGCCCTTTATTACCGATGGGTAGCATCATCGTAGCTACTTGCTGGTATTGCGTATCGAGGTCCCTTCTTCGCGTCCAGGTCTTCCTCGGACAGAGGTCCTCCCGAACCCTTAACGGAGCCGTACCCATGGGGCACTACAAGTCGAATCTCCGCGACATCGAGTTCAACCTCTTCGAGGTGTTCGGCCGTGACAGCGTGTACGGCACCGGACCGTTCGCGGAGATGGACGTCGACACCGCCAAGAGCGTGCTGTCCGAGATCGCCCGGCTGTCGGAGAACGAGCTGGCCGATTCCTACGCCGACGCCGACCGGAACCCCCCGGTCTTCGACCCGGACACCAACACCGCACCGGTGCCGGACACCTTCAAGAAGAGCTACCAGGCGTACATGGACGCCGAGTGGTGGCGCCTGGGCATCCCGGAGGAGATCGGCGGCACCACCTCGCCGCGCTCGCTCCTGTGGGCCTTCGCCGAGACCATCCTGGGGTCGAACCCGGCCGTGTGGATGTACGCCTCCGGCCCGGCCTTCGCCGGCGTGCTCTTCGAGGAGGGCACCGAGCAGCAGAAGCACATCGCCAAGATCGCGGTGGACAAGGGCTGGGGCTCCACCATGGTGCTGACCGAGCCCGACGCCGGCTCGGACGTCGGCGCCGGCCGCACCAAGGCGGTCCAGCAGGAGGACGGCTCCTGGCATATCGAGGGCGTCAAGCGCTTCATCACGTCCGGCGAGCACGACATGGCGGACAACATCCTCCACTACGTCCTCGCCCGCCCCGAGGGCCACGGCCCGGGCACCAAGGGCCTGTCGCTCTTCCTCGTGCCGAAGTACGAGTTCGACTTCGAGACCGGCGAGTTGGGCGAGCGCAACGGCGTCTACGCCACCAACGTCGAGCACAAGATGGGCCTGAAGGCGTCCAACACCTGCGAGATGACCTTCGGCGACCGCCACCCGGCCAAGGGCTGGCTCATCGGCGAGAAGCACGACGGCATCCGCCAGATGTTCCGGATCATCGAGTTCGCGCGGATGATGGTCGGCACCAAGGCGATAGCCACCCTCTCCACCGGCTACCTCAACGCCCTGGAGTACGCCAAGGAGCGCGTGCAGGGCGCGGACCTGGCGGCGTTCACCGACAAGTCCGCCCCGCGCGTGACGATCACCCACCACCCCGACGTGCGCCGCTCGCTGATGACGCAGAAGGCGTACGCCGAGGGCATGCGCGCCCTGGTGCTCTACACCGCGACCGTCCAGGACGAGATCCTCATCAAGGAGGCCGCCGGCGAGGACGCCTCCGCCGAGCACGCGCTGAACGACCTGCTGCTGCCGATCGTCAAGGGCTACGGCTCGGAGAAGTCCTACGAGCAGCTGACGCAGTCGCTGCAGACCTTCGGTGGCTCCGGCTACCTCCAGGAGTACCCGATCGAGCAGTACATCCGGGACTCCAAGATCGACACCCTCTACGAGGGCACCACCGCCATCCAGGGCCAGGACTTCTTCTTCCGGAAGATCGTCCGCAACCAGGGCGCGGCGCTGACCGGTCTCGCGGAGACCATCAAGAAGTTCCTGGCCGACGCCGAGGGCGGCGCCGAACTGGAGGGCGCGCGCGGCGAACTGGCGAAGGCCGCCGAGGCCCTGGAGGCGATCGTCGGCACCATGCTGACCGACCTCGCCGCCACCGAGAAGGACGTCAAGTCCATCTACAAGGTCGGGCTGAACACCACCCGCCTCCTGATGGCCTCCGGTGACGTCGTCGTCGGCTACCTCCTCCTCAAGGGCGCCGCGGTGGCCACCGAGAAGCTGGCCGGCGCCTCGTCCAAGGACAAGGCGTTTTACGCGGGCAAGATCGCCGCCGCGAAGTTCTTCGCGCACGACGTCCTGCCGGGCGTCGCGGTCCAGCGCGCGCTGGCCGAGTCCGTCGACCAGTCCCTGATGGAGCTCGACGAGGCCGCGTTCTGAGGGTGCGTCGGGGCGTGACGGTCCGGGCCCGTTCCCGGACCGTCCTCCGGTTCTCACAAACCTCTCAGAATCAGCGCACACACTGACAACTGCCCGCCTCCTCCTCCCCCGGGGAGGCGGGCATCGCTGTGTCGGGACGGCCGGTGCGGACGAGCCCACCGGTGCACCTGTGACCGGTCGGGTCGGGATCCGGCCGGCGCCGACGGCGGTTCCGCTCCGGAATGCGAAAATCGTGGCCGGAAGGCAATGGAGTCGCGCCCTAGGACCACACGGAAGTGCGGAGTTGGCTCCTTATGCTGAATCCATGACCAACTCCGCCCGCTTCGACCGCGGCCACACCGACGACCTGATGTCCTTCCTCGCCGCCAGCCCCTCGCCGTACCACGCGGTGGCGAACGCGGCGGAGCGGCTGGAGAAGGCCGGCTTCCGTCAGGTGGCGGAGACCGACGCGTGGGACGGCCGGAGCGGCGGCGCCTACGTCCTGCGGGGCGGCGCGATCATCGCCTGGTACGTCCCCGAGGGCGCGACCGCCGCGACGCCGTACCGCATCGTCGGGGCGCACACCGACTCCCCCAACCTCCGCGTCAAGCCGATCCCGGACACCGGTGCCCACGGCTGGCGGCAGATCGCCGTCGAGATCTACGGCGGGACGCTGCTCAACACCTGGCTCGACCGCGACCTGGGGCTCAGCGGCCGGGTGACGTTGAGCGACGGCAGCCACCGGCTCGTCCACGTGGACCGCCCGCTGCTGCGCGTGCCGCAACTGGCCGTGCATCTGGACCGGTCGGTGAACGTCGAGGGCCTCAAGCTGGACAAGCAGCGCCATATGACGCCGATTTGGGGGCTGGGCGAGGTCGCGGAGGGCGATCTGATCGCGTTCGTCGCCGATGAACTCGGGGTTCCGGCCGGGGACATCAAGGGCTGGGACCTGATGGTGCACAGCGTGGAGGCGCCCGCCTACCTCGGCCGCGACCGTGAACTGGTCGCCGGGCCGCGGATGGACAACCTGCTGTCCGTGCACGCCGGTACGGCCGCGCTGATCGCCGCGGCCACCGCCGGCGACGAGCTGACCGCCATCCCGGTGCTGGCCGCCTTCGACCACGAGGAGAACGGCAGCCAGTCGGACACCGGCGCGGACGGCCCGCTGCTCGGCACGGTGCTGGAGCGTTCGGTCTTCGCCCGCGGCGGCACCTACGAGGACCGCGCGCGGGCCTTCGCCGGCACCATCTGCCTGTCGTCGGACACCGGGCACGCGGTCCACCCCAACTACGGTGACCGGCACGAGCCGGGGCACCACCCGCTGCCCAACGGCGGGCCGATCCTGAAGGTCAACGTCAACCAGCGGTACGCCACCGACGGCAGCGGGCGGGCGGTGTTCGCCGCGGCCTGCGAACGGGCCGGGGTGCCCTGGCAGACCTTCGTCTCGCACAACGCGATGCCGTGCGGCACCACGATCGGCCCGATCACCGCGGCCCGGCACGGCATCCACACCGTCGACATCGGCGTCGCGATCCTGTCCATGCACTCGGCCCGCGAACTGTGCGGTGCCCAGGACCCGTATCTGCTCGCGAACGCCCTCACGGCCTTCCTGGAGAGCTGAGTTGGAATTCTCACTGCTCGGCCCGATCTCCGTGCTGAGCGGCTCCGAGGAGCTGCCGCTCGGGCCCGCCAAACGGCGCAGTGTGCTGGCGCTGCTGCTTCTCCAGCCCAACACCACCGTCCCGCTTGAGCAGTTGATCGACTCTCTATGGGAGGACGAGCCGCCCGAACACGCCCGCACCGTCGTGCAGGGGCACGTCTCGCGGCTGCGCGCCACGCTCGCCGCGGGTGGCGCCGAGGCGTACGGCATCGAGTTGGCCACCCACGGCTCGGCCTATCTGCTGCGGCTGCCGGAGGAGTTGATCGACGCCCATCGGTTCGGTGAACTGGTCGCGCTGGCCCGCCCGGAGGCCGCGCCGTCCGACGCGGTGCCGCTGCTGCGAGAGGCGCTGGGGCTGTGGCGCGGGCCCGCGCTGACCGGCACGGTCACCAGCCCGCCCTTCGCGGCCGCCGCGCACGCCCTGGAGGAGCGCAGGCTCTCCGCCGTGGAGGCGCTGGCCCGGGCGCACGGGGCGCTCGGCGACCACGAACAGGCCGCGGCCGTCCTGTACTCGGCGGCCGTCAACCACCCCCTGCGGGAGGGGCTGATCGCCGCGCTGATGCGGGCGTTGTTCCGGACGGGACGGCAGTCCGATGCGCTGGAGTGGTACCACCGCACCCGGCGGTTGCTCAGCGAGGAGTTGGGGGTCGATCCGGGGGAGCGGTTGCGCACGGCGTACGAGGAGATCCTCCGGGCCGAGGCGGACGGGGGCCGGAAGGCCAGCGCACCGACGGCCACCCCGGTCGACCCGCGCACGTTTCACGTGAAACACGACGGCGACGCGCCAACTCCCGCCAGGGGGAACGCGACTGGGGCCGGCGGCGCCGGTCCGACAGCGGGTGCGGAGGCCGGCCGGCGGGCCGGTGCCGCCCCGCGGCTGCTGCCCAGGCCGCCCGCCCGCTTCCTGGGACGCGAGGGCCAACTGGGCGCGCTGTCCGAGGCATTGGCGGACCGCACGACCGGGGAGAGCCCGCTGGCGGTGGTCGTGGGCCCGGCCGGGGTCGGCAAGACCGCCTGCGCGGTGCAGTGGGCGCATCTGCATGCCGGCGCCTTCCCCGACGGCCAACTCTTCGCCGATCTCCGCGGGTTCGGGGAGGGCGACGAGGCCGCGCCGGCCGAGGTCCTGCGCGACTTCCTGCTGGCGCTCGGCACTCCGCCGGAGCGGGTTCCCGGCTCCGCGCAGGCCGCCTCGGCGCTGTTCCGCTCGCTGGTCGCCGAGCGCCGGCTGCTGGTCGTCCTGGACAACGCGCGGAGCTCGGCGCAGGTGCGCACGCTGCTGCCCGGCGGCCCGCACTGCGCCACGGTCGTCACCAGCCGCAGCCGGCTCGACGGGCTGGTCGCCACCGACTGCGCCCGACCGGTGGGCCTCCAGGCCATGGGGCACGAGGAGGGCGCGGCGCTGCTCGGCGCCATGCTCGGGCCGGATCGGGTCGCGGAGGATCCGGCCGCGGCCCGCGAACTGGTGGATCTGTGCGACGGGTTGCCGCTGGCGCTGCGGGCCGCGGCCGCCCAGTTGACCGCCCGGCCGCGCTGGCGGCTGGCCCGGCTGGCCTCGGCGCTGCGCGACGAACGGCGGCGGCTGGCGCTGCTGTCGGCGGAGGACACCGGCATCGCGGCGGCGCTGCGGATGTCCGTCGCCCGGCTGTCCGCGGACGACGCCCGGCTGCTGCGGGCGCTGGCGAACAGCCCCGACGGCCACCTCAACGCGTCGGCGGCCGCGGCGCTCGCCGGGTACGACCAGGAGCGGACCCAGGACGGGCTCGAACGGCTCGCGGAGATGCACCTGGTGGACGAGGAGGCCACCGACGTCTACACGATCAGTACCCTGACCCAGCTCTTCGCCCGGGAGGCGAACGGGGAGGGCGGACGGCGGCGGGAGAGGGACGACGGGCCGGAGCCCGGCGGGCCGGGTGGCCGTCCGGGCGGCGGGGTCGGCTGACCCCGGCCGCCACGGGGGACGGGCGTTAGGCAGGCGTTAGCCGCACGGCAGCGGCGCTGGGCAGTCTTGTGGACAGACCACAGGACCGACCAGGCCGGGCCGCACCGGCAGGGCCACACCGCGGGGCGCGCCACCGCCCCGCCGACCGGGGGAGACCGGACATGCCTCGCACCGACGCCACCACCGCCGCCCGCGCGCCCCGTGCCGCCCGCCGCCGTACGCTGCGGATCGCCGCGGCCGGGCTGACCGCGGTCGCCGCGCTCACCCTCACGGCCTGTGGCCAGGACAACCCGCTGAAGACCAGCGACGCCAAGCCGTTCGACCCGGCTCCGCAGGACTCCAAGGACCCGGCGGCCAACGGCACGCGGGGTGGGCAGGACGCCAACGCCTCGGTGGAGAGCGCCAACGGCGGCACGACGGGCAAGGGCGGCGACCACGGCGGGGACGGTGCGGCGGGCGCCGGGAAGCAGAAGGCGTCGGGCGGTGCCGCGCCGTCCGCCGCCGAGCCGGGCAGGGGCCCCGGCGGCCGGCGGACCAGCTGCGACGCCACGAAGATCCGCATCGTCGCGAGGCCGCTGACCCGCCCGATCAACCACCTGATGCTCCAGGCCACCAACACCTCCAACGCCGCCTGCGACCTCTACTCCGCGCCCGTCCTGCAGTTCGACGCGGACCAGGCGGCGGTGGCCGAACTGCCGGACAGCAAGCCGCAGTCGGTGGTCACGCTGGCGCCGGGCGAGTCCGGCTACGCCGCCGTGCTGCTGTCGGGTGCCGACGGTGCCGGGCACGGCCGCAAGGCGACCTCGCTCTCCGTCAGCCTCGCCCGCCGCGACGGCCAGGGGAGCTTCGGTGGTGCCGCGAAGGTGGCGCTGCCGGGCGGCTCGTCGTACCTCGACGACGGTGCGCGGGTGACGTACTGGCAGGCGGACCCGAACACGGCGGCCTCCTGGTGATCCCGGCCGCCGGCCGGCAGACCATCCGCCGCCCCTGAAGCAGGGCGCCCGCGACTCCCCCAGCGGGCGCCCTTTTCCTTCTCCTCGCTCCCCGGGCGGCCTCCTCGTCCGCCCGCGGCCGTCCCTTCAGGTGTCCCGTCATGTCCCATCCGACCCCGCGCGGTGTCCCGAAGTCGCTTGTCCCGCGCCATGTCTTGGCAGGTCAGGGCCTTGTGGGAGGCGAAGTGCGTCCCACGGTCGGGTGGTTGGCGGCCGACGGCCGGCATCCCCGCCCCACCATGGTCTCCGTCGCGGCGAACGGAACACCCGGGCCGCACGGCGACCGACGTTTCGAAGGGACACCGGCATGGACGGACACGGCACCACGCAACCGGGGAACGGCACAACCCCCGCGGCGGGCGCGGCCGGTGCGCCGCGTCGGCCGCTGCTGTGCCGGGTGGTTCCCACGGTCGTCGCGGCCGGTCTGACGGTCACCGGGATCGCCGGGGTCGCGCACGGCACCGAGGAGGGGACACCGCGGGCCGCGGCGGACACCTTCCCGACCTGGGGCACGCGTTGGGTGGTGCACACCGCCGCCGACACCGGGTCCCCCGCCGTCGGGATGCTCAACACCTCGGGGCCGGGCCGGGACCGGATCACCGTCGACTACCAGGTCGACACCGGCCACCGGGTCTGCGAGGGCGACGCCTGCTCGACGTACATGGCGCACCTCACCGGGCCGGTGAACGGCTTCGTCACCGTGGTCGCGGTGGCCATACCCCAGGACCGGCTGCCCGGCATACCGGTCCAAGGGGGCCCGCCGCCACAGCCCGGCCGCTCCCGTCAGGAGATGCTGGCGCGCGCCGCGACCTGGCTGACCGCCGCCCACGGCGCACAGGTCCCGTACAGCCAGTCCGAGGTCTGGCAGGACGGCTACCGACAGGACTGCTCCGGCTATGTGTCGATGGCCCTCGGGCTGCCGACGCCGGGCACCAACACCGTGGGGCTGGCCACCGACCGCGGCCTCACCCGACCCATTGCGCTGGGCGCGTTGCAGGGCGGCGACCTCCTCATCGACGCGACCGGCGACAGCGACCACCGGCACGTCGTCATCTTCGAGAAGTGGAACGACGCCGCGCACACCTCGTACACGGCCTTCGAGCAACGCGGCGGCCGGGGCACCGACCACCGGAGCCTGACCTACGGACTGCCGGGTGGTGACACCGAGTTCAAGCCCTACCGGCCGGTGGTCTTCGGCGACTGAAGGCGTCGAAGACCACCGGCCCATCCCTCGCATCCGGGCCGCGGCAACCGCGGTCAACGGCGCGCTGTTTCACGTGAAACGTCACTGAACGGTCCGCGTTCGTTCCGGATCGCGTAACGAGGGGCACTTCCGTCACAGGGGAGCGGAAGTGCCCCTCGCGCGCGCATGTCCGCTGTGCTGGAATGCCAGACGTGCCTGGCCACGAAAAACGCGTCACGAACATCCGCCGCAAGCCCCTGGCCCCGCTCCCCGCAGAACTCGCCGGTCCCATACGGGACTTCGTCGCCGCTCTCCGCCGCATGCACGGGGAACTCGGCTACAGCCTCCAGGAGTTGGCGAGCCGCCTGCCGGCCAGCAGATCGTCCCTCTCGCGCTACCTCCGCGGCCAGAGCCTGCCCGACGAGCGGCTGCTGGTGCAGTGGTGCAAGCTCTCGTTCACGGGCGAGGACCGGCTGCCCGGGCTGGTGGAGCTGCTGCACCGCGCCCAGGAGGCGGCGGACGAGGCGCCGGAGCCCGCCTCGGTGTCCGGCGCCGAGGACGCCCCGAGCGCCGACGACGCCCGGGGCGTTGCGGAGCCGGAGCGGGCGGATCCGGCGGAGGCGGCGCCCGGGCGGCGTCGGCTGCGGCTGGTGCTCGCCGGGCTCGGCACCGCCGCCGTGCTGGCCGGGGCCGCGTTCGCCGTGCTGGCGCTGACCGGCCCGGACACCGGCGGACAGGTGGACGCCGCCGGGGGCCCGGCCACCGGCTCCGCCCGGATCACCGTCAACAACGTCGAGCGGGCCTGCCAGCACAGCCGTACCGACTACTGCGCGCTCGGGCTGGCCCGCGATCCCTATGCGCCGTATCTGCGGCCCAACATCGTGGGCCATGTGTGGCACGGCGATGCGCTGCACGCGGTCTGCAAGATCGCCGACGGGCTCACCGTCACCGACGAGGCGGGCGGGCACAGCAGCATCTGGTTCCGGGTCGACCACGACGGCGGCCCGGCCTGGATGCCGGGCATCCGCGTCCGGCCGGAACAACTGGACAACGGGCTGCCGCGGTGCCGGAACTAGGGCCTGTCCGATGGGTCGGCCCCCGGCCGCGGGCGCCAGGGAAAGGCGGACCCGAGCCGCGCGGACCGCATCCCCGGCCCGGGGAGCGATGGTCGCTATCGTGTCCGTGCCATGACATCTCCGCCTCGCTGGGGCCCGTCCAACGGGACAGGGTCGGAAAGACCCTCGGACAGGCCCCAGCCGCAGGAACTCACTGGGGGAACTCCATGACCGCACGCCCCGCCCGCCGCCGCTCCGCGTACGCCGCGCTGGCCCTCGGACTGGCCGGCTCGCTGGCCCTGACCGGCTGCCACAGCGGCTCCGCGAAGTCGCGGAAGAGCTCGTCCTCCAGCAACTCCCGGAGCAAGAAGCGCAAGATCATCGGCGGTGCGGCCGCCGCCGGAGTGGGCGCGGGGGCCGCGCGCCGGCGCTCCACGATCACCTGCTCCCCTGACACCTCCCGGCTCGGCTTCTCCCAGCAGGCGGGGCCGAAGGGGTATGTGACGGTGCGGTACACCAACCGCTCCAGCACCCTCAACTGCCGGCTCTACGGCGGCCCGTTGCTGTCCTTCGACGGCGCGAAGACCCCGCTGCCGATGCTCCGGGCCGGCCAGGGCAACGGCGTCCGGCTCCGCCCCGGCGCCACCGCCTATGCGGTCATCCCCACCAACACGCCGGCCGCCCTGGGCACCCCGCAGAAGACCGTGAACGTCCAGTTCGCCGGCTCCTCCCAGGGCTCCACCACCGGCTCGCCGGTGACATACGACCTGGTGGCGAAGCACACCACGCTCTCCGTAGGCCAGGGCAAGGTCAGCTTCTGGAACCCCACCCTCTCCTCGGCCAGGACCGAGGCCGGCGTCGGCAGTTGATGCCGCGCGCCGGCCTCGGGGCGTCGCTCCGCAGTGGCTCCGGCCGCTCCGGTCGGGGCTACTGCGCGTCGAGCCCCGCCAGGACGAGCCCCAGCCGGGCCGCGCCGTCCTCGGTGACCCTGACCGGAACGCCCCAGTCCTGCTGGTGCACATGGCAGGCCGGGTACTCGACGTCCGGGGCGTCGTCGCAGGACGCGGCCATCGCCGAGACGTGCAGCACGCCCTCGGTCACGCCGTCCGCGAGAACCAGGTCCCGCGCGAGGTCGGTGCCCGCGCCGGCGCCGTCGGCGAGCAGCTCCGGCGGGGTGGCACTGACCAGCAGCCGCGTCGAGGGGCCGTAGCGGGTGTCCAGCTTCTGGCCGGCCGGGGCCTGGAAGACCACGTCCAGCCGGAGCGTGCCGGGGGCGATGTCGGTGGCGGCGCGCTGGGTGCGGTGGGCCACCGAGGCGACCCGCACCGCCTCCTCGGGGAGCCGCAACCGGGTCAGCCGGTGCCGCGCGGACTCCACCACCACGATGTCGTCGTCGACGAGGACCGCCGCGGAGGGTTCCCGCAGATCGGTCGCGAGCGTGGTCACCTCGCCGCTGGCCGGGTCGACGCGGCGCAGCGCGTGGTTGTAGGTGTCGGCGACGGCGACCGAGCCGTCGGGCAGCGCGGTCACGCCCAACGGGTGCTGGAGCAGCGCCTGTTCGGCGGCGCCGTCCCGGTGCCCGAAGTCGAAGAGCCCGGTGCCGACGGCGGTTCGGACCACATAGCCGTCGCCCGGGGCGTCGGCGTCCCGCTCGATCCAACGCACCGCGCTGGTCTCCGAGTCGGCGATCCACAGCCTCCCGCCGGCCGCCGCGAGCCCGGAGGGCTGGGCGAACCACGCGTCCGCCGCCGGGCCGTCGACCAGCCCCTCGTTGGTGGTGCCGGCCGCCACCGCGACCGTTCCGTCGGCCGGGTCGTAGGTCCAGATCTGGTGGACCCCGGCCATCGCGATCCACAGCCGGTCCTGCCACCAGGCGAGGTCCCACGGCGAGGAGAGGTCCACCTCGCGGGCCGGGCCGGAGGTCGGCGAGCCCTGCCACCACTGCTTGCCCGTACCGGCCACGGTCTCCAGGGCGCCGGTCGCGGGGTCGAGGACCCGGATGGCGTGGTTGACGGTGTCCGCGACGGCGACCCGGCCGTCGGGCAGCAGCGCCAGCCCCTGCGGCTCGTTGAAGGAGTCCGGGCCCAGCCCGCGCTCACCGGACCCGATCCGCCGCACCACCTGCTCGCCGTCGGCCGCCAGTTCCACCAGTTGGTGCCGGGTGGTGTCGGACACCAGGAAGGTGCCGCCGGGCAGCCGCACGGCCTTGCCGGGGAAGCGGAGGTCGGTGGCGACCGGCTCCGGGGGGACGTAGGGGCCGTCGCCGCGGCGCAGCGTGCCCTTCTCGGAGTGCTCGGCGATCAGCTCCTCGACCAGCCGCTCGATGGCGTGCGCATGGCCCTCGCCCGCGTGCTGGGCCACGACATAGCCCTCGGGGTCGATCACCACCAGCGTCGGCCACGCTCGCACCGCGTACTGCTTCCAAGTCGCGAGGTCGGGGTCGTCGAGCACGGGGTGCTCCACGCCGTACCGCTCGACGGCGTCCACCACCGCCTGGTGCTCGGCCTCGTGCACGAACTTCGGGGAGTGCACGCCGATGATCACGACCGCGTCGCGATGGCGTTCCTCCAGCTCGCGCAGCTCGTCCAGCACGTGCAGACAGTTCACACAGCAGAACGTCCAGAAATCGAGGATGACAATGCGTCCTCGCAGGTCAGAGAGGGTGAGATCGTTTCCGCCGGTGTTGAGCCAGCCGCCCTTGCCGATCAGCTCGGGGGCCCGGACGCGCGCACGTGAAGCCATGTGGACATTCAACGTCACTCCGCCGCACCCGCATTCCGCAGGGGCCGTGGGGAATGCGTCACCCCATGTCGCACTCCCACGGGGACCACTCCCCGCGCTCCCGCAAGTACTTCGTGCACGACCGGATCTTCGGCATCGGCGACGACTACTGGGTCGACGACGATCACGGCCGGCACGCCTTCCTCGTGGACGGGAAGGCGATGCGACTGCGGGAGACCTTCGAGCTCAAGGACACCGAGCGGCGGGTGTTGATCACCATCCGCAAGAAGATGTTCAGCCTGCGCGATGCGATGACCATCGAGCGCGAGGACCAGCCGCTGGCCACGATCAAGCGCAAGCGACTGTCGCTGCTGCGCCACCACTACCGCGTCGAACTGGTCGACGGCACCGAGCTGGACGTCAGCGGCAAGATCCTGGACCGGGAGTTCGCGGTCGAGTACGACGGCGAACTCCTCGCCGAGATCTCCCGCCGCTGGCTGACCGTCCGCCACACCTACGCGGTCAACGTCGTTCGGGAGGACGCGGACCCGGCACTGTTGATCGCGGTGGCGGTGTCCGTGATCAGGATGGCGGAGCGGGAGCGCGAGGGCGATTGAGGGCGCGTCCACGGCCGGCCAAGCCCCTTGCGCCGAGAGCGAATTGACCGTTTTCGCCGGCTCCGCACCCATCAGGATCAGCGAATCGCGCACAGTACCAGCGGCAGCACTTTCGAACGGCCCCGTCGTCAAACATCGGCCTACGATGGTCACCCGAAAGCACTGCAGGGGTGCGCGTGCGCAGCGTAACTTAACTGCCAGACAGCAGCCCGCGTACGAACCGTTCGAGGGGTCCCGTGACCGTCCATCCCAGCCTTCAGTCCTCCATCGACGCCTGGACGCATTCCATAGAAGCGATAACCGAGTTGGTGACGCCGCTCGTCGAGGGTGAGTGGAGCCGGGCGACGGACCTGCCAGGGTGGTCCGTGCGCGACATCGTCTCCCACGTCATCGGCCTGGAATGCGAGATGCTGGGCGACCCCCGGCCGATCCATACGCTGCCCCGCGACCTGTACCACGTGCGCAGCGAGTCGGCCCGTCGGATGGAGGTCCAGGTCGACGTCCGCCGGCACCACACCGCGCCGGAGATGCTCAGCGAGCTGGAGTACACCGTCATTCGCCGCTCCCGACAGCTGCGGAACGAGACCCGTCAGCCGGACACCGTGGTGCGCAGCGCGCTCGGCGAGGAACGCACCCTGGAATTCGTCCTGGAGCAGCGGGCGTTCGACGTCTGGGCGCACGAACAGGACCTGCGCCGGGCGCTCGGCAAGCCGGGCAACCTCGACTCGCCCGGTGCGCTGGTGACGCGCGATCTGCTGGTGCGGGTGCTGCCCGGCATCGTCACCAACCGCGCCCAGGCGCCGGCCCGTTCGACGGTGGTCTTCGACGTCAGCGGCCTGGTGGAGTTCATGCGCACGGTCCGGGTGGACGCCGAGGGGAAGGCCACCGTCGACGGCAGCGTCTCGCTGGGCCCGACGGTGACGCTGACGATGGACTGGGACGCCTTCCACCGGCTGGCCTGCGGTCGGATCCGGCCGTCCGCCCTCGGCGACCAGATCAAGATCGACGGCGACCATGAGCTGGCCCAGGCCATCCTCGACAACTTCGCGGTGACGCCGTAACGGACCGCACGGCGGCGCAAGGCGCACGGAGCGCGGAGCACGGAGCACGGAGCGCAGACTCCCGCCGCTCAACTCTCCGGCGCCGAACAGAAGTTAGCCGTTTCACGTGAAACGGTCCTTGGTTTCACGTGAAACACCCCGTTGTTTCACGTGAAACCGCGCACCCCGGCCTCCCCCGCCAACTGGCCGGTGAATGCGGGGAGATGACCTCCCCGCCCTCGGATGCGGTGGCGGGGAGGCCGCGAACGACACCGGTGGCGGCCGCCTCAGGCCGGAACGTGAACGGCCTCGACCCGGCTGACGACCAGCCGTTCCTGCTCGCGCTGCACCGCCCGTCGATGCAGCCGGAGGATCTGCGAGACCCCGAGCGCCTCCAGCACGAAGACCGAGGCGAAGGCGATCCGGTAGTTGTCGCCGGTGGCGTCGAGCAGGACGCCGATGGCGAGCAGCGTGGTCATCGAGGCGGTGAAGCCGCCCATGTTGACGATGCCGGACGCGGTGCCCTGGCGCTCCGCCGGGTTGGCCGGCCGGGCGAAGTCGAAGCCGATCATCGAGGCGGGGCCGCAGGCGCCCAGCACCAGGCAGAGCACGACCAGCAGCGCCATGGGCGCATGGGTGGTGGGCCAGCACAGGGTGAGCGCCCACAGCAGGGCGGTGACCGCGACGGTGCCCAGCGCCAGCGGCAGCCGGGCCGCGTGGTGGCGGGCGATGATCTGCCCGTAGACCAGGCCCACGGCCATGTTGGAGAGCACGACGAGGGTGAGCAGTTCACCGGCGGTGCCGCGGGAGAGCCCCTGGGCCTCCACGAGGAACGGCAGGCCCCACAGCAACAGGAAGACCATCGCCGGGAACTGGGTGGTGAAGTGCACCCACATGCCCAGCCGGGTGCCGGGTTCGCGCCAGGCGTCCAGGATCTGCCGGCGCACGAATGCGGCACCGTTGTGCTCGCGGGGCGCGGGCGGCGGGGCGAAGCCCTCGGGGTGGTCCTTGAGGAAGAGCAGCAGCAGGACCAGCACGGCGACGCCGCCCAGCGCACTGCTGGCGAACGTCGTGCTCCAGCCGAAGGTGTGCAGCAGCCGCGCCAGGACGAGCGTGGAGACCAGGTTGCCGGCCATCCCGACCAGGGCCGCGATCTGCGCGATCATCGGGCCGCGACGGGCCGGGAACCACCGGGAGCCCAGCCGCAGCACGCTGATGAAGGTCATCGCGTCACCGCAGCCCAGCAGCGCCCGCGAACCGAGCGCCATGCCGTACGAATCCGAGAACGCGAAGCCGAACTGGCCCAGGGTGTAGAGGATCGCGCCGAGGGCGAGGACCTTCTTCGCGCCCAGCCGGTCGACCAGCAGGCCGACGGGTATCTGCATGCCCGCGTAGACCAGCAGTTGCAGGATCGAGAAGGTGGACAGCGCCGAGGCGTTGATGTGGAAGCGGTGCGCGGCGTCCAGGCCGGCCACGCCGAGGCTGGTGCGGTAGGTGATCGCGACGAAGTAGACGGCGACGCCGATGCCCCAGACGGCAATGGCCCTGCGGCCGCCGGGCGGGTCCGAGGGCAGCAGTCGGGCGCCGCCGCCCCCTATGCCGCCGCCGGTGGAACTGTCGCCTCCGGCGGCGCCATCGGTACGGCCACTCATCGCTCGTCCCCTCGCGCGAGATTGCGGACCCAACTGACGTGTCGCTGCACGGCGTCGGTGGCCGCCTCGGCGTCACCGGCCCGCAGCGCATCGAGGATTTCGGTGTGCTCGGTGATGTTCTTGGCGATCCGGTCGGGGTGGGAGTGCATCACCGCGACGCCCATCCGCAGTTGCCGGTCGCGCAGTTGCTCGTAGAGCCGGTCCAGGATCTGGTTGCCGGCGCTGCGCACGATGGCCGCGTGGAACGCCCGGTCGGTGACCGACAGGGCGGCCAGGTCGCCCGCGGCGGCCTGCTCCCGCATCGTCTCCACCAGCGCGTTCAGCTCGTCGATCAGCGCCCCGCCGGCGGGTACGGCCTTGGCCGCCGCGTGCTTCTCCACCAGCAGCCGAGTCTCGACGACATCGGCGATCTCCTGCGCGGAGACCGGCAGGACCAGCGCGCCCTTCTTCGGGTAGAGCTTGATCAGCCCCTCGACCTCCAGGCGCAGCAGCGCCTCGCGCACCGGGGTCCGGGAGACCCCGACGGCGTCCGCGAGCTCCCCCTCGGTGAGCAGCATCCCGCCCTCGTAGCGGCGGTCCAGTACGGCGTCCTTGATGTGGGTGTAGACCCGCTCGGCGGCGGGCGGCGGTTTGGCGGTACCGGATTCCCTCACGGGGGCGGTGGGCATGGACGCTGATGGCATGCACACAGGATAGATACAACAGAAAAGCGAACGCTGAACCCTTCCGCGATGCGGACGATCAACGGGGCGTTTGTCCTGGTAGAGGCGTTATGCGGGCCGGCCGCCACCCACCGTAGGGGCGGCCGGCCGTCGCTCAGCCCCGCATCCGCCCCTGCGCGATCAGCCGGTTCACCACCTGCCGGTGGGCCGGCGCGCAGCGCGCAAAGGACTCCGCGCGGTCGAACCACGCGTACTCGGCGATCTCCCGGCCCGGGGCGGGCTCGATGTCCTGCGGTCCACCGACGAAGCAGGTCATGTGCAGCCGGCGGCCGTTCTTGCCGTGCGCGACGTCGTGGATGACGAACTCCTCCGACAGCTCCCCGGCGGGGATGCGCAGGCCGAGCTCCTCGGAGAGCTCCCGCGAGAGCGCCTCGCGTGCGGTCTCCCCCGGTTCGTACTTGCCGCCCGGGAGGTAGAAGGTGTCGTTCCCCCGCGTCCGTACGCTCAGCAGCCGCCCGTCGCGCACATGCAGCCAGGACACCGACCGCAGCGGTGCCTCGCGGGCCGCGGCGATCAACGGGTGGCCGGTCAGCTCGTCGATCCGCCGCCCGCGCTCCGTGAAGCCCAGGTGCGCATAGAACCTTCGGGCGCTGGCGTTCTCCTCGAAGACCTCCAGGCTCAGCGCCCCGTACCGGGCGGCCGCGTGCTCCACCAGATCCCGGCCGATGCCCGCCCCCTGCGCCTCCGGCGCCACGAACAGCCCGCCGATCTCGGCACCGTCCCGGCCTTCGTCGCCGGCCAGGATCCCGAGCAGCCCGACGACCGCCCCGTCGCGCTCGGCGACCCAGTTCTCGGCCCGGACCAGGTACACCTCGCGGAGGAGCCGGGCCCGTTCTCCCTCGCCCTCCCCCTCGATGAACGGATGCGCCTGCCGCACCGCCCGGGACCACAGGTCGCACACCGCGTCCTGATCCTCGCCCCGGTAGCGACGGATGATCGTGTGACTCCTCATTCCGCCGACCGTAAACAGCCCGGCCGACGGCGGCAAACCCTTTCCGACCGATGCGCGGCGCTAACGAAAGAGGGACCTCCGGGGGACTCGGGTCCGCCTCAAGGCGTACGCGGATCCGTACCTGACGCGTAGGGAACGGCCCGGATTCCATGGGTGAATGGAGACAGGGAACCGAGAGGGCCCGTCGGACAAGGGGAGTTGACATGCAGACCAGGACGCACACCGGCCGCCGCACCCGCAACGCCACCGTGCTGGCGCTGATCGTCGCCGCCGTGTGGGCGGGCGCCGCGCTGACCCGTGGCGCCACGCAGGTCGACCCGTCCGCCCCGACCGGACCGTTGGCGCACCTCAGCCGCGCGGTCGAGCTCATCCGGGGCTGAGCGACCGATCGGAGGCGGCCGCCAACGACCAAGAACGGGGCGCCGTTTCACGTGAAACTCACCGACGGTTTCACGTGAAACGGCGCCCCTGCTGCCGTCGTTGGGGCTCAGCCCCAGGTGATCAGGCGCTTGGGCCGCTCCAGGATCGCCGCGATGTCCGCGAGCAGCTTGGAGCCCAACTCGCCGTCGATCAGGCGGTGATCGAAGGAAAGCGCGAGCGTGGTGACCTGCCGCGGCTTGACCTTGCCCTTGTGGACCCACGGCTGGAGCTTGATCGCACCGAAGGCCAGGATCGCCGACTCCCCGGGGTTGAGGATCGGGGTGCCGGTGTCGACGCCGAAGACGCCGACGTTGGTGATGGTGACCGTGCCGCCGGACATCGCCGCCGGCGAGGTCTTGCCCTCGCGCGCGGTGGCCACCAACTCGCCCAGTTCCGCGGCGAGCTGGGGCAGCGCCTTCGCGCCCGCGTCCTTGATGTTCGGGACGATCAGGCCGCGCGGGGTGGCCGCCGCGATCCCGAGGTTGATGTAGTCCTTGTAGACGATCTCCTGATGCGCCTCGTCCCAGGCGGCGTTGGCCTCCGGGTGGCGCTTGAGGGCGACCAGGAACGCCTTGGCGAGCAGCAGCAGCGGGTTGACCCGCAGCCCGGCCATGTCCGGGTCCTGCTTGAGCTCCTGGACGAGCTTCATCGTGCGGGTCACATCGACGGTGATGAACTCCGTGACGTGCGGCGCGGTGAAGGCGCTGGCGACCATCGCCTGCGCGGTGGCCTTGCGCACGCCCTTGACGGGCACCCGGCGCTCGCGGGCCGCGTCGAAGCCACCGACCGCGGCCGCTGCCGGAGCGCCCACCGCGGGCGCGGCCGGCGCGACGACCGGCGCCGCCTGCGCCTCCGCCGCCGCGGCGTGAACGTCGTCGCGGGTGATGACGCCACCCGGCCCACTCGGGACGACCATCGCCAGATCGATGCCCAGGTCCTTGGCCAGCTTGCGGACCGGGGGCTTGGCCAGCGGCCGTCCGGCGGTCGGCACCGCGGCGGCGGGCGCTGAGGACGGCGGCGCGACGGCCACCGTGGCGGCGGCCGGAGCGGACGCGCTCCGGCCGTTCAGCTCCGCCTGGAGCCCGGCGGTCACCGGCTCCGACGGGGCCCCAACGGGCGCCTGCGGAACGCGCGTTGCGGGCTGCGCACCCGCGCCCGGCTGCGCCTTGCGCGCCCGGCGCTTGGTCGAGGACGGCGCGGCGCCGTAGCCGACCAGCACCGCCTGCCGGCCCTGCGGCTCGGCGTCCTCCTCCGCGGCCTCGGCGGGCGCCTCGCCCGCACCGGGCTGGCCCTGGACGGGGCCGGCACCCGGGTCGGTGTCCACGGCGATGATCACGGTGCCGACGTCGACGGTGGTGCCCTCGTCGAAGTTCACCGCGTGCACCACCCCGTCGTAGGGAATGGGCAGTTCGACGGCGGCCTTGGCGGTCTCCACCTCGCAGACGACCTGGCCGTCGGTGACGGTGTCACCGGGCCCGACGTACCACTTGAGGATCTCGGCCTCGGTGAGGCCCTCGCCCACGTCGGGCATCTTGAACTCGCGGATGCGCTGCGCGTTCGCGGCGCCGGCGGTACCTGTAGTCATGGTCACGACTCCCCTCAACCCTCAGTACGCCAACGCGCGGTCAACGGCGTCGAGCACCCGGTCCAGTCCCGGAAGGTACTCGTCTTCCAGCCTGGACGGCGGATAAGGGGCGTGGAAGCCGCCGACCCGCAGCACCGGAGCCTCCAGGTGGTAGAAGCAGCGCTCGGTGATCCGGGCGGCGATCTCCGCACCCGAACCGAAGAAGACCGGTGCCTCGTGGACGACGACCAGCCGGCCGGTCTTCTCCACCGAGGACTGCACGGTGTCGAAGTCGATCGGCGAGATCGAGCGCAGGTCGACGACCTCGACCGACTTGCCCTCCTCGGCCGCGACCTTGGCGACGTCCTCGCAGACCTTCACCATCGGGCCGTAGGCGGCCAGCGTGAGGTCGGAGCCGGGCCGGGTGATCCGCGCCTTGTGCAGCGGGTCCGGGATCGACTCGGTGTCCAGGCGCGACTTGTCGTGGTAGCGGCGCTTGGGCTCGAAGTAGATGACCGGGTCGTCGCCGGCGATGGCCTGCTGGAGCATCCAGTAGGCGTCGGAGGAGTTCGACGGAGAGACGATCTTGAGCCCCGCGACGTGCGCGAACAGCGCCTCGGGCGACTCGGAGTGGTGCTCGACGGCGCCGATGCCGCCCGCGTACGGGATGCGGATGACGACCGGCACCTTGACCTTGCCCAGCGCCCGGGCGTGCATCTTCGCGAGCTGGGTGACGATCTGGTCGTAGGCGGGGAAGACGAAGCCGTCGAACTGGATCTCCACGACCGGACGGTAGCCGCGCAGGGCCAGACCGATCGCGGTGCCGACGATGCCGGACTCGGCGAGCGGGGTGTCGATCACCCGCTCGTCGCCGAAGTCCTTCTGCAGGCCGTCGGTGACGCGGAAGACGCCGCCCAACTTGCCGACGTCCTCACCCATGACGAGGACCTTGGGGTCGGCCTCCATGGAGGCCCGCAGCGACGCGTTGATCGCCTTGGCGATGGTGATCTTCTCGTGGACGGCCATGGTCAGTTCCCCTCCGCGGCGGCGTCGGCGTCGGCGAAGGACGCCTGGTAGGCGGCGAACTGCGCGCGCTCCTCATCGACGAGCGCATGCCCGTCGGCGTAGACGTTCTCGAAGATCGCCAGGTGATCCGGGTCGGGCATCGCCCGTACGGCGTCGCGGACCCGCTTGCCCAGGACGTCGCTCTCCTCCTCGATCGCGGCGAGGTAGGCGTCGTCGACGAACCCGGAAGCCTCCAGGTACTTCCGCAGCCGCAGGATCGGGTCCTTGGCCTCCCAGGCCAGCGTCTCCTCGTCGGGGCGGTACCGCGTCGGGTCGTCGGAGGTGGTGTGGGCACCCATCCGATAGGTGAACGCCTCGATGAGCATGGGGCCTTGGCCGGTGCGCGCCCGCTCCAGCGCCGCCTTGGTCACCGCGAGACAGGCCAGCACGTCGTTGCCGTCGACCCGGACGCCGGGGAAGCCGAAGCCGCGGGCGCGCTGGTAGAGGGGGACGCGGGTCTGCTTCTCGGTGCGCTCGGAGATCGCCCACTGGTTGTTCTGGCAGAAGAAGACGACCGGGGCGTTGTAGACCGCGGAGAAGGTGAAGGACTCGGCGACGTCGCCCTGGCTGGAGGCGCCGTCACCGAAGTACGCGATGACCGCGGAATCGGCGCCGTCCTTCTGCACACCCATCGCATAGCCGGTCGCGTGCAGCGTCTGCGAACCGATGACGATGGTGTAGAGGTGGAAGTTGTTGCTGTTGGGGTCCCAGCCGCCGTGGTTGACGCCGCGGAACATCCCCAGCAGGTTGGTCGGGTCGACGCCGCGGCACCAGGCCACGCCGTGCTCCCGGTAGGTGGGGAAGACGTAGTCGTCGTCGCGCAGCGCGCGGCCGGAGCCGATCTGGGCGGCCTCCTGGCCCAGCAGCGAGGCCCACAGGCCCAGTTCGCCCTGGCGCTGGAGGGTGGTCGCCTCGGCGTCGAACCGCCGGGTGAGCACCATGTCGCGGTAGAGCCCGCGCAGTTCCTCGGCGGTGAGGTCGATCGCGTAATCCGGGTGCTCGACCCGGATTCCTTCCGGGGTCAGGAGTTGTACGAGCTCGTCCTGCTCCGCCTGGTCCGGCCCGGCGCTGTTCCTGACCTTGGACGGCGACGCCTTTTTCGTCGTCGCCTTTTTGGCGGTGGTGCGCTTGCTGCCGCCGCGGGCGGTTTTCCGCTCGGCAGTGCCTTCCACGGTCACGTGCTGCTCCTCCGTCTGTCCGGCCCCCGGGGTCCGCCGGTGGCCGTTTGCGGCTCACCCGGTATCCGATACGGCGCACGGGGTGTGTGCGAACGCGGCCGGATCCGGGTGGAACAAAGCGCCCCGGAGTGGCCTGCTCATTGCACGTTACCCATTGTCAAAGCCGAAGTGGAAATGGCGCTGACCTGCGATTTTGCTTGGATTTCCAAGTAAATCGCGAAGGGGTGGAACAACTCCTGGTCACAGCGTTGCAGGCCGCCGGGACAACGGCACGTTATATCGGTGACCTGGAGCACGGGAAGAGTTGATGTGTGAGACTGGGAAGGTGCGCGAAGACGGAAAAATCACTGTTTTCCTGCTCGATGACCACGAAGTGGTCCGGCGGGGTGTCCACGAAATGCTGTCGGTCGAGGAAGACATCGAGGTGGTCGGCGAGGCCGGCACCGCGGCCGATGCGCTGGTCAGGATCCCGGCGACGCGTCCGGACGTGGCCGTGCTGGACGTCCGGCTCCCGGACGGCAGCGGCGTCGAGGTCTGCCGCGAGGTCCGTTCGCAGGACGAGGACATCAAGTGCCTGATGCTCACCTCGTTCGCCGATGACGAGGCCCTCTTCGACGCGATCATGGCCGGTGCGTCCGGTTATGTCCTCAAGGCGATCCGGGGCAGCGAACTCCTCTCCGCCGTACGGGACGTGGCGGCCGGAAAGTCGCTGCTCGACCCGGTGGCCACCGCCCGCGTCCTGGAACGGCTTCGCGACGGCAACGCCACCAAGAGCGACGACCGGCTGGCGAGCCTCACCGAACAGGAACGCAAGATCCTCGACCTGATCGGCGAGGGACTGACCAATCGCGCAATCGGCGAACGCCTTCACCTCGCCGAAAAGACGATCAAGAATTACGTTTCCAGCCTGCTTTCCAAGCTGGGTATGGAACGCCGTTCACAGGCCGCCGCCTATGTCGCGCGGCGGCAGGCGGAAAGGCGCTGAGCAGCGCATACACCCCTCGGGCAGGGCCGCGGAGCCGATGATTCCGCGGCCGCCGACAGGGACCAACGTCCCGTCGATCGGGGGCGGCCGTCCCTATTCGACGCCCCATCGGGCGGGCACCCTGGAGGCCATGCCCACCGACGTCTTCCGTGCCATCGAGCTGCTCAGCACGGTCCCCTACGGTCGGGTGTCGGCCAGCCGGCGGGCGCTGCCCTTCACCACCGTGACCCGACACCTCGTCGTCGACGGCCGGCTGCTCCTGCGGCTGCACCGCGGCTACGACTACCACCGGGCGCTGGACGGCACCGTCGTCGCGTACGAGGCGGACAACGTCGGCGGGGCCCGCGACACCTGGTCCGTGCAGTGCACCGGGACCGCCCGGGTCATCGAACCGACCGCGGGGGAACGGGAGTTGTTCGGCCGCACCCCGCGGCTGGCCGACGGGGTACCGTACGATCCGGTCTACCTGCGGGTCGCGCCGGAGTTCGTGACGCTGCATCACCTCACGGACGTCCCGGTCTTCGGATTTGCACACCCTCTGTAAGGCTTTCCGGAACACCCACTCCACTGGGCGAAGTTGATCTAACATCTGGCGCGTGCTGCGCTCATCTGTAGTCCGGTCGGCGGCGACGCCCGACCGCGACACCCTCGGATCCCTGTTGCGCCACTACGACCGTGCCGGGGCGCCGCTGTCCTGCGAGCCCGTCGCCGAGGGACTGCTCAACCACGGCTACTTCCTGGCCACCACCGGCGGCCGCTACTTCCTCAAACACCACCTCGACGGCGACCGCGTCGCCCTCGCCCGCCAGCACCGCGCCGCCCGCCGGCTGGCCGGCCACGGCCTGCCGGTCGCCCCGCCGGTCACCGGCACGGACGGCCGGACCTTCACCGTCCTGGACGGCCGCTGCTACGCCCTGCACCCGTGGATCGAGGGCCGGCACCTCAGCGGCACCGCGCTGACCTGCGGCCAGTCGCGCCGGCTCGGCGCCCTGCTCGGGCTCGTCCACACCACGTTGGATCGGGTGATGGCCGACGAGCCGACGCCGCCCCGGCCGCCCGGTGCGGACGCCGCCGCCGACCCGGAGCGGACCTTCGAGACGATCGACGAACTGCTGGCGCTGGCCCGCGGCGCCCGCCCGCGCACCAGCTTCGACGAGCTCGCCGAGCACCGACTCCTGGAGCGCCGGGCCCTGTTGGAGCGGCAGGCGCACCGCCGGCCGGCCCCCGGCGCGGAGCCGGCGGCGGGCTGGGTGCACGGGGACTTCCACCCGCTGAACGTGCTCTACCGCGGCGCCGAACCGGCCGCGATCGTCGACTGGGACCGGCTGGGCGTGCAGCCCCGCGCCGAGGAGGCGGTGCGCGCCGCCGCGATCTTCTTCGTCCGCCCCTGCGGAACGCTGGACCTGACGAAGGTCGCCGCGTACGCCGACGCCTACCGGAGCGTGTGCGGGGCCGGCCCCGAGGAGCTGGCCGCGGCCGTCCACCGGGTGTGGTGGGAGCGGTTGAACGACTTCTGGATGCTCACCTGGCGCTACCAGCTCGGCGACCGGCGCACCGATCCGCAGTTCCCCGCGGCGGCCGCACTGGCGGTGTGGTGGACCCGCGAACTGCCCGCCGTGCGGCGGGCGTTCACGGGCTGACCCGCGGGGCGTCAGCCCGTTTCGCCGTCAGCCGGCGGTCGTCCCGCCCAGGGGCGTGCTGCCGGTGCCGCCGTTGGTGCCCGGGGTGCCGCCGGTGCTGGAACCGCCGGTGGTCTTGCCGCCGGTGCTGGAACCGCCCGTGGTGTCGCCACCGGTGCTGGAGCCACCGGTGGTGTCGCCACCCGTGCTGGAACCGCCGGTGGTGTCGCCACCCGTGCTGGAACCGCCGCTGGTCCCGCCCGTGGTGTCGGTCGGCGGCTCCGTGGACGGGGACGAGGTGGTGGGCGGCGCGGACGACGGCCGGGAGCTGGGCTGGTGGCTCGGCCGGTGGGTGTAGTTGTTCCCGCCGCCGCTGGTACCACCCGGGTAGGTGTCGGGGGTGCTCGGCTCGTCCGACGGCGACTGGCTGGTGTCGTCGGACGGCGACGGCGAAGTGGAGTGGGAGACCGACGGCTTCGGCGGCGTGTGGCTGGTGTCGCCGCTGTTCTTCACCGCGAAGGCCACGCCCGCCGCGATGGCGACCAGCGCGAGCACCGCGATCAGCCAGATCTTGCCGCGACCGCCCTTGGACTGCCGGTACCCGCCCTCGTAACCGCCGTCGTCGTCCCGCATCCCGCGGCTCACGACCGGCTGCGCCGTGGTCTGCCCGGCGTCGGGGTGGGGGAGCACGGTGGTCTCGGCGGCACCGCCGCGCAGGGCCATGGTGTGGCCGCCCTCGGGCATCGCGACCGGGCCGGTGTTCCAGGTGCCGGTGTGGCCGCCCTGCTCGTGCAGCATCTGCAACGAGTACTGGACCAGACCGCGCATCTCCTCGGCGGTCTGGAAACGGTCGTCGGGGTCCTTGGCCAGCGACCGCATGACCAGGCCGTCCAGCTCCGGCGGCACCGACTCGGCGACCTGGGAGGGCGGCACCGGCATGTCCTGGACGTGCTGGTAGACGACCGAGAGCGGGGTCTC